>JADFPP010000101.1 GCA_022562275.1 Bacteroidota bacterium
GACGAGGTTGGGGTTTAGGATTGAGTCTGGCAAACAGAATTATCGAAGAATATCACGGAGGTAAAATATTTGTAAAATCATCTGTACACGGTGAAGGTACAACTTTTATGATAATGTTGAAGAGCTGTTAAATTACTTATTTACAAAGACTTCTGAATAATTCAATCATCACGGTCATGCTGAATTCATTTCAGCATCTTTTGTGGGATTTTGAAATAAATTCAAAATGATGGTTTGTCAAAATGTTATTTTTCAGAAGTCTCTTAATTATTAACTATTTCAAGGAGAATGATATGAACAACTTTTTATCTCCGAAGTTTGTATCATTAGGAGTATTTCTTTTTATCTTCACTTTAATTGTGGGGTGCCAAAAAAAGGGGGATGATAAAATTCCAATTACCTCTGGCTCTAACGAAGCCGTAACAGATTTTTTAGAAGGACGTGATTTATTTGAAAAGCTGGAACAACGTAAATCACTAAAGTACTTTGAAAATGCAATTGCAATAGATAATGAGTTTGCAATGGCTTACTATTATCATGCTTTAGCAAATCCTACAACTAAAGGTGTCTTTGAGGATTATAATAAAGCGGTTGCATTAAAAGATAATGTGTCTGAGGGTGAAAAACTGATAATCCTTGCTCTTAAATCCGGAGTGGACGGAGATCAACAAAAGCAAGAATAATATTTAACAAAACTTGTGGAACTCTATCCGAATGATGAAAGAGCACACGGTTTTGCAGGTCAATATTACTTTGGTCAGCAAAATTATCAAAAAGCAGTAGATCATTTAAAGCAATCTACAGAGATAAATCCGGATTATTCTTCTTCTTACAATATGCTGGGCTATTCACACAGGAATTTGGGGAACTTTGATGCAGCTGAAGAATCATTTAAAAAGTATATTGAGTTAATTCCAGATGATCCCAATCCCTATGATTCTTATGCAGAACTTTTAATGAAACTTGACAGGTATGAAGAATCCATCACTCAATATAAGAAGGCTTTATCTATGGATCCCGACTTCTTTGCCTCACATATGGGTGTTTCGAACAATTACATTTACATGGGAGAGTTTGATAAAGCAAAAGAAAATTGTGAGGCTTGTTATGTTATAGCAAAAAATGATGGGGAAAGACGATTTGCACTATTCACATTAGCAGTTGCTAATGTATACGAAGGAAATACCGATAATGCAATAGATCTTATGATTAAGCGGTATGGTTTAGCTAACGCTATCAGAGACCCCGGTGCAATGGCTACGGATTCAGCTATGATGGGAAATATTCTCTATGAAGCGGGTAGATACGAAGAAGCCAAAGAAAAATATGAAGAATCACTTGCGACAATAGAAGTATCAAACTTGTCAGATGAAGTAAAAGAAAATGCGATAAGGGTTGACTTATACAGGCAGGGAAGGATTCTACTTATGACTGGTAACGTAGAAGAAGCAAAAGCCAAGGCAATGGAATTCAGCAAGCGGTCAAATGCTGCTAATAACACATTCCAAATCTGGTTATCACACGATCTTAATGGAATAATTGCATTAAATGAAAAGGATTATAAAAAAGCCCTGGATGAGTTTATGAATTCGAGCCAGCAAAATCCCTACACTTTTTATAAACTTGCGTTGGCTTATGCAGGCGATAATAATAATGAGGAAGCAAAAAAGTATGCCGAGATGTCTGCCAACTTTAATGCGTTAACTAGTATGAACCAGGCATTCGTACAAAAGAAAGCTGAAGATATGCTTGCAACATTGTAATCTTAATAGTTATGAGCGGATTCTCGAATCCGCTCTTTTTTATCTCAAAGATTCTATTCTGTAAATTATAATCTTTTAAAAAATGCAGACGAGTTCTCGTTTTATTGAAATAAAAAAGCCGCAACTTAGAGCGGCTTTAAATATAACTTAAATAGATTGTTTCTTTATTCAATATTCAACATCACACTGTTTCCGTTCCTCATTGCTGTACGCAGTATTCCATTTTTATGCTCAACTTCACCAAAATCCATCTGGGATACTCCAAGAACAAAATGCCGTGTATCAGTCCCTTTTAATAATTCCTGTATTTGTTTGGCAGTAAATGTATAATGCCCGGGATTAGAATCAAGAATTACAAAGATTATTTGATCAGGATGTCGACGGTGATTATCGCGGTGATCATTATGACGACGGAAAAACGGCATCAACCTTAGTGCTACCTTTTTGTGTGGATCACCGCCTTCCCAGGTAACCGTCAGATCCTGCCCGTGATCGATTACATCACCATGTTTGTGGCTGGTAATATCTATCAATTCGGAAGGAGAAATAAGAGAAAAAGAAATCTGTGAAAAACCATCCGATCCTGTTACTTCAAATTGGTATTCTTCTTGTGGAATGAACTTCAAAAGTCGATCTGAATGTCCAAACGGGGGTCTAAATAATGAGTACATTACACCTCTAAAATCATTTCCCCGTTTATGAAGTTCCACACTATGATCACCATAATTAATAAATACAGAGCCCATATTTATTCCAAACCGGTGACGATCATTGTGCTCTCCGAAAGCAACAGCGAAAGCCATACCCACTATTTCCGATTCGTCATGAAATGGTCTGAATATCTCATTCCATCCTATTGAGAAGATGCCCGCAGCAGCATCAATATCCATTCCCCCTTCTTGTAATAAAAAGAGATCGCTATCGATTGTTTCAAAACTATTATTCTGATCAGCAAGGAAAGAATCCTGCTGAGGGCTGTTAACTTCATTGCAAGCATTAAAAATAAACACCAAAACAGAAGTCAAAAGTATTAAGGACAGAGTTTTTTTAAGCATTTTTTCTCCTTGAATTTATGGTTAATAACTTAATCGGTTAGACAATACTAATCAAGGGAAAGTTTAATCAATGCAACAGAATTTAATTTTCTGGTGGATTGATCATCTATCAGCTCCGTATCTCTACAATTATCGAGTAATTTGAATTATATTCTTTAATTTTAAGCTAATCCTTATAAATATTATGAACAGAAGAATAAATTCTATGGAATGGCAGGAAATAGTTGGTTATACGGGTTCTGTACTTATTGCTTTTTCTCTTATGATGAAAAACATTGTTCGTTTAAGGAAGGTAAATTTATTTGGTGCTTCTACATTCGCAATTTACGGATTGCTTGTAAACGTATATCCCGTGCTTGTACTTAATTCTTTTATTGCACTTGTGGATATTTATTACCTGATAGATATCTACAGGAAGAAAGATGCATTTAGCCTGATGCCCGTGCTCGATCCAAAACATCCATACTTAAATAAGTTTTTAGATTTTTACAGCGATGATATTAAAAAATTCTCACCTGATTTTAATAGATATAAAATTGAAGAAGCCAATTACTATTTCATCTTGCGTAACCTTGTTCCGGTTGGTATTTTTATCTACAAGGTGAGATCATCAGACGAAGCTGAAATACTTTTAGACTATGCAATACCGGACTATAGAGATTTAAAAAATGCAAAGTATTTGTATTATGCTGCATCAGAATTTCTTAAAGAAAAAGGCATTAAGATTTTAATTGCGAAAAGTGAGGTTGATAAACACAAAAATTACTTAAAGAGAGTTGGTTTTAAAGAAGATGCTATGAGCAAGAATATTTTTAGGAAGAAGTTATAACTTATGGTAAGAGTTAAAATTGAACTCCACAATAAATTCATTTTCAAAACGGAAATTCCAATCCGCATAAATGATATAAACTACGGCGGTCATTTGGGGAATGATACTGTCCTTTCAATTGCACACGAAGCAAGATTGAGATTTCTCAAACAACACAATTTTACAGAATTGAATGTTGCCGGTGCCGGAACTATTATGGTTGATGCAGCCGTTCAGTATAAAGCTGATAGATTGTACGGCAATATAATATTAGTTGAAATTGCAGTGACTGACATCACCCGGAGTGGCTGTGATTTTGTGTATCGTTGCACAAACAAAAATACAGGAACCGTAATCGCTATTGTAAAAACATGAATTGTGTTTTATGATTATGATAAAAAGAAAGTTGTCTCTGTTCCTGAAAGATTTATATCGGTAATAGAGGAGAATTAAAATGAGTTTCTACTCGGACGTAGTTATCCCATTCTTTTATGATATGGCTATGGACAAACCGCACATAGAAGAAGGAAGAAAAAATATTCTGAAAAATGTGAGCGGTGAAGTTTTAGAAATCGGTTTCGGCACAGGACTCAACCTTCCCCACTATCCACCCGCGGTTTCTAAATTAACAATCATCGATAAAAATCCAGGAATGAATAAACGGGCACATGGAAGAATTTCAGCAAGTAAAATTAAAGTTGATAACATGGTTCTTAACGGGGAAGAACTTCCTTTCGAAGACGAATCATTTGATTCGGTTGTAAGCACATTCACTTTGTGCAGCATTCAGAATATTGACAAGGCATTAAAAGAAATTTGCCGTGTATTAAAACCCGACGGAAAATTTTTCTTTCAGGAACATGGTCTCGCAAATGATCTTAAAATTCGTAAATGGCAGAACAGGATAAATCCTTTTCAAAAGATCTGGGCCGATGGCTGCAATCTTAACAGAGATATTAAGTTGCTTATTGAAAATGCCGGTTTTGATATTACCGAAATAAAAAATTATTTTTTGGAAAAGGGTCCGAAGACGCATACTTTTATGTATGAGGGAATTGCCTGTAAATAAATGGGATTGTAGTATTGCTTGAAAACATAATATTCACAACCAACATTGTAGCACCTGTATTCCTCATCATTCTGCTGGGCTATTTTCTAAAAAGGATTGGTGTTATCAACGAAAACTTTGTTGAAATAACTTCTAAATTCGTTTTCAACGTTTCTCTTCCTGCATTTATCTTTATGAAAATTTCAACGCTCGATTTAACCGCGGCGTTAGATATAAGGCAAATAATATTCATCTACGCAGGTACTTTGCTTGTTTATTTCATTGTTTGGATTATCGCTTCACTTTTTATAAAAGACGGCAGAGATTTGAGCGTCTTTGTTCAGGGGGCTTACCGTAGTAATTATGCAATTGTCGGACTTGCAATCATTGCCAATCTTTTTGGAGACGAAGGGTTAGGCAAAGCTACTTTAATACTCGCATTTCTTTTACCGGTTTATAATGTGCTTGCTGTTATTATTCTTACTGTTCCCATGAGAAAAATAAAAAAACTTAAGCTGAGCAGTACTGTTCAGGAAATAATATTAAATCCACTGATAATTTCTGTAATTGTTGCACTGCCTTTTTCGTATTTTAAATTAGAATTACCCTCGTTGCTTCTTACAACCGGGAACTTTCTTGCCGATGTTGCATTGCCTCTTGCGTTAATAGGCATAGGCGGCTCACTGAATATCGAAAACATCAGACGTGCTTCAACTTTGGCATTCAGTTCATCAATACTTAAGCTTATTGTTGTGCCTGTTGTATTAACTTTTTTTGCTTACTTGTTTGGGTACAGAGGTATGGATTTAGGGATTATGTTTATACTGTTTGCTTGTCCTACAGCTATTGTAAGTTTTATTATGGCAGAAGCAATGGGCGCAAATAGCAAACTTGCCGGGAATATCGTTGTAATAAGTACTATCGGTTCGGTTATTACTATTTCCGCAGCTATTATTTTCTTAAAAGGTGCGGGACTTATTTAATGCTATTTTGTTGTATATAACATTTTCGTTTTAGTAAATTAGATGAATTTAAAGAATAGCTTCATTAAGAAAGATAGAAAATGGATTCAATTGGATTTTGGTTAAGCCCCTTACTGTTATTACCCGGTGCTGCTTTGTTAATTTTATCTACTTCGATCAGATTAAACCGTCTGCACGATGAAGTGCATCATTAAATTGATGAAAAACATTCACACTCAAAAGAAATAATTGATAATCTTCTTGTGAGAGCAAGATATTTTAGGAATGCACTTGTGTTTTTATATTCCTCAATAAGTATTTTTGCAGTTGCAGGAATTATAGGTGGATTAACAAGAGGTTGGGATGAAATATCAACAGTATTAACCATTGGTTTAACAATAATCGGGATAATCTGTATAACTGCTGCTGCTATTATTCTAATTAAAGAATCAAGCCTGGCATTAAGGATAATTGAATCACATACAAGGAAACTAAATGAAAAACAGTAATAATATGATGGGAGCCGGAATAGCAATCGGCATTGGCATTGGAACTGCACTTGGGGTTGCTATGAATAACATTAGTATTGGTATTGGAATGGGTGTTGCAATTGGAGTAGCTATCGGAACAATGATGAACAAAAAGAAAAACAAAAAGAAGGATGATAAATAGTTTATGGAAAGATTAAGAAAACATTTGGTCAATTCTTTAAAAGGTGGTCAGGCTTTTGTATCGATTGAAAAAGCGATAAATAATATCTCTCCTGCTGTAAGAAATAAAAAACCGAATGAAAATCTTCATTCAATATGGGAAGAACTTGAACATTTGAGAATTGCACAGGAGGATATTCTTAAATATATGATAAATCCCGGATGGCAATCACCCAAATGG
The DNA here is from genome assembly GCA_022562275.1 of Bacteroidota bacterium. GTDB lineage: Bacteria > Bacteroidota > Ignavibacteria > Ignavibacteriales > Ignavibacteriaceae > BMS3ABIN03. Next base: position 6,528 of record JADFPP010000101.1, read on the forward strand.
CCAGAGGGTTATTGGGCGGAGCCAACCACTGTTTTATCCGATGATCAGTGGGAGAAAACTTACAACGGATTTATAAACGATCTCAATAAAGTAATCGAACTTGTAAACGATCCCAAGATCGACTTGCTTGTAATTATTCCTCATACAACCGCCCATACTTACCTGAGAGAGTTCAACATAATTGTAGAGCATAATGCTTACCATTTAGGAAAAATTGTAGACATAAGAAAAGCTTTAAACGATTGGTAATTTTTGCAGCACAGATTATTAGAGGCTGCTGCAGTACTAATATTTGTCATGCTGTTCCGATAGCTATCGATCAACAAGTGTATTTTTATTAAATTAATATTGAATTTTTCAAACAAACAGCCTAAGAACAATGACAAGAAAAAAAGAGCCTATCGAAGTTTTATTAAAACCGATAAATGATTTCCTTCATAAAGAAGCAAGCGGAGGAATTCTATTAATTATCTTTACAGTTGTAGCTCTAATTTGGGCAAACAGCCCATGGTCGGATAGCTATCACAATCTCTGGAACACATATATCTCAATTAATACCGGTGATTTATCCCTGAAACTTTCATTCCTTCACTGGATAAACGATGGGCTGATGGTAATTTTCTTTTTTGTTGTGGGGCTTGAAATAAAACGCGAATTGCTTGTCGGTGAACTTTCTTCGGTTAAAAAGGCATCTCTCCCGGTTGCCGGAGCTATCGGCGGGATGCTTGTTCCTGCCCTGTTCTATGTATTCTTTACTTCGGGAACTGAAGCAGTTAATGGTTGGGGAATTCCGATGGCAACTGATATAGCGTTTGTTGTCGGGATACTTGCTATTCTCGGCTCACGCGTGCCGCTTGGATTGAAAGTGTTTGTTGTTTCGCTTGCAATAGCCGATGATATCGGTGCGGTATTGGTAATTGCAATCTTTTACACTTCACAGATCTCTATTAGCGCATTGTTAGCTGCGGCGGTAATCTTAGTGTTGCTTGGTATTGTAAATAAGCTTGGTGTTAAAAGTCTGATTATTTACTCAACACTCGGTTTATTATTATGGCTTGCAGTACTGCAATCGGGAATTCACGCAACTATAGCGGGTGTTCTTTTGGCATTCACTATTCCCGTCAAAGCCAGAATTAATACTAAAAGATTTTCGGAGAAAACGAAAGATTTGTTGGATAAGTTCAACAGTGCCGGTGAGCACGGTGAAAATGTTTTAACCAACGAAAACCGGCAAACGGATGTAATGGCGATTGAAGAGAACTGCAAAAAAATATTAACTCCATTGCAGCGATTTGAACACGGATTGCATCCATGGAGTTCATTTTTAATTATACCTTTATTCGCGCTTGCTAATGCAGGTGTAACTTTAACAGGAATGGACCTGGGCGCCGCACTTACAAGTTCCGTAAGTGTTGGCATAATTGCCGGGTTATTTCTTGGTAAGCAGTTTGGAATATTTGCTTTCGCATGGCTGGCTGTTAAAATTAAACTTGCATCTTTACCCGAAGGTGTTAGCTGGAGAAAAATTTACGGGGGAGGAATTTTAGCTGGAATAGGTTTCACTATGTCGCTCTTTATTGCCGGTCTTGCATTTACAGATGACTCACTACTCAATCTTGCGAAGATAGGAATCTTAACCGCATCGCTAATTGCCGGTGTGGTTGGTTATCTTTTTCTTAAGGCGTCGTTAAGTAAAACGGATTAGTGAATGAATGACAGAGTTTGTTGTACAACCTGAAAATGTTACCCTGAATTTATTTCAGGGTCTCAAACTAATTAATGTTGGATGCTGAAATAATCCGGCAGCTGCCGGACAGCATGACAATTATTAGTTCTGCAACAAACTATGACGGTGAGGAATCAACAGCAGGATTTTTCTAAGAAGAGATCAAAAGATTTATTAGAATAAGTTTAAATTTACTTAGCGAATTTTTATTTGTTGATAAAGTAAAGGGACAGCAATGTACAAAGTAGTTTTACTCCGCCATGGAGAAAGTACCTGGAACAAAGAGAACCGGTTTACCGGCTGGACAGATGTCGATCTTTCGGAAAAAGGATTTGTGGAAGCAAAGAAATCCGGAGAAGTATTAAATAAAGAAGGTTATACTTTTGATATAGCTTTTACATCAGTTTTAAAAAGAGCAATAAGAACTTTATGGATTGTGATGGATGAGCTGGATTTAATGTACATTCCCGTCATCCGCAATTGGAGATTAAATGAAAGACATTACGGCGCTTTGCAGGGATTGAATAAATCTGAAACTGCAAAAAAGTACGGTGATGAACAAATTAAAATATGGCGAAGAAGTTATGATACACAGCCGCCTGCACTTGAAAAAACTGATAAACGTTACCCGGGAAATGATCCCCGTTATGCAAACCTGACTGAAGATGAACTTCCTTTAACAGAGTGTTTAAAAGACACAGTTGCCCGCTTTATGCCGTATTGGAGTGAAACAATTGCACCAGCAATTAAATCCAGAAAAAAAGTTTTAATTGCTGCACACGGAAACAGCTTAAGAGCTTTGGTTAAATATTTGGATAATGTTTCCGAGGAAGAAATAGTTGGATTGAACATTCCAACAGGCATTCCGCTAATTTATGAATTGGATGATGATTTGAAACCAATAAAACATTATTATTTAGGCGATCCCGATGAAATAGCAAAAGCAGCAGCAGCCGTTGCTGCGCAGGGTAGGGCGAGGTAATTTAGAATGTAGAATTAAAAATTGTTTTTCTATTTCTAAAGGTATTTTTTTTCATGATTTTTAGATATAATAAGAATATTAAGAAATATTCTTTGAATTTCAAAATTTATGTTTGTAGTTTTCTATAAAACTACCTAATCATATGGTTAGGATTAACGTTTACGTTTACATTCGGTTATTATGGAGAGTTTCAATTTAGCATGCGAATGAAGTTCGGTTGGATCTGGGTACTTATTTTATTACCAAGCGCAAACTTTGCTCTAACAACTGTCGGTGGGCCACAAGAGATAAGATTCTTGGGCTATAATGAACAGGAGAGAAAGGTTTATTGGCTTACTTATTTCAAGGATGAATCAGGAAAGCTCCCTAAACTCTCTTACATCGATTTCTCAGCTGAGCCTTTTGAACCAGTGGTGGACACATCCTGGAATAAAGAAATAGAGCCAAATGACAGGGCAACATTTTTCAATCGGGTGAAGCTCTTGAAATCACAGCTACTTCCACTTAATGAGGATATGTCAGATTCTCTTGTTGTGACCGCACGGATTATTGAGATGAGTGATTACGTAATTGCTAATGACTTACCTCCAGTAAAACGATTCGAAATGGTAATTATGATAAAGAGTGGAAGACTCACAGGCACTAAAAGAATAACCTCTTATATAAACAAACGAATTGGGGTCAGCCAATGGTATCGGATTCCAAATGAGCCGTATGGGATTGCGACATTTTCGTGTACAGGTATCCCATGGGAGGGCGGATACTTAAAAGACAGTGTTGTAGTACTGGAGCCATAACATGAGAGTAGCTTTTAATTTGAGAATTCCAGCACAGTCTAAGCTCCTAACATTTGCTGCACTGGATGCAAGGGCTGGAGTTGAATGGGTTGCTTCTGTGTCGCTGCAAAGTTCTGTTCAAATGCGCCAGCCAGGTGCTTCAAATCCCTTGCACCAGTGAGCATTTCGGTTAGACAGTCAAACAAATTCTAAAGATAGCTTGTTTATGAAATGTTATCATCTTTTTAAACTGATTAAAAATACTTCCTTGTTAATAGCTCACCTGCTTTTTGATATTGTTTGTTGAATATAAAAATGCCGGAACGTATAGAAGTACAATTTGATGTTTCCAGTTTGTCTTGCGGTGTGTATTTTTATAATTTAAATCCAGGGATTATAATTATATACGTAAAATGTTACTTATTAAGCAGTTCATATCAAATACTGAAATAATGTGGAAAGAAAAGTTTAGGCAGAAATCGGTTTCTTATATGTTGTATAATATCTTTTACTCATTGAGAGTATCATTGCCTGAAAAAATATCATGAATATTTGCTTGTTAAAATGTGGCAGCGT
>JADFPP010000147.1 GCA_022562275.1 Bacteroidota bacterium
TCTACTGTTGAGAGTTCAGTAAATAATTCTAGTATCTTTTCTTTTGGTGTCATGTTTTTTCTGCAATATTTTTGTTTAACAAAAATAACTGTTTTATTTCTATCATCCTATAATTAGAATAGAGCCATTCTTGCTTATCCCGAGCGAGATAAAGATTGAATCACAATTGAAAAACCAAATAGAAACTTCCTGGCAGCAAGCAGTTAGAGTGGCTAAAAAATATGCAAGAAGAATAGCAGAACACCACGAAGTAATTATCCGTTTTGATAAAAGAGTTGGATTTTACAGGGGCAATTCTCTCGGAGCAGCACTTACGATTGCTTTTATCGAAGAACTCTTGAGCTACTACAATTCACCTGTGGTAATAACAACTGGTAAAGGCATATCACTAACAGGCGGATTAGAAAAAGACGGCAGCTTAATTGCAACATCAGAGGAAATAATAGGGAAGAAAGTTGAAAATGTATTCTACTCCCCCATTCAAACCTTTGTCGTACCGGAAGGAGATTTACCATACGCAGAAACAAAACTCAAAACACTTCAAAAAGAATTTCCCAAAAGAAAGTTAAATCTTATCGGTATAAAAACACTCGAAGATCTTTTAGACAGCAGAAAGCTTGTTGATATAAGGAAGCAGAAAATTGCTGTGAGGAGTGCAAAGTTTGCAGTTAATAATAAAGTTGCGATTTTGTTTTTTATGGTGATTGTAATCTTAGTTTACTTTGCGCGGCTCTATGATTTTGATAGTAACCCGGCAATACTTGTAAATAAAGGTACCTGGTTATATGTACAAAATAAAAACGGTAAAGAACTGTGGAAAAAGAAAGTGGGGTATAATTCTTACATTGATTACGAAAAGAACAGAAGTCTCGTTGCTCAAAAGATATTTGATGTTGACAATGATGGAACTAATGAAGTTATTCTTTCTCTGGAAGATAAAAATCAATATTCCCCGCCGCTTTCTTATAACAGAGTTGCTTGTTTCTCATCTTCTGGCTCTCTCGTGTGGGAATATGTCTTCAGGGATAGTATCAGCAGTATTGAACAGCAGCATTCGCTGGATTACCTGACAAATATAATAGACACAATCACGATTAATGGAAAAAAAGCATTGGCTCTATTCGCTAATAATATACTTTACCCGTCAGCAGTGTTCTTTGTAGAGTTAAGTACCGGGAAAAGATTTGGACCAACTATGTGGCACGTTGGACACCTGCATTCAGGTTTAATTGGTGATATAGATGAAGATGGGAATAATGAGTTGATAATGACCGGAGTGAATAATTCGTTGGGCAGGGTGATTATCTTCTCCATTGATGTTGATAAGATAGGAGGACAGCTTCCGGCAGTTAGTGATCGTATATTCCTAGGGAGACCGATTGCTGAAGTAAATAACTATGTGCTGTTACCAAAATCTGATTATACAAGCTATTTTAAATTAAAATTTAATCGGGATATGTGGGGAAATCTAAGTCTAAATACGGTTACAAAGGAGCCCTTCTTTTATTTATATGAAGGAAAAGAACCGGATTATAAAGGCATATTGGTTGAGTTTACAAAGGATTTAACATTAAAGAAACTTGATATATCTGAAGGATTTGAAGTTGCAAGAGATTCACTTGTTGCCCGCGGCGAATTACCGCTGCCTTACAGCCATACTAAGGAATATCTGGATATTCTCTTCGAGCAGGTTCGTTACTGGGATGGGGAAAGGTTTGTGAGAAAAGAAAACTTGAATTAAAATTAAAAGAGCTGCATAACGCAGCTCTTTTTAGTGGATTTAATTGTATCTTGAATTTTATTTTAATAGCACCAACTTTTTCGTCTCAATATAATCACCTGCTTGTAGTTCGTAGACGTAAATTCCACTTGGTAAGCTCTTGGCATTAAAAACAACTTCATAAGTTCCTACTGGTTTTTCTGCGTTAACCAACTCCTTAACCTCTCTTCCGAGAATATCATAAACTTTAAGTGTTACTAAACCTAATTCTGGAATTTGATATTTAATTGTTGTTGTTGGATTAAAAGGATTCGGATAATTTTGTTCCAATTTAAACTCACTTGGATTACTCACCAACTCACCATCTTGATTTATATCTGTTGTTACAGTATTCACAGATATAATAACTACTGCGTATCCAAAATTATCCCCAAAGGTTCCTGCTTTATCATTAATTGATAAATATAGATCTCCCGAAGTTTCTGCAGTTTTAAAGAGATAACTGCCTATTCCAAATGGTACGCCATTGCTTCCAATTTT
>JADFPP010000102.1 GCA_022562275.1 Bacteroidota bacterium
AACCGTCAGTGAATACGTTATAAACCTCATGCACACAATTTTTATGAAGTAAGTGTTGGAATGAGAGAGAATAAAATGAAAAAAATAAACAAAAACCCAAACTTTTCTTTATTTTCTAAGGATATTGATATACCACGCACGACCTTAAAAGAAAGTTTGGAGCGACTGAAAATATACGATAAAGTAAAATCTATTTTGAAAAATGACGAAAAACCGTCAACTAATTTTTGACGGAATCCTTCAACTTATTCACACCCACTATCTCGCTCTTCTTTTCATCTAAATTTTAAAAAAACCACAATAAATTTTGACGGATTTCTGTCGGACTCATTTTTGGTTCTAATTTCCAGAGTAACAACTTATTATAATCATCATGTTAAAATTAATATTATGAGGAAAAGAATAAATATTAGTCTCATTCGTTGTCGGCGTGAATATTCGTACAAAGAGATTGCTGAATTATTTAACATTCACTTACGAACAGTTCAAATCTGGAGGAAGCAAGGATTGAGTATCCTGGATGGAACTGCTAAACCGATCCTGATTCTCGGATCTGAGCTAAAAAGATTTTTACAAGAAGAACGAAGGAAGAAAAGAAGAACCTTAGAAGTAGATGAATTTTATTGTACAAGATGTAATGAGCCTCGAAAAAGTATCCCTGATAAAATAAGGGTGGAACTTACAGGAAGATTGATAGGTCATGGCAAAAAACAAATTCTCATAAGAGGGATATGTATCGTGTGCTCCTGTTCATTGTGCAGATTTTCAAGTGAGGACAAAATTAAAGAATTTGAAAATATCATAACGAAGAAAAGCCATCGTCATAGAATATTAATTGATGATACTAATAGTTACCCAAACACTGACATAGAGGTAAAAGTAAATGAACAAGCATAATGTTAAAAATATTAAAGCAATTAGGAACTATCGTACATGGTTATTAGAGGCAAAAGGACTAAATGAAAAGAGCGTTGTGAAAATGGAAGGAGCAATTCATCTTTACCAGGATTTTACCTCAGATGAAGACTTTAATCGCTTTAATGCTGAGCGAGCTATAAATTTTAAGAACTTTCTAAAACAGAAAAAATATAGGGGTAAAGCAATGGCTCCCAACAGTTACCGAACATATTTGATTCATTTAAGAGGTTTCTTTACCTGGCTATGTACTCAACCTGGATATAAAAGTCGCATCAAACTGGATTCCCTGGAATATCTAACTGTTAGCAAGAAGGAAAGCAGGCTGGCTGTTCAAAAGACCATTAAAAATTTCCCGATGCTTGAATACATTAAAGAAATAGCAGATTCTGTTAATATAACCACTGAGGTCGGACTTCGCAACCGAGCTTTGATTTCATTCACTTTTTTAACCGGCTTGCGGGATTTTGCTCTCATAACTCTTCCTATTATGAGCATAAACGAGGATGAACTGTATGTATTACAGAATCCTATGTACGGGGTAAAGACGAAATTTGGGAAAACTATCTACTCAAAAATATTCAAATTTGATCTGGATTTACTGCGGTACTTTTTAGATTGGTTGAAGCATCTTAAAAAGAAAGGATTTTCAAATAACGATCCGCTCTTCCCAAGATCAAAATTAAAAAAAGAGGGTGATAATCTTTCATTTCAGAAAGCAACCGAAGTAGAACCTATATACTGGGAAAGTACCGAAAGTATGAGAAAAATTTTTAAGGATCAGTGTGAATTGACTAAAAAAGAGTATTACTCTCCGCACAAATACAGAGACTCTGCAATTTATTATGCTCTGAAATCTGCACGAACCGGGGAAGAAATTAAAGCAGTAAGTCAAAATTTCGGCCATGAAAATGTTGCAACGACAATGACTGTTTATGCACAATTAACACCTGAGCATCAGCTCCAAGTGCTAGATAAATTAGATAATAGAACTGAAAATTTATCTTCTGATGAACAAATTATGAAAATGTTAAAAGAAATTATTAATAAACAAAATCTTCATTAGTCATTGAAAATTTGCAATAATATTAGTTATTCCTTAAACAATCGAAGAGGTTAAAATGTTTACTAAACAATTAATAGTTAATCGGATTCAGGAAGTAAAAAGTGAATTAGATTCATTGACGAAGTTGGTATCCGATTTCGATCAAGTTGGACTTGAAGACGAATTGGGTAGCTACTTTGAATCAATAATTGGTAAGATTTCTATTCACATAAGCTTTGCTGAAGATCTATTTACTCGGAAGCAACGCGGTTTGACTGTAGAGGAATTGATAGAATTATTAGAGAAGGAAAGCATAATTGTCTTTTCGCATCTAGGATAAAAAATTGCGAGTTAAGTATCCGATAATGATTTCTGTGAATTAGAGATTAAGTATGTAAATGAAATTCTGATGAACTACCAGCTTCAAAATATTATTAAAAACTTCTCCTTTGAAGAATTGCAGGTGATTAAGACCCTGGTTAATGAGGTTGAGAAACAAAGGACTTCCAGGTTTGGGAATTCAGTTAATATTGAGAATTTCGCATCAGAGTATTTAAAATATATTGAAAATAACTTTTCTCGATTTTACTTGAGATCAACGACACTCAGTTTCACTCATCTCTCTAGATTCTTTGGTGAACAAAAATCCTTGAATGAATTATCAGTAAAGAATGCAGAAGACTTTAAGAATTATCTTATGAAAAATGCTCCGCTGGGATATAAGGTATATCTTAGGAATATGAAAGCAGCTTTTAATAAGGCTGTTGATTGGGAGATGATCATTTCAAACCCATTTGCAAAAGTAAAAATTACTCAGGTTCAACAAGTAGCTCCAATATTTATATGTAGGAATGAATTAGATACTATACTGGAACAGACTAGCTCACCAATAATAAGAGAATTATTTTTATTCGGTTTTTACACTGGATGTAGATTGGGTGAGATTGTAAATCTAAAATGGAAACATATAAACTTAAACAAGAATTGTATCACAATCGGAGATGATGATCTACATACAAAAAATAAAAGGACTAGAATTATACCAATTTGTAACATTCTTTACAGTGAATTAAATCAGCTGCGATATACGGATGATGGAGATCATTATGTTTTTTCTAAATCTAATGGTTTTCCGTTTAACAGAGATTATGTTAGTCGAGCTTTTAAGAAAGTAGTAAGAAAAGCGGGTCTTAGTGAAAAGATACACTTCCATACACTTCGTCATTCCTTTGCTTCCAACTTAGCTATTAAAGGTGTTCCTCTAATTGTAATAAAGGAGTTGTTAGGTCATTCTTCAATAGTTACAACACAAATATATAGTCATTCTGATCTTGATTCTTTAAAAAAAGCTGTAGGTAAGTTTGATGAGATCTAATATACTAAAGTGATCATTTGGGTGAACATTCAGGGGGATATACTACTAATTTAATTGCAAAATCAAGAAACCGACTGATCTGAAGTCAGATGCTCTGCCAACTGAGCTAAGGGTGCGCTGCGAAATTAATAAAAATCCTCCCTGTTTCAAAAGATTGAAAGGATTATGATTCAAAATATTTTTAAACAAATAATAAATATTATTGGAGAATAGTATATGCTGAACTTCTTTATAGAATTGATAATTTATATACAATTAAAAACATGTTTTTCTTTGATTTGGGAATTGGGTATTATTTTGAAAGCTTTTCCTTTTGACTGATCTTATCGGCTTCTATCATCAATTCCGTACTCTGGTTAATTAAGCGAATCATTCTCAACATTGTATTGTTTCTTTCGTTGCGATGGTAAGTTCTTATTATTTCCTTATCACTTAAGTTCACAACTCTTTTTGCCTCGGCCACAGTTATCTTTACAATTGCGTTGTTACGTTTATCAAATTTAGGATACTCAGAATGATATTTTAGAAATTTCCGGTAACTTGCTCTAATTCTTTGAGCATATAGAACTGGATTGTCAGGATATATTTCTCCCATAATACAAACTCCTTATTAATTATTATATAGTCCATCGGCTTTCTCAAACAAATCATTTTTTTCAAATGAATTATAAATATTCTTCCAAGTAAATCTTGGAGAATTTTTAATTCTTTTATCTCTTGGTTTATATTCACTTGAATGTAATAGAACAACACTAACTATTAAATTCTCCTTTTCCAATAATTTTTTAATATCTGCTCTATCTTTCTCAAACTTTTTGAGTTGTTCACCATGAAAACCTTGTTGTGCTTTGGCTTCAATTATTACAATATGGTTATTGGAGAATAGACACAAATCAAAAGTTCTCTTTGGTGAATATTGTTTTTCATTTGGAATTGTTTTCCCTTGATCTTTCCAATGCTTAATCAAATCCCTATAAAAACAAACCTCATATCCAATTTCCCAATTTGAGTTGGGATTAAGTTGTAAAGTTGGGATTTTGTTCAACCATTCTATAAATTCTTTTTCCCTATTTATGATTGAGTGATAAAGGTGGGAACAAAAGAATCTTTCTTCTCTTGTTATATCTTTCCAAGTTTTTCCATCTATGTATGATAACATAACCTATTTCCTACTTTCACTAACTTGTTTTAATTTATCTGTTATTTCTTTCTTAGTTGTGAGCTTAATCATTTTCTTTGTAATATCTGAATCAATATTCATTTGTGTTACTCCACTGAGATCTTTCCAGGGCATTCTATAAAACTCCAAGTCATTGGGTACTTTAAAGTTTACTTCTTGTTCACCATTAAAAATCTTTAAAAAAGAAATAGTGTTTTCAATTGAAAAGGCAATTAAGGTCACTAATTTAATGAGAGAATCAAGATTCCAATTAATAGCATAATGCCTTGATTGAAAATGGGGATACTTTTTTATATCTAAATTTTTTATGGGGTTAAGTGAGTAAAAAGAACTTCCAAAATCACTTTCTCCAATAACTTTCATATCCTTAGGTTTTGCTGGCTGATTTAATTCTTTTTGTGGCCCTATTGCAAATTTAAATCCCCCTTGTTTTAACCTTAAACCATGTTTTATACTATTATATTCCTTGATGTCGTAATCTGATAAATAATCATTGCTTAGATTATGTAAAAAATTGGAATGAGATTTTGATATTTCGTCTATATTATCAGTCCATTTTTTATCACTTAACAATATTTTACTTGAAATAGATTCCCAAGAAATATTTTTTAATCCTATTACATCAAATACACTTTGATCTCTATTTGTTACTTTTAATACTAATTCTCTTAATATTTTTGAGTTTGATTTTTGAAACCAAGCATAAACACATTTCGGTGCTTGTAAAGCTGAAAATATCAGAGTGAATAGTGTTTCAACAGAATGATGGTATAACAATCTTATTGATAAAGCAGCATTATGCTTATTATCACCATCCAAATTCTTTGAGTGCAGATCAAGATTATATATGTAGAAAGATGGATTTATTGACTGCAAAAAGGATAAGTTTCTTTTTTTCAAATCATTTTCCCAAACACAATATGAATTATCTCCAACCTTGAATACACAAGAGTCAATATGAATTTTATTATTTTCTTTGCTCATCATAATTAAAAAGTATTTATTTTAAATTAAGGATTATATTGCTAATGACATATCTTCATTTTGTTAAAACTGATCTATGAGAAAATGAATGCTAAATTAGATTTCATACAAAATATAGATTTAATTCATAATAATTTAGATCATGCTTATTATGAATTAACTAAGTCTGCACCAAGTTATTTTAGAATTGCTGTTGAGGTACATAATGTATTATTAAGATCAATGGTAGAAGTTCTTAAAGGCACTGCAAATTCATTTGTAGTAAGGGGTCTTATAAATAGAACAAAGCAAATATATTTCACTATTGGTAGTGGTCCACAAATTATGATTCAAAAAGAGAAAGTAGAAAATTGTAATCATGCTTGGAGATTTTCCAAGCCAGAAACTGTTGGGGAAATTGAAAACCATTCCAATGATAAAAGATTTGAAGGAAGTAGTAATGATTATCTGGTAGGATTTTATGACTTATTAGCAATGATTCAATGTGATTATTTTATGGAATATTTTTCTCAGACCACTACAATTATAATTAATGATGAAGACCTACATACATTAGATTGGTTACATGAAATGATTAGAAATAGATATGAGCACTTTGTTCCCCAAAGCTATGGGGCGCCTATAATTGATTTGATAGAATCATCATTACTTTGCTTAGAAATTTGCACAAAACTTTTAGTAGAACCAACCTTTATTCATGCTATGCATGATGATGAAAAAATCAAAGAGGTGATTAATAATATTTCAGTGAAACTAAGGGAGAGACTTCCAGAAAAAGATAATTAGACTCTTTCATCATTAAATTCAAATCTAAGACAACACGCAATTTTATTGATCAATTTAATCAACAACACAAACTCCAACTTATCTTATAGTAGCAATATAATTCTTGGGCTTGTCTTTATATTGTTGTTTGAATTTTTTTGGATCAACATTGAACTCCTTGGATGTGTCAAATATGTAGGAAAGGGTATTTAAACTTTGACTATCACAATTTCTATTAGTGAACTCCAATGTCAATTCACCACCATTGGAGTAAATATCATAACCTTGTGATGTTTGGGAAATGGTTATTGGATATTTTTACCCTTATATCAAGTAACACTTAATAAAAAACCCCGGCATATGTTATTAAGCAGGGGTTGAGAAAGGGAAAATGCTTTATAGTTATTTTGAATTAAATCTAATACAGCACGAGATTTTGTTGATTGATTTGTATAATTGTAAACACTCCATTTATCGTTATATTGAACTAGCATAAATTATTAACGATCATTAACAATTTAAGAGGATCTTGATTATGGATAAAACAGAAGTAAATAAGACTATTAACACTTCGGCAGAAAATGTTTGGGGAATCATTAGTCAATTTTCGGGCATTGAGAAATATGTTCCTGCTATTGAAAATTCTGTCGGTAAAGGAGAAGGTGAAGGTATGGAGAGAACGTGTACAATGAGTAATGGGGCGAGTTTTGATGAGACACTTTTAAAACTTGATCATCAAAATATGGAATTACAATACGATATACATGATCCTTCCCCTTTTCCCTTTTCCAAATATGTGGCAACGATGAAAGTAACTCCTATTGATAGTGATAAATGCGAAGTTTCCTGGAATTGCACGTATCAGGTTGATAGTGGATCTGTTGAGGAAGCCGACAGTATGCTATCAGGAATATTTCTCTCGGGTATTGAGGGTCTGGAAAAATTAAATTCCTAATGATTGGGGGATATTTAATATAAAAACCCCCGCCTATGTTATTAAGCAGGGATTCAAGTTTCTATGCAAAATAACTGATTATAGTATAATCGAATATTCATCTAAAAGTGAAATCGTCCTCCAATAGCACCGTTTAAAGTAAAACTAGTGCTTGGATTTAGATTTAACAAGGGTACTATTTCCAGAAATAAATCAATTGATGTGGAAGGGATATCATAAGCTACTCCTACCGGTATACGTACTCCAAGTCTTGTCTCATCCTTTCTGAACTTTATTCTGCCACCAATTCCATAGTACAGTGTAACTACTTTGTCAAATACACCAAAGTTATGAATTAAAAAATCAGCGTGAATATGAAATGCACTTTCATTAGCAAAAGACCACGCGACAGCCCCATCAATAGCTGTAGTTCCAGTTATCCATAATTTTGCACTAATGCCTGTGGGTTCACCGAGTATGATTCCCAGTCCAAACTTACCTTGTCCATATGTTGTGCTTAGTGATATTATGAAAACTAACATTAAGATTCGTACAGGATATTTCATTCTTCCCTTCCAGTTAAAAGTGAATAATAACGATGAAATTATATCTGAAAGATTAATTATTTTTAACTGAAATGCAATTCTGACCTAACAATGCAAAGTTAAAACCCCCGCCTAGTTATTATGCGGGAGTATAAGTAAGGTTATCGGACTTCAATCTTATTTCAAAAGTATCATCTTTTTAGTCTCGATAAAACTCTGTCCTGCCTGTCCCTGCGGGGAGCTTGTCGAAGGATCTCCTACTTCAATTTTGTAGTAGTAGATACCACTTGAAAAATTGTTTGCGTTGAACTCAATCTCATAACTGCCCGCTTCTCTAACTTCATTAACTAAGGTTACCACCTCAGCACCCAGCGAATTGTAAACTGTAATAACAACATTACTTTTTTCGGGTAATCCAAATTTTATTGTTGTACTTGGATTAAAAGGGTTTGGGTAATTCTGCTCTAACACAAAATCCGAAGGTGCAAGATTATCTACAAGGATTATATGACTGTATTCAAACACACCGTTGAAATCAATTTGCTTTAACCTGTAACTTAGTGAGGAAGCGTTGATTGAACTTATATCATCGCTGAAGGAATAAGAATGCGATTCTGTTGTAGTTCCATTCCCTTCAACAAATCCAATTAATTGCCAAACCCCGTTATTTGTACTTTGATTTTTACGTTCAACCTCAAAACCCAGATTGTTGGTTTCGGTAGCTGTTTTCCAATTAAGTAAAACTTCACCATTACTAACTTTTGCTGTGAAACTTGTTAGTTCAACCGGCACAATTGCAGAGCGTGTTGCAGTTCCTGTTGGGAATGAATTTGCAACGTTACTATTCATCATATATGTAACGTGATCCATCGCATTTGAAGGAATGCCTCCTACAAGAGGTTTTAATAGAAATGGTGCGGTGCTGTTATCAGGATCAGGCTCAATTGAAATAACCGCCGTCATCCCTGAGAGATCGGTCGGGAATGAAAGCCCGGACGGTGCATTCACCAGAAAATCTTCGCCTGGAAACGGCGGTCCCGGATCATTTCCGCTGAAGGGATCAGCTTCATCTACCATATCAACTGCCGTAAATGTTCCGGTTGTTACAGGCATACCACCAATAACAGCCCAGCCTTCATATTTCCAGCCCGCTGGTAATGTGGGTAAAGTAAGTCCTGCCGTAGGTGGTGGGCCGCCAGATAAATCCAGAAACCATATACCACTTAATTCGTTAGTGTTGTCTCCGTTGGTTGGTGTAGCAAGTATATATTTTCCATCAATACTTGAATAGTCATCCCCAAGTGCAGCAGGATGACCGACTGAAAGCGGTGCATCAAAATCTGTAAAATTGCCGCTAAGTATATGTGTGCTGCTGGGATTTGGATCTGAATCTGGAATTGGTTCGATAGTTAGAACAAAAGTAGTTGCATTTATCAGATCGTTCATATTTACACTAAATGCCGTTTGATTTAATACCCCACCAGCATCAACGGTAAAAGTTCCTGTTGTTACCGGCATTCCCCCCACAATTAACCATCCTTCATATTGATAATTAGATCCGAGATCTTCTAATCCGTTTATACCCAGGTCTATGACCTGGCTATTAGCGGAAAAAGAAAAAACAAGCACACACAGAATCAAAGTTAAAAGAGAACTTAATTGTCTCATAACACCTCCGTTACTATTATTGGATAAAAAAATTAATTAACTATCTTCCATATTTTCTTGTGAAACCCTTATCTGTCGATGGGAAGCAAATCAGACAAAGGAATAACTTCCACTGTCACATTAGTTAATTCGGAAATTGATATCCTCACGAAATCATAAAAAAATAGTCACAAAATTGTAACGGTGTTAATAATTTATTTTTGAGTTGTTGTTTAAACTTTACAGTACAGTTTATAACTTATGTGGTTAGTGCCCAAATTCTCAATAAAAAACCCCTGCCTGTGTTATTAAGCAGGGGGTGTAGAATTCAATACTTACAATTTAAGCTATAATCTAACGAGTACGTTTTCCAGCCTTAATATCTTTACAAGCATTGCAAAGCTTCCTTCCGCTCGTTCCCTTCTTCCTTTTCTTAACACTTTTCCCGGATGAACACGTACCATAAATGTGATAGACTTTACTATCTGCCGAATGAAATGGTGATATTTGTTTTGCCATAATAGGTGCTCCTAGAATTGTTTATTAATAGTTAAAATATATCTGTGATATACTAAGATTAACTTAAGTATTTTATTTGAATTTTTAAACCTATCCTGAAGTTTTACAAACAATAAAAAAACCTACCTGGTTAATAAACGGGGATTGGGAAAAGCAATTAAATAAGTATTTTATTATCAATTCACTTTAAAAATAACCATTGTCATATCATCATTAACTTCGGCGGAGCCGCTGAAGGAATTTATCTTGTTCCATATCTCTTGCATAATATCGTTTGACCGGCTGGTTGATTTATCTTTTAAAATTGAAGATAAATTATCTTCACCAAATAAATCGTGCTGCTCGTTCATTGCTTCCGTAATTCCATCAGTAAAGAAAGCATAGATTTGTCCCGGCTTCAGACTTAATTCCTGTTCAATAAGAGATTCTTCAAATATTTCACCTTTTTCCAATC
>JADFPP010000103.1 GCA_022562275.1 Bacteroidota bacterium
GCCACTTGTTGAATTCAAACCAGATCCTGATAATTCTAACCTAATATTATTTAAGATGTATGGTTATCCAATTAAAAAATCAAGTAAAAAGCAGCTTCAGCAGGAATATAATAATAACGTAGACATTTAATCAGGAGAAGAAAATGGAAAAAAGTAAGAGGCGAAAGCCTAGATTTAGTCAGTATGCTAGAATCAGGATCCTACTTAATGAGGGAGCTGAAGAATCAAAGAACTTAAAGCAAGAAAGAAGATTAGTACAAAAGTATAAATTTAAATGTGCGCCTAGTGCACAATCTCTTGCAGCACGATATAAGAATCGTTCCATCCCATAATATTGCAATATTTCCTGAAATGGTCTTCCCCGCATTTTAGCTACATTTCTTAACCGTCCGTGAACAGAAGCTGATAAATTCTTCGTTTCTCTCCTCAAGCAATCGCCTCTATATAAGGCCGCATGATCTTTTCCACCCTGTCAACGCGCGCATAGTGCAGCAGCGCCTCAATATCTCGCTCTGGCTGTCGCATATATTCTTTCAATGCTTCAATAGCATTACGGTATTTATTTACTTTTTCTTTAAGTTCTCTCTCCAATTTTTCCATCTTTCTTTGATACTCTTTTACAAGAGAACTTATACTTACAAGATTATCCATTATAGTCCTTATTTTTGAAGTCTAATATAAGGGTTGGGACAACATTAGTCAAGTGCAGTTGAGGGATTAATTTAGATGTGCATTAAATGCTCAGATGAACACTATAAACACAAAATATTGCGGTTATTGTGGCTTTTTCTTCCCCCAGCGTGCTTTTGCTCCCTTTTTAGCTATTTCTACACGTTTTTTCTTAGATAGCTTTTTTGCTCGTGCTTTGCCCCCTTTAAGTCCTCCGAGTCTGCCAAGTGCAACAGCGTGCGGATTCTTATTGTTTTCTGGTTCTTCTTCTACTTGTTCACCGGTTGCAAGATCAACAATTTGTTTTGCCAACTTATTAGTATCTTTTTCACGTTTCGGCTTTGTCATAATTGCAAATATAACTATACATACTTATCCAGTCAAGCATAAAAAGTAAAGTGAGACACTACCCACATTTTTAATCGCTTCGCTGGCAATTTCAGGTATTCCGCTTACATCAGGATTTTTAAGCAAGGATGGAATTCTTGCCGGCACTTTTGCATTTGCTAATTTAACGGGTCATTGGCTCTTCCCTATTGTTGGATTTTTTGTTGCGATGTTAACTGCGTTTTATATGTTCCGCGTCATAATTCTAACATTCCATGGTGAACCTAAAAATCGTGAAAAATATGAACAAGCTCACGAATCAAAATTCGTTATGGCGATGCCGTTGGTTTTACTTGCAGGACTTTCGTTGTTTTTCTGGTACACACCGAATCCTATAAATCCAAATGAAGGATGGGTATTATCGGAATGGATAAAAGCACCGGAACTTTATACTCCGGAAAGTACAAGATACGATTTTATGATTCCCGATGAAGAATACATTTCGCAAATTGGAACTTCTTCAGAAATTATGTATTCCGAAAAGTATGAAGAAGCAATACACGCAGTTCATTATCCCGCAATGTTTTTATCTTTGCTTATGGCTGGTTTAGGAATTTTAACTGCTTTTCTTTTTTACCAGTGGAAAAAGATTAGTCCGGATAAACTCGCTGAAAGATTCAAGGCACTTTATAATTGGTCATTTAACAAATGGCATTTCGATGAACTTTATGATGCAACCGTTGTTGCAGGCACCGTTGGTTTCAGCAGGTTGCTTGGTGCTTTCGATCTTAAAGTTATTGACGGAATCGTTAACGGGGCAGCATCCGTTACAAGAGGATTTTCAAGTTTCATAGGAAAATTTGATAACATTGTTGTTGATGGTTTGGTAAACTTTATGGCATATCTAAGTGGATTTATCGGCTTAATATTCCGAAGATTTCAAACAGGAAAAGTTCAGACATATTTAATATTTGTACTGATCTCTATTGTATTTTTATTGTTTTTATTTAAATCATTTTAGTTTGAAATAAACAGGTATTTAAATGCAGCTACCTATTTTATCGTTGATCACATTTCTGCCAATCTTGGGTATGATAATTATTCTTGCTCTACCCAAATCGCAGACAAAAGTAATAAAAAAGTTTACTTTACTTATAACCGGCATACAGGTTATTCTCGCTGTCTTCATTATGGCAAATTACAATTATGCTATGGGCGGTATTTTTGATGAAGCAACGTTTCAGTTTATTGAAAAATGGAGATGGATTGATATTGACGGTTTTTCATGGTTAGGTAAAATTAAAATTGATTACTTTTTGGGTATCGACGGCATAAGTGCACCGTTAGTATTATTAACTGCTATTGTAACTTTTATTGCAACGATATCTTCCTGGAACATCAATAAATCAATCAAAGGTTACTTTGCACTGTTTCTGCTTTTAGATACAGGCATGATGGGAGTATTTGTTTCTTTAGACTTCTTCCTTTTCTTTATATTCTGGGAAGTGATGCTTCTCCCTATGTATTTCCTTATAGGAGTGTGGGGCGGACCGAGACGTGAATATGCTGCGATTAAGTTTTTCATCTATACTTTTCTTGGCAGTGTCTTTATCCTGATTGTGATGATTGGATTATACTTCAGCACAACAGAAGTTCTTGCAGACGGAACGCGGGCATTTACATTTAATTTATTAGCAATGATGGATCCGAATAACGCTACCGAAACGGGAATTTTATCGCCGCTAAATCCATCAAACTTAAGGCTGATAGCTTACATTGCACTGTTTGCAGGGTTTGCAATTAAAATTCCGATGTTCCCCTTCCACACTTGACTTCCCGATGCACACGTCGAAGCACCGACTGCTATTTCCGTTATACTTGCCGGTGTACTTCTTAAAATGGGTACTTATGGAATTCTGAGGGTAAGCTTTCCGATCTTTCCCGAAATTACACAGCAGTTAATTTGGTATATCGCACTGTTCGGAATGATAAACATAATTTACGGTGTTTTGTGTGCAATGGCTCAACGCGATTTCAAAAAACTGATTGCGTATTCTTCCGTATCACATATGGGTTATGTGTTATTAGGAATGGCATCATTAAATACTTTGGGAGTTTCCGGTGCTGTGTTACAGATGTTTAATCATGGTATAATCACTTCAATGCTCTTCCTTATTGTCGGAGTTATTTACGATCGTACACACACACGAATGCTTAATGACTTCGGCGGATTGGGAGTGAAGATGCCTGCTTACATGGGCTTTGTAGCAGTAGCATTTTTTGCTGCAATTGGTTTGCCCGGCTTAAGCGGTTTTATATCCGAAGCATTTGTATTTCTCGGAGCTTTCGGTGAATCTTTAATAAGAGTAATAACTGTAATTTCTACAGTTGGAATTATTTTGGGTGCAGGATATATGTTGTGGGCATTGCAAAGAGTTTATTTAGGTAAGTTCAATGAAAAATGGGAAGGGATTAAAGACCTCGATTTAAGGGAATATGCAATGTTAGCTCCTTTAACCATAATTGTAATTTTCCTCGGTGTTTATCCTTCGGCAATGCTCGATTTAATGAACACTTCAGTTAATACGTTGGTTCAGTTTATGCACGATGTGCAAGTTCATTATAGTTCACTCGTTGGTTTTTAATAATTAAAAATATCTAAGCCGATTTGAATATAGATCATATAATTTCCGATTTAATTTACATCAAACCTGAAATTGCCATAGCAGCTACGTTGGTATTGATAGTACTTGTTGATCTGATCTCGCCAAAAAGTAAAACGGCTCTGCCTTACATATCTTTACTCGGTATCGCTATAGCAGGTGTTTTTGTAGTGCAGCAGTTTGGAACGGCAGAGATTGCATTCAAAACTTCTCCTTCTTCAGGAATGTTTGCAGCAGATAACTTTGGTTCATTCTTTAAGATCATTGTTCTTCTTGCCTCAGTGTTTATAATATTTTTCTCAATAAGTTCATCCGAAATTAAATCTGCCCATGATCGTCTTGGCGAATACTACACTTTAATATTTGGGATGTTCTTTATGGCATCAGCATCAGATTTAATACTGATCTATATTTCAATCGAATTACTATCTTTATCATCCTATGTACTTGCCGGTTTTGTAAAAAATACTGTTCGCAGCAGCGAAGCATCATTAAAATATATTATTTACGGCGGAGTTTCTTCCGGTATTATGCTGTTTGGTATTTCACTAATTTACGGGCTTACTGGCACCACAAACCTTTACGAAATAAACACGGTTATTCAAATACAGAGTTTCCCCTACATTACTTTTCTAATTGCAGTTTTATTTATATTGGTTGGATTCGGATTTAAAATTTCAGCAGCACCGTTTCACTTCTGGACTCCGGATGTTTACGAAGGCGCTCCACTTCCAATTACCGCTTACCTTTCGGTTGCAAGTAAAGCAGCAGGATTTGCAGTTCTCATACGATTCATTAAAGTAACTTTTATTAGTTCAATTGATGATCATGGAAACTGGGAACTTTTAAATATAATTGATTGGCGAAGTATCATCGTTCTTCTTTCAATACTTTCGATGACACTTGGGAATTTCACTGCACTTTGGCAGGATAATCTTAAAAGAATGCTTGCCTATTCAACCATCGCACACGCTGGATATATGCTGTTAGGTATTGCCGTACTTTCGGATCAAGGTATAACCGCAACAATGATTTACTTTATAGTTTATTTATTTATGAACCTGGGTGCCTTCTTTGTGGTTATGCTTATTGCCAACAAAATTGGCAGCGAAGATATAGATGATTACAAAGGTTTAGGTAAGTCGATGCCTTTACTTAGTGTTACCCTTGCTTTCTTCCTAATATCACTCGTTGGTATGCCGCCTACTGCCGGATTTATTGGTAAAGTAGTTTTATTCCTAGCACTTGTTGATGCAAATATGATTGCCGTCGCCGTTATTGCTTTGCTGAACACAGTTGTATCACTGTATTATTACATTCGCGTATTAAAAAACCTATATCTTGTTCAGGTTGACGAAGAAAAACCGGTAATTAAACTATCATTTGCAAATGGATTTGTAATTATCCTTTTGGCTGCCCCCATTCTTATATTTGGTGTTTATTTTACACCTATCGTAAACTTTGCTCAGAATTCAATTAATATTCTTGGATTTTGATACAGCGCACATTCTAATTTGCTTTTAATTAGCTATTTTTTTACTTTTATATACGACTAATTTAGTCTTATTTATTATGTTAAAACTCTCTAAAAAGACAGAATACGCTTTTATGGCAGCGAGACATTTAGCGATGAATAATTCAGGTCATTATTCAACCGCTAAAGAAATAGCTGATAATTGCCAGATACCGTATCAGCTTGTTGCCAAGGTTTTGCAAAATTTTGCCAGGAATAAAATTGCAACTTCTTTCCAGGGAGCTAAAGGCGGATACAAATTAAACAGGTTGCCCGATAACATATCATTGATCGATATTATTAAAGCCGTTGAACATAATTATCAAGTAACGGAATGTATGCAGGAGGATAATTCAAAAAGTACCTGTTCGCATTTAGACTGTTGTAAAATAAGAGATCCGTTAATTGAGATCCAAAGAAAAATAGATAATGTATTTGTACAAACTTCACTCAAACAGATATTATAAACAACAAAGAGAACTAAATGGGTAAAAAAGATTTTTCAAATAATCTTGAATTATTAAAGCTAGAAGATGAAGCGTTATTAGGATTTTTAAAAGCAAAGTTTCCCATGTTCCACAATTCAAATTTTTTCTACCGGGATCTGCAATATGGTTTAAGAAGTTTTTTGGAGAAAAAAGGAATTGATATCACCTATGCCGAAGCTGCTAAACTAGCGGATGCAATTTCTAAAGAGTTTGAAAACAAAGGGATATTCGTAAGAGTAAATAAAATCGGATGGAAAATTAACTACCCGGAATTTACTACATCAGAACCGGGCGATCCGTTTTAAAAAATATTTTGAATTAATAAACAATTAAAGGATTAGTAATGAGCGAAATAAAAAATGCAACAGAGATATCGCTTACTGAAAAAGCATTAACCGAAATAAAAAGAATTATGTCAGAAAACAAGGTGCCTGAAAGTTATGGAGTAAGAGTTGGAGTTAAAGGCGGCGGATGTTCAGGTTTTACCTATACTTTAGGTTTCGATGGAGAAGTAAAAGAAGGCGATACTATAATAGAAGATAATGAAGTAAAACTTTTTATTGATGGAAAAAGTTTATTTTATCTTTCAGGAACTGAGTTAGATTATAGTGACGGACTTAATGGTAAAGGTTTCGTATTTAGCAATCCGAATGCAACTAAAACCTGTGGTTGCGGGGAGTCGTTTGGTGTTTAGCATTCATATATAAAATTGAATTCGATTCCGCTATTAAATGTAGGATAGACGTTACAGTTGAATGAATAAGTATTTCTTCCATTAGTGGCTGTCTCAAGAGTAATTTTTACTTGTTTGTCATTCCCACAAAAGTGGGAATCTAATTAGTAATAAGGGCTTTAGATTCCCGTTTACACGTATGTGCGTCAACTTAAAAATATATTTTTTCATGTAAAAACACTTGTAACTTAATGTAAATAAAAGAGTTATTTATAATATTTATGGTTTTTATATTATGAAAAACAAACTCACCCTAAATCCCTCTCTTAAAAAGAGAGGGACTTTTAAAAGCCCCTTCTCTTGCAAGAGAAGGGGTTTGGGCATGAGTTATTAAGTATTTAAGTCCTTAAGTTGACGCCCATGCGTTTACATGAGAATGACACAATATTCAGCACTTTTAAGACAACCTCTAACAGAATGATAACCTGAATTATCAAATGTTTTAATAGTTTTGAATTTTATGTGGTAAACTTGAGTTAATTATTATTATAAAGAAAAGATCAGAACTAACTAATATTTAATTAATAAAGGAGAAACAAATAATGGGAAAATTCGAATTGCCTGCATTGCCATACGATTATGATGCTTTGGAGCCAACTATTGATAAGATGACGATGGAAATTCATCACACAAAACATCACAGTGGTTATGTTACAAAATTAAATGCTGCAGTTGAGGGAACAGACCTCGAAGGGAAATCATTGGAAGAGTTATTATCCAATGTTGCAAATCATTCTATCGCCGTTAGAAATAACGGGGGCGGACATTTTAATCATTCGCTGTTCTGGTCAATAATGAAACCGGGTAGTGCAGAAGTGCCTTCAACATTATCCGATGCTATAAATTCATCATTCACTTCATTTGACGAATTTAAAGATCAATTTAGCAATGCTGCAGCAACAAGATTCGGTTCAGGTTGGGCATGGTTGGTTGTACAGGATGGTAAACTTGCAATAGGTTCAACACCAAACCAGGATAACCCAATTATGGATATATCAGATTTTAAAGGTACACCAATTCTTGGTTTGGATGTGTGGGAACATGCTTACTATTTAAAATATCAAAACCGCAGACCTGAATATATTGAAAACTGGTGGAACGTGGTAAACTGGGAAGAAGTAGCCAAAAGATTTAACGAAGCAAAATAAATTGATTATAATTTAGATATGCCAAATCTTTAAGATTTGGCATATCTTTTAATAAAGAAGAGAAATAAATTGTTAATTGCAAGCCTGCCTACCACCAGCGGACTTTGGCTAAATTATTCCATCAGCTTAAGCTGATGGAGAATATGAAACAAAAAAAGGGATGAACAACAATCCATCCCTTAATAACTACTAACTTATTTTAGGGAGAGCAATTATATATATTTTCCTTTTGAGCTAATTCTGTTTATAGATTTTTTCAATGCCAGCTCAGCACGCGCAACATTAATCTCTTCCTCTTTTTTCTTTGCTAATCTATCCACTGCTCTTTCTTTAGCCTGCTCCGCTCTATCAATATCAATATCTTCTAACTTTTCCATTGAGTCAGCCAGGATAAGAACTTTATTATTCAGCACTTCAATAGTTCCACCGCCTGTTGTAAAGTAATGAGATTCATTTTCTTTTTTAACAATTACTATACCTACTTCAATCGTGCTCATCAATGGTGCGTGATTTTTTAACACCTGGAATCCTCCCAAGGTTCCGGGGATAGTAATCGAATCAACTACATTCTGATAAATTACTTTATCGGGTGATATAATTTCTAAATTAATCTCCGCCATTATTGCTGCATCTTCTTAGCTTTTTCAACAGCTTCTTCAATTGTACCAACGTAAAGGAATGCTGCCTCCGGAAGTTCATCATATTCACCATCAATTATTCCTTTAAATCCGCGAATTGTATCTTCGAGTTTAACATATTTTCCTTCAGTTCCGGTGAATTGCTCCGCAACAAAGAATGGCTGGCTAAAGAATCTTTGTATTCTTCTTGCTCTGCGTACAATTATTTTATCTTCATCTGAAAGTTCATCAATACCCAAAATATTAATAATATCCTGAAGATCATTATAATGCTGAAGTATCTCTTTACAATTTTTTGCTACATCATAATGTTCCTGCCCAAGTACACCAGGCTCCATAATTCTTGATGTGGATTCAAGTGGATCGACGGCGGGATAAATACCAAGTTCTGAAATCTGACGGCTTAATACAGTTGTTGCATCAAGGTGGGAAAACACTGCCGCGGGAGCCGGATCAGTTAAATCATCTGCGGGGACATAAACTGCCTGCACCGAAGTGATTGAACCTTTATCAGTAGAAGTAATCCTCTCCTGCAAAGCGCCCATTTCGGTAGCAAGGTTAGGCTGATATCCAACAGCGGAAGGCATTCTTCCCAACAATGCACTTACCTCAGAACCTGCCTGTGTAAACCTGAATATATTATCGATGAATAAAAGAACATCTTTTCCCTCTTCATCCCTGAAGTATTCAGCAATAGTAAGCCCTGTTAAGCCAACTCTTAATCTTGCTCCCGGCGGTTCATTCATCTGTCCGAATATCAAAACTGTTTTTTCCAGCACACCGGATTCTTTCATCTCCAGCCAGAGGTCGTTTCCTTCCCTCGTTCTTTCACCAACACCTGAGAAAACTGAATAACCGCCGTGATGTTGTGCGATATTATGGATTAGCTCCATAATGATAACGGTTTTACCAACACCAGCTCCGCCAAACAATCCGGTCTTTCCACCTTTCGAATATGGTTCAAGAAGATCAATAACTTTAAGTCCGGTCTCAAACATTTCTTTTTCAGTAGAAAGATTCTTAAACTCCGGTGCCGGTCTGTGTATGGGATATTTTATCTTTGTTTTTATTTCGCCTAATCCATCAATCCCCTTTCCAATAACATTGATCAATCTTCCCAAAGTTTCAGGACCGACAGGAACTGAAATTGGTTCTCCCGTATCATAAGCTTCCATACCTCTTACCAGACCATCGGTACTATCCATTGCAACTGTACGTACTGTATCTTCTCCGAGATGCTGCTGTACTTCAACTATCAATTCTTCTTTTACACCTTCGGTAGTAGTTCGTGGTATTCTTACTGCATATAATATTTCAGGAAGGTATCCCTCTTCAAATTCAATATCTACAACGGGGCCAATTACTTGTATAATTTTACCTTTATTTTCTGCCATTCCTTATCCTTGAAAATATTAAAAATAGAATCGTAAACTTAAATATTCACTCAATTTTTTACAAATAATTTGAGGATAAATTAACAATCGATCCAGGTGTTTTTGTGTCAATAACAACAAGAATACAAAGTGTTATTGTTTATGATGTTATCGAATTAAATATCTTTTACTAAGAGTGACCAATTTTTTTTAATTGCGAGTAAAATATTTTTTTAGTTCCTTCCATTAGAAACGGATGTTCCATAGGTTTGGCATATCTCTTTATCAATCGGGAATTTTATTTATTGGTTTGTTTACTCGTAGTGGGACCACATCCTTATGACTTTTACAGTTTTAATTTTATCATAAACCTGGTAAACTAATCTGTGCCTGATGTTTATTCTTCTGGAATAAGCACCTGCAAGATCACCAACAAGTTTTTCAAACGAAGGAGGAGTTTGGTATGGTTTTTTTTCTAAAATCTTTAAAATCTTTTCTGCGCGTGTTTTTAGTCCTGCCGATTTTATTTATTTAGCATCTTTTAAAGTTTGTTTGATGTAAACAATTTTCCATCCTACCATACAATTTTAGTAAGACATTTAACTAACATTTCTTTCATTCCTTTAATAATAGATTCGCGCATACCCGGGATTGATACTAAATATAACGTTTCATTTATTGCTCTCCAGTCTTCCTCTGAAATAAGCACGGCATTACCTCTTTTACCTGTAATCTGG
>JADFPP010000027.1 GCA_022562275.1 Bacteroidota bacterium
GCAAGGTGTATGAAAAAAAGATGGGATGAAAAAATATTAAAAGCTTTGGAAACTAATAAGCTACTGATAATATCACCTGTCAACAGCGCAATTAAAAGAGTAACAAAGGAAACTTCCTTAATTAGAAATAAATATATTTTATTAAAGAGTGATAAAATATTTATTCCATATACTTCTCCTTCAGGTATGCTTACTCAAATAATAAAACCATTTCAGGATAAGATAATAAGCTTAAATAATTCTCAAACTCATTCATAATTACTTTCGCTTCGCTCTTGGCAAAAGACTATTCCTTACACGTCTGATGATTTTAGATTATTTGAGTTGTATCATTGAACAGGAAGACTGAACTGTAGCTACAGAAGAAGATGGTTTTTGCACTAATTACTTTATAAAATTTGGCAGCTATAGAAAGCAAATAAAAATACTCCCCAATATGAGAGGAGATATAAAGTAACCCTTCCCGAAGAAGTTTTAAATGATGATGATGAAACAGCAGTATTCAAACTAAATATAAAATCGGTTAAGATTGTTGATTCAAAGGACACTTTTAAATAGTTGATATTTTGTTTAAGTAAGCCGGGTGCTGGAACTAGTTTTTTATTTTGCAGCTAAAATAATAAGATGTTGATAAAGATATGCTTAGGAAATAGAATAATCCCGCTCTGCGTTTGCATTGCGGGATTTTCTATATGAGCGCAATAATTAATGTGCCTGCTGGTTAATATCGTCCGATATTATTTGAGCAACACCATTTTCTTAATTGAAATATTGCTGTTTACTTGTAGTCGATAAAGATAAATTCCATTAGATAAATTTGAAGCTTCGAAAGAAACATTGTATTCACCCGCTCCTTTATTTTCGTTTACTAATCTGGCAACCTCGTTACCCAGCGTATCATACACTAGCAGTGTAACAAATCCGGCTTCGGAAATACTATATGTGATTGTGGTTGATGGGTTGAATGGATTGGGATAATTCTGTTTAAGGATAAATTCTGCTGGTGAGTTATCTCCGTCATTTACACCAGTTACACCAAACGAAACACTCGCTGCCTCAATACGATATCCTGTAGAGTAAATCCTTTTTAATAACCTTGATAAACTGCTTGATGGCCCAAACGGAATTGAAAAAGCCCGCCAACTGATTTTGCAGCTTGCAGTGCAAGGTAAGCTTACAAAACAAAACCCAAATGATGAACCCGCCAGCGAATTACTAAAGAAGATAAAAAAAGAAAAAGAAAAACTTATTGCCGAAGGAAAGATTAAAAAACAACCTGCCCGCCGTGGCGGGAAAACCATTTGAACTGCCGAAAGATTGGGAGTGGGTGAGACTTGATATTTTAGGTGAAACACAAACAGGCACGACTCCGCCAAGATCAGATATGCAAAATTTTGGTGATTTTATTCCATTCATCGGTCCGGGTGATATTTTAGATTATACAATTGATTATTCAAAGTATGGATTGTCTGAAAAAGGACTTAGTAAAGGAAGATTAATTGAAAAAGGTTCTATCTTAATGGTTTGTATTGGTGGTTCGATAGGTAAATCCGCGGTAAATAATATCGATGTAGCTTGTAATCAACAAATAGATACAATTACGCCATATATAAAACATAGTCTTGAATATTTATTTTATTCTTTGAATGCACCTTATTTTCAAAACAGTGTGATAAAATATTCCAGTGGGTCAGCCACGCCAATTATTAATAAACAAAAATGGATTAGTTTGTTAACTCCATTACATCCACTCAACGAACAAAAACGCATAGCAAAAAAAGTAAATGAACTAATGAGCTTGTGCGATACCTTCGAAGAAAAGTTAGAGAAAAAAGAAGAAAAAGGTGAGAGGTTGGTTAGGACGGTTGTGAATGGTGTTGGTAATAATTAAAAATTAAAGTATTCTTTACCCAAGGGGTAAAATATATTACTTGCATATATGTATAAATACTTATATATTTGCTTTACCCTAAGGGTAAAATATTATTATCATACTATCGGTGCGCAGTTTGGAAATACAGTTTAGAACGAATTCTCTTAGGAAACGGTATCAATTCTCAAATCTGGCATTTAAAGCTTATGGTGTGCAAATAGGAAGAAAATATATCCAGAGAATTAATATTATAAAACAAGCAAAAAATATTGAGGAATTAAAATCAATTCGAACGCTCAGATGCCACCCATTAAAGGGTGATAGAAAAGGTGAGTGGGCAATTAAATTAACAGGATTTTATCGGTTGCTCTTTACCCTATTAGGTGAAAAACTTGAAATAGTAAGAATTGAAGAGGTTAGTAAACATTATGATGACTAAAGAAATTTATAGCGATCTTCCAATTCCACCAGGTGAATTTCTTGAAGAGGTTTTAGAAAACCTGGGAATGGGAAAAGATGAATTAGCGAAAAGGATGAACAGACCGCCTGCAAAGCTTAGCGCTATATTTAGAGGAGATAAAGCTATTACTCCTGATACCGCATTACAGCTAGAAAAAGTTACCGGTGTTTCTGCTAATATATGGACCGGACTAGAATCGGAATATCGCCTTACCTTAGCCAGACTGCATGAGCAGACAGAACAGCTAAAAAGGAAAAAGGAAACGCCGTTGATAACCAAATTTTGTTACAACGAACTTGCTAAATTAGGTTATGTAGAACAGAAATCTAAACCAACAGAGAAAGTAGAAGAACTGCAAAAATTTTTAGGAGTCACTTCACTTACTAATCTGGATAATATAAGACGCTATCAAGCGTTATTTAAACAAAATATAAGCAGAAATCATAGAGTATCTCCTGAAGCTCTTATCTCCTGGCTGCGAATAGGTGAAACAGAAGCTTATAAAATTGAAACCAATCAATTTAATGCAGCCAAGCTATTCAGCTTAATATCGCAACTAAGGAAAATGACAACAAAATCCCCCGATAAATTTCAAAGAGAAATTGTGAAAAAGTTTTCTTATGCCGGTGTTGCCCTAATTATTGTTCCACACTTACGTAAAACTTGTGCCCACGGTGCTTCGTTCTGGCTGAATAAAAACAAAGCCGTTCTAATGATAACAATAAGAGGAAGATGGGCAGATATGTTCTGGTTCAGCTTATTACACGAACTCGGGCATATATTACTTCATAGCAAACAACAAGTTTTTATTGAAAGTGATGAAGTCGATTTTATAGTGCAGAAACCTGAGGATGAAGCTAATAAATTTGCTTCAGATAACTTAATATCTTCCACAGAATATGAAAATTTTATTGAACAAGGTAAATTTTATAAAAAGGAAATTTTACGATTCGCTAAAAAAACAAATATTCACCCGGGTATTGTTGTAGGAAGACTTCAGCACGATAAAATCATTCCTCCTTCCTGGCATAACGATTTAAGAGAAAGATATTTATGGGGCACTTGAAAAGACTGTTTTTCCTATTCTGAGAAGAGAAAAATTTCTACGAAAGTATATAAATATTTTATGCTATATTTAATATAGGTGCTAAAACTTTTTCAACCACTTATCCTATTAAGGTTGAGAATAAACAAATCAAAACACAATTTTAATTGTTAATTAATAAAATTCACTAGATCAGGAGAAGAAAAGTGTATCGTGTTACCCCAATGTTGTTAATAGCCGGTTTCTTTTCCGTGGTGTTTTTTGGTGGTTGTTCGCAGGAGGAAAAAATTCTTCCCAATCCAATCTATCAGAAAAAACTAGCTAACGGCTTAAACGTTGTAACCGTGCCTTTCGATAGTCCCGGTCTCGTAGCATTTTATATAGTCGTAAGAGTTGGTTCACGGAATGAAATTGAAAAAGGAGTTACGGGTTTTGCCCACTTCTTTGAGCATATGATGTTCAGAGGAACAGATAAATATCCGCGTGAGGAATATAACCGCATTCTTAAAATGACCGGTGCGGCTGCAAATGCTAATACCTCGCAGGATAGAACAATATATCATATGACAGGAAATGTAGATTATCTTGAAACAATGTTTAAGCTTGAAGCCGATCGTTTTCAGAATCTTAACTATAGCGAGCATGATTTTAAAACTGAAGCAGGCGCAGTTAAAGGCGAGTACACCAAGAATCATGCAAGTCCTTATCAGCAACTGTATGAAAACCTGGTAAATACTGCCTTTGAAGTTCATACATACAAACATACTACTATGGGATTTTTTGAAGACATAGTAGATATGCCTAATCAATATGAATATTCTCTTAAGTTTTTCAACAGATATTACAGACCGGAATATTCAACAATTGTTGTTGTCGGTGATGTAAATGCTGGTGAAGTTAATACTCTGGCAGAGAAATATTTTGGTAATTGGGAAAGAGGTAATTACTCTGCTGATATTCCAACGGAACCAGCTCAAACGAGGGAAAAATTTACTCATTTGCAGAATGGTTCAATACCGCCTTATTTGAGTCTCAATTTTAAAGGACCGGCATTTAACGATAAGCAAATTGATATGCCTGCAATTGATGTTCTTAATACAATCCTTTTTTCACAAAACTCTGATTTGTATAAAAAACTTGTAATTGATGAAAGAAAATTAAGATTTCTTGGTGGCGGAGCTGGTGATTCTCGTGATCCTAACCTTATTGGTATTCAGGCATCCTTCATCGATAAAAAAGATTTTCAGTATGTTAAAGATGAAATTATTAAAGCCATCGATGAAATTAAAAAGAACGGTGTTGATGAGAAGTTACTTACAGAAACAAAATCTAATTTGAAATACAGCTTTGCAATGAGCATAGATAACCCGGATGCGATTGCAAATTCTATTGCTCATTATATTTATCTAACCGGCGATCCCGAATCTATTAACAGGCTTTATGCACAATATGAGAAAGTAACGAATGAAGATATAAAAATGGTTGTTAATCAATATTATGTAAAAAACGGACTTACCATTGCTACCATTTCAGAAGACAAGGAAGGAGGTGTGGAATAATGAAATCATTTATTGTATTCTTGTTGTTAACCGGCTCAGTTATGGCACAGCAAATAGTCGAACTGAAATTATCAAACTCCGATAAGATAGTTGTAAAACTAATGTTCAAAAACGGCTCGATAAGCGATCCATCAGGCAAGGGAGGTTTAACATATACTACAACTTCACTCATTACACAGGGAGGGACGGGAGATCTCTCATACAGCGATATTCAGGATAAAATATATCCGATGGCTGCCAGATATTCTTCATCTGTTGATAAGGAAGTGTCGATCTTTACATTCCAATTTCACAAAGATTGGACAGATCAGTTTTATCCTATCCTTACTGGATTAATATTAAATCCAACTTTGATCCAGGCAGACTTTGAGAGGGTAAAGACAAATCAACAGGCATACGTAGATCAGATAATTCGTGCTTCTTCTGATGAAGAATACAGCAAAAAAGCGTTGGAAGATTTTCTGTTTCGCGGTACAAATTACCAGCACATGGTAGAAGGAAATACTAAGTCCGTTAATTCAATCACTCTGGATGATGTAAAAGAACATTATAAAAACTTTTTTACAAAGAATAATCTTATGATTGGAATTACAGGCAACTATCCCGATGATTTTCTGGAAAAATTGAAAGCAGATCTTTCAAAGCTTCCCGGCACTGAACCGGTACTTCCTCCCATTCCACGGATTGAGATGCCTGACGGAATTGAAATTGAGATCATCGCAAAAAACAATGCCTTTGGTTCTGCTATCTTCACCGGGTATCCGATTGATATTACCCGTGCTAATGATGAGTTTGCAGCTCTTGTAGTTGCTAATTCTTATTTAGGTGAACACCGAAAATCTTATGGTAAACTTTATAAGATGATCCGCGAAAAACGCTCAATGAATTACGGTGATTATTCCTACATCGAATGGTATGATAACGGAGGGAGTAATATGCTTCCACCACCCGGTGTGCCGCGGCATTCTAATTATTTTGCTTTGTGGATAAGACCCGTACAGATTGCAAAGCAGTTAAAAGTTCAATATGCTGAACTCGGAAAAATAAAAATAGGTCACGCGCACTTTGCATTGAGAATGGCTCTGAGAGAAATGGATAAAATGATAAAGAACGGAATATCTGAAGAGGATTTTGAAGCTACAAGAGCATTTTTAAGAAGCTATATAAAACTTTATATTAAATCTCCAACCCAGCAGCTTGGCTATCTAATGGATTCAAAAATGTATGGAAGAGAAAACTATATTGAAGAATTGGATAATCTTCTGGCAGACCTCACTTTGGCGGATGTTAATAATGCCATAAAAACGTATATGCAGATTTATAATATGAAGATAACTATTGTAACCGATAAGAGTGAAGCTAAAGAGCTTGCCAGAAGTTTGAGGATGAATTTGTCATCACCAATGAGTTATGCAAACCTGGTTAAAGCAGGTCTTCCGCAGGAAGTTTTAAAAGATGATGATGAAACAGCAGGATTCAAACTAAATATAAAATCAGTTAAAATTGTTGATTCAAAGGACACTTTCAAATAATTTATATTTTGTTTAGGCACGCCGGTGTGCCGGCACTGATTATTTATTTTGCAGTTAAAATAATTAGATGTAGATAAAGATATTTTTTGGTAATAGAATAATCCCGCTCTTTGTTTTGTCTTTTATCAATGAACATCTCTAACATCATAAAATTTCTGCCAGAATTTATTATGTTAACAGAAATCAGTATTTCATTGGTCTACAGTAGGTGATCATTCACGTATAAAATTCCGCCATTTATCATACAAAGATTGATTCCCATACATTCATTAACTAATTTATATTTAACAAATTTCAATCATCCTTTTTTAAGGTGAACATGAAGTGCACAAACAAAATGATCTTAATATTTAATTATTAATTGAAAAGTCTGAAACAATTTTTTAAAATAATAGGATTTGAAGCTGCAGTTTGGATTTCGGCTCTTCTGTATTTAGCTTTTGTTCACCATCCCGGGGAAACTCATTTTACTATATGCCCGATAGGAAATTTAGGCTTCGATTTCTGTCCCGGTTGCGGATTGGGAAATTCAATTTCATACATTTTTAATGGGGAATATATTCAATCATTTCAATCTCATCCCCTTGGAATTTTTGCATTAGCAGTATTGTTATTCAGAATAATTTATCTAATAAAATATAATAGGAGGAAACATGGCAAACATATTTCAACAAATGCCTTTTCTTGAAGGTGAGGAATTATTGTACGTTCAGGAGCTAATTAAAGATTTTGATGAAAGCCGTGCACAACAATTTGCATCAGTTTATTCTTCGAGAAGAAAAGACCCTACAACTATTATGATTCTTACTCTTCTTGGCTTTTTGGGTATTGCCGGTATCCAAAGATTTATTCTTGATCAAATTGGGATGGGGATTCTTTACTTTTTAACAGCTGGTCTCTGTTTAATCGGAACAATTATAGATCTTGTTAACTACAGGAAACTAGCCTTTGAATATAATTCAAGGCAGGCGCAGCAAGTTGCGTCCTTAGTAAAGAATTTTTCTCAAAACTAAGATTAAAATACGGAGTCGTATTTCAGATATCGGCTCCGTTATTATATTCACATTAAAACCGCCCCTTATCTTTTATCGTTCTTAACCCAAATAATCTTAATGTTGGTAAATTTTTATATTGAAATACAGTTCATATTCGGGTAGATTGTAGTATTAAGATGAAGAATATTTCTTTTGCAAAAATGAGCGGGGCGGGTAATGATTTTATATTAATAAAAAAATCCCAAATCCCGAACGTTGTTCTTACAAATATTGTTATAAGCCAATTGTGCGATCGCAGAAACGGGATAGGCGCTGATGGAATAATAATTATTAAAAATTCTCGGGGTTATGACTTTGCTATGGATTACTATAATGCGGATGGCTCTTCCGGCACACTTTGCGGAAATGCTGCACGATGTGCAATTAAATTCGCAAATGACACCGGCATTACAGATTCTGATTCTGTTAGTTTTATATCAAATGAAGTTGAATTCAGCGGTGAACTTTTAGTAAATGGTTTGATTAAATTAAATTTACAGCCACCAAAGGTAATTGATGAAAATATTATGATAGATGTTGGTGGGTCAAATGTTTCCGGTAGTTATGTTGATACCGGCTCACCGCATGTTGTGTTAATAGTAGATGATTTAAATTTGCAGCCTATAGTTCAAACCGGAAAGGAAATCAGGTATAATCCTGCTTTTGCACCCGGTGGTACAAATGTAAATTTCATTAAATTTGTAAATGGAAAAATTCACATTCGTACGTATGAAAAGGGAGTTGAAAATGAAACTCTTGCGTGTGGAACAGGTGCAGTTGCTGCAGCAATAATTGGATTTAGAAAATTTGAAATTCAACCCCCGATTTTCTTACTAACAAAGGGGGGCGATGAATTAATTGTTAATTTTATTACAGATGGTTCGAAATTCAGTAATGTTTCTCTTACCGGGCCTGCAAAAAAAATTTATAACGGAGAAATAGGAATTAATTTTTTTAATCAATCTAACGGAGAATAAATGGGAAAAGTTATTTTTACTATTCAATATGAATTGGAAAAAGATAAAAGTGAAGAATATCTTAGCGTTATCAAAGAGTTAAAAAATTTATTAACAGACGATGATTTGGAAGAATATTCTGTATTTGCTGTAAAGGGAAAGCCAAACCATTTTCAGGAACAATATACTTTCGGTTCTGAAGAAGCTTTTGAAGCATTTGATGACCATGACGATGAAAGAATTAATTTGCTCATTAATAAACTAAGCGATTTGACTCTCGATCATTCAACCAAATATATTACTCTCAATAAAATTACCTAAGATTATTAACTGTTATTACAGTTACATAAGGCAACTAGCCTTCTCAATTGTAAAGCAATAATTTTTAATTTTGTCACTTTTATTTATTTCTGTTAACTGATTTAGATGGGGTAGATGGAGAAATATTTAAGTACTTGAAAAACTAAATTTGAATAAAAGATTACATCAAATTTACCATCCAGGGCAGCAATTATAACTATCAGCGATGGAGATATACGTTCAATCTCAATGATTCCTTTTATTAAATCAAGTTTAACTTTATCATATTCACGTTTATTCACCAATTACGTTAGAGGTTCTATATGGGGTTTTAGAATGTATAAAGATCTTAACCTGGGACTTAGTCTCTCGTTAGGATATAGAAATACTAAATATCAGTTCAGTCAAAATATTGATGACACAACAGAGCAGTCAGTTTTATTAGGAATTAGCACAAGATTGCTTAATCCGATATATATTAATTTTACGTACGAAGGTGTTTTCCAAAGAGTCGTTTCATCGGGCAGGGTGTTAATAAATCTTTCCTACCGTTTTTAAATCCTGTTTATTTGATACTCTAAAATTTACGCGATTCATCCTTAATATTTTCTCATAGAATCAATAGCCTTTTGATAGACTAATTTTATTTCTATTTTAAAATTCATTTTTAATTAAAAAATATGTTTGAATACGTTGGTGCTATACATATGCATTCGATTTACTCCGATGGAACCGGAGAGGTGCCGCAGATCGCCAGGTTTGCAGATGAAGTCGGTTTGGATTATATAATTCTTACCGATCATAATACTTTACGTGCGTTGGATGAAGGTTATGAGAATTGGTACGGCAATACGCTTTGCCTTGTTGGAAGTGAACTGAACGATAAAGAAAATAAAAATCATTACCTGGCTTTTGGAATAAATAAAACTTACTCTACAAGAATTTCTGCAAAAGAATATGTAAGAAAAGTAAAAGAAGATGGCGGAATTGGTTTCTTAGCTCATCCTCATGAGAAAAGAAGACATATGAAAGAACATCCACCATACCCCTGGGTTGAGTGGAATACGGAGGATTTTGATGGAATTGAAATATGGAATCACATGTCTGAATGGATGGAGAACTTAACTGAAGATAATAAGTATCAGGCATTTCTGCATCCTTTAAGAACCATTACTGCACCGCCTGAAGAAACTTTACAAATCTGGGATGAATTAAATCTAAAACGAAAAGTAGTGGGAATTGGTGGTATCGATGCGCACGCACATAAATATAATCTTCTTGGATTTATGGAGGTGGAAATATTTCCATACAAAGTACTTTTCAAATCTATTCGGACTCATGTTCTACTTAATACTGAATTAATAAAAGAAAAAAGTGAAGAAGCTATTAATGAATCGAAGAAACTAATTTATAATGCTCTGGTTAGTGGCAAATGTTTTATTGCAAATGATTATCGTGCCGATTCAAAGGGATTCAGGTTTTTTGCAGAAGCAGATGCACAAATATATCAGATGGGGGATTATATTAATAGTGCGAACAAGGTAAAACTTAATGTGCTTCTACCTGTACAGGAAGCCACGATAAGGTTAATAAGGAATGGAATGAAAGTTTCAGAAACTATTGAAAAATCAGCTGAGTTTATTATTAATGAAGAAGGCGCTTACCGGGTGGAAGTATATATTCACAACAAAGCCTGGATTTTTTCCAATCATATTAGAATTGGTATTTGATCCCATCTTTAATTTTATAAAATGCGATTACGTATGTCTTACAAACATATACAAATAGGTGGAATAGGTACAATACGATTTGTAAAAAGCGAACGGGCAAAGCATATTAACATCACCGTAAAATCCTTTCAAAATGTAAAAGTGACTGTTCCAATTGGAGTTAGTTTTGCAGAAGCAGAGCGGGTTGTAAATGATAAATTAAGTTGGATTAGAAAACATCAGGCAAGGATGAGGAAGGTTGAAAAAGAACCTTTGATTTTCAATGAAAGTACTGAATTCAGCACAAAGCAACATCGGCTTATAATTAGTAAAACTAACAGCGATAAAATAACTGCAAAAATATCCGGCGGGAAAATAAATATGTTTTATCCTAAGCATTTAGATGTCGGTCATAAATCTGTTCAGTATTTTATACGCAGAGTTATTGAGGAAGCTTTAAGAATGGAGGCGAAGCAGCACATACCTGCAAGAGTAAAGGAACTTGCAATAAAATATGGATTCACCTATAACAAAGTTTTTATAAAAAATATTAAATCGCGCTGGGGGAGCTGTTCAAAAAAAGGAAACTTAAATTTTAGTCTTCACCTGATGTGTCTTCCCTATGAATTAATTGATTATTTAATACTCCACGAGCTTGCCCATACTGTTGAACATAATCATAGCAAAAAATATTGGGCTGTTTTAGATAATATTTATGGCAATGCAAAAGCAGTAGATAAAAAATTAAAGCAATATAGAATTGGAATATGATAATTGAATAGCATAAAGCATTCTTATTTTATCACCTGCTAAATTCATTATTTAAGCAATGACAATCTCCTGGACCAATAATAAAATGGATAAAAAAATATGATAGAACAATTTCTTCAAAAAAAGCAATATAGAAATTACAAAGCTAAAATGTGAGCATGAATTTGAAAAAGGTGTGGGTGAAATGTTAGATACATTATTATAGTATCATATCATATCTTTTTGGTGCTCATTGTCTTAATAACTCACCTTACGCAAAGCGATTTATTGTTATCATATAATCATTTTTTGTTGAGCAAATTCCTCGCTGTCATTCAGCCTGCCTGCGGTGGGCAGGAAAGAATCTTGTTAAATGATTTGTTAATCAGAATATTTGTTTATTCTGTTAATATAAAAAGATTCCTACGGAATGACTGTTGCGTAACGTGAATTAATAAATCAGAATTTAAAGTATCTGATGTAAGATTAAAATTATTAGAAAAGTTTAAACGTGATGATTAATACTCTATAAATTTATATTTTACGCAAAAGCAATTTTTAACTAAACAGGTAAAACGAAATTGAATTCTTCTAAGATCATCAAAAGTCCTGCAAAAATAATTTTACTTTTTTTGTTATTTGTTCTGCCAACGGAAAAGGTCTTTGGTGGTGCGTGGCCTCAAAAAAAAGGGAGTGGTTATTATAAAATATCTTTTCTCTATTTGAGCGGTGATAACATTTATAACTCCGATGGTGTTAAAATACCAATTGCACAATTCAATGATTTTACCGTTGGGGCTTTCGGTTCCTTTGGTATCACAGAAAATTTAACCGGATTTTTGAATGTCACACTATTCAAATCAACTACTCTCGATTCTGCGTCTCAAGATGCCGGGTTTGATACAGAGGTATCGGGTTTTGGTGATATAGATATTGGAGTAAAATATGGTCTTTTAAAATTTGATAAAACAGTTATAAGCGGCAAATTACTTTTTGGTATTCCCACCGGAAAAGGAACTCCGGACGGCGGGCTGCTTACAGGTGATGGAGAATTTAATCAGGCGATTGGAATTGAAGCCGGACATTCGTTTTGGCCTGTTAAAGTTTATCTAACAGAAGGTATTTTATTCAATAACAGGACTAAGGGATTCTCAGACGATTTCCGGTATTTTATAGAGAGCGGAATCAAAATCAGTAGTAGCTTATCACTTATTGTTAGGCTTCATGGCCTAATTTCTTTTAATAATGGTGATCCGGATGTAAAGGGTGGCTTTGGTATTTATTCTAATAATCAACAGTACCTTGCTTATAATGCTGAGCTTGTTTATAAAATTACTTCTAACTGGGGAATAAGTGCTTATTATGAAAGCGGAACAAATGGGAAAAATATAATTTCTGCACCGATAATAAATGTTGGAATTTTTGTCACAAATTAAATAGCTTGTTAAGGATTGGGGAAACTTAATTCAGAAAGAATTTTAAACCGGGATTCGTGATATGAATTAGTTGAAGTCCTCTCGTTTTTGCATAGTCAATATCTAAATTATATGATCCGGAACTGGCACCGATTAGAAATTTAAGTTTTGGTGCGGCCGCTATAACCTTCGGTGAAATTTTAATTCCGTTTCTGAATATTATTATTTCTATATCATATACTAATGATATTAATTGTTCTTCAGATGCATTAAATGCACAGATTACATCATGCTTTTGTTTCAATTTTTCAACCGCACGTTTAGATATAGGACACGCTATCAGAATATTCATAAACTTATTCTTTTATAAACAATTGAGTTTTTTTGACACTATTAGAAAGAAAGACAAATTGTATTCCAATACTTTTTATTTGGATTTTTAGTTATTAG
Organism: Bacteroidota bacterium; assembly: GCA_022562275.1. Taxonomy (GTDB): domain Bacteria; phylum Bacteroidota; class Ignavibacteria; order Ignavibacteriales; family Ignavibacteriaceae; genus BMS3ABIN03. The sequence goes on from JADFPP010000027.1 coordinate 13,084, forward strand.
TGGAGCAGATTAATCTAAAATCTTTCTTGTATGTATTGAAATGATAAAAACACTGTACAGTTATTAGAAAATTTAATTCTAATATTATGCGTTTTCTTTATAAGATAGGAGAGTTAAAAAGAATTAATTATTTTTAACTATTAAAAAAAACTACAATAATGCGCCCATAGTTCAATTGGATAGAACGTCGGATTCCGGTTCCGAAGGTTGGAGGTTCGAATCCTCTTGGGCGTACGATTTTTGACCCAGCAATATTGGGAGATTGAATAATTTAGTGTTAATTTTAAACTCTTTTTTTAGGCAATTAAATAAAGAGGTTTAAAGGATTCGTTAATGATTACTAAGAAGAAAAAACTTTCTAAAAAGGAAATTAAGGAAGATAAACTAGTTTCCTTTATGTTCAGGATTGAACATTTTTATGAAAAATACAAAAGTAAGTTAATGCTTTATGGCGGAATATTAGTCGTTGCCATTGCTGCAGCTTATTTTTATATAAATAAACAGGATGAACTGAACAACCGCGCAAGTTTAGAGTTATCCCGTGTTATGAATATATTTGACTCAGGTTCATATCTTGAAGCAATTGAAGGAAGACAGGGGACAAATATAATTGGACTTAAGCGTATTGTTGAAGAATATGGCAGCACCGAAAATGGTGAAACTGCAAAAATTTATCTTGCAAACGCTTATTCTTATCTTGGTAATTACGAAAAAGCATTTAAATATTACGAAGAGTACAGCGGAAGCATTGATATTTATAAAGCCTCTGCTCTTGCAGGAATGGCGGGATATTACGCTGCTAAAAATAAATATGAAAAAGCTGCCGATCTTTATAAAAACGCCGCAAATATAGTAGAAATTAATGCTCAAAATCCAGATTATCTATTAAATTCAGCACTAAATTATTATAACGCTGGTGATAAGGACGAAGCCAGGATATTATTTGAGAAAATTAAAGAAGATTACAGCACATCAAATGCACGAAGAGATGTTGACAAATATCTTGCACTGGTGAACAGTTAGATATATAATATTCAAGTAAAGTAATTATCTCTGGCAAGAAAGACAGACCTTTTGTAAGTTGATATTTAAGTTGTAATCGCACTTCAATAAGCCTATCAGCCGTGCAACTCATGGAGGCATGCTTATTGTATAAAAATGTTGATTTTAGTGAATATCCCATTCTTTTTTCAGCAGGTGTTTTTTGAATACGGGATTCTTGACTTTCAGAGTGTTAATATCTATTTTTTTATTAATTTTAATGGAAATTTATGGCTGACACTTCCGATTTTAGAAACGGATTAATAATAAAATTCAAAAACGATCTCTACACGATTGTAGAATTTCAACATGTAAAACCCGGTAAAGGAGGAGCCTTTGTCAGGAGTAAATTGAAAAACATCAGAAGCGGAAGAGTGCTTGATAATACATTTAGAGCAGGTGAAAAAGTTGATGTTGTTAAAGTTGAACGAAAAAAATATCAGTATCTTTTCAAAGAAGGTGAGTCGCTTGTGTGCATGAATAACGAAGATTATGATCAAATAAATGTTCCGATTGAGTTATTTGGCGATGGTGTTGAATATTTGAAAGAGAGCGATGGAGTTGAGATCCTGTTTAACGGTGCTGATATAGTTTTGGTTGATACACCTATTTTTGCTGAACTGAAAGTAATAGAAACAGAACCCGGGTTTAAAGGTAATACTGCAACAGGTGCAGTTAAGCCGGCTAAACTTGAAACCGGTGCAACTATAAACGTCCCGCTTTTCATTGAAACCGATGATATATTAAAAGTGGACACGCGTAAGGGGAATTATATGGAGAGAATTAAATCTTAATTATAAGGATTTATTATGGACCTTAATTTAATAAGAAAGCTTGTGAAAATTGTTGATACGAGTGGCATTACCGATTTAGAAATTGAAGAGGATGGAATTAAAATAAAGGTTGCCAAGAAGAGCAAAAATTCTCAAAGCACAGTACTGCCTCAGACGGTTATTCAAACGGAACCAGCTGTATTCACATCACCTTCTGCAACAGCGGAAAAAGAAAAATTACCAGCTGCAGTAATACCTTCGGAAAATTTACACGAAATCAAATCACCTATTGTGGGTACATTCTACAGGGCACCGGCACCTGATGCAGATGCTTATATTCAGGTGGGTGATTCAGTTTCATCGGGTACGGTACTTTGCATTATAGAAGCAATGAAGTTGATGAACGAGATTGAATGTGATATAAACGGTAAAGTAGTAAAAATTTTAGCAGAGAACGGACAACCGGTTGAATATAATCAGCCGCTGTTTTTAATTGAACCCAGTTAATATATCTATTAAGTTGAGAGAGAGTTGTTCAATAAAATACTGATTGCTAATCGTGGTGAAATTGCTCTTAGAATTATTCGGACTTGTAAAGAATTAGGAATTAAAACAGTTGCTGTATACTCCGAAGCAGATGCAGATTGCCTTCACGTTACATTTGCCGATGAAGCTGTTTGTATTGGACCCCCGCCAGGGAAAGACAGTTATTTAAAGATCTCCGAAATCATTTCTGCTGCCCAAATAACGGGCGCCGATGCTATCCATCCCGGATACGGTTTTCTTGCAGAAAATGCAAACTTCTCAGAAATATGTGCCGAATCTGAAATTAAGTTTATCGGTCCTTCGCCGGAAATGATAAACGCAATGGGTAATAAATCCTATGCAAAGGATACCATGAAAAAAAATGGTGTACCTGTAATTCCCGGCAGCAATGGGATCATAAACGATGTTGATGAAGGAAAAAAAATTTCATCTGAAATCGGGTATCCGGTAATTGTAAAAGCATCTGCAGGCGGCGGCGGCAAAGGTATGCGTATCGTTTGGAAGGATGAAGAATTCAGTAATGCATTTCAGATGGCAAAGGCTGAAGCTGAAGCAGCTTTTGGAAATTCGGATCTCTATATCGAAAAGTTTTTTGAAAATCCCAGGCACATTGAAATTCAGATAATGGGTGACAGCCATGGTAATGTTTATCACTACGGTGAAAGAGATTGTTCGGTACAAAGGCGTCATCAGAAACTAATTGAAGAAGCCCCATCGCCTGCAATAGATTCCGAGATGAGGAAGAAAATGGGTGAAGCCGCTGTTCTGGGTGCGAAATCAGTAAATTATGAAGGTGCCGGTACTATTGAGTTTCTGTTTGACAAAAATAAAAATTTCTATTTTATGGAAATGAATACACGGATTCAGGTAGAGCATCCGGTTACTGAAATGGCTTATGATGTGGATTTAGTTAGGCAGCAAATTTTAGTTGCATCGGGCGGGTATATTGAAACAAAATCACAGGAACCGATAGGACATTGTATCGAGTTCAGAATAAATGCTGAAGATCCGTATATGGATTTTAGACCTTCACCCGGGAAAATTGTTTCGCTTCACTATCCCGGCGGATTTGGAGTGAGAATTGATTCACATATTTATCAATCATACACTGTTCCCCCTTATTACGATTCTCTTATTGCGAAATTAATTGTGTGGGGTAAAAACAGAGAGCATGCAATAGCCCGCGGAAAAAGAGCTTTGGAAGAGTTTACGGTGGAAGGAATAAAAACCACAATACCATTTCACTTAAAAGTTCTTGAGGATAAAAGATTTTTATCCGGAAACTTCGATACAAGTTTTCTTGATAACTTTGAATTAACTGAATCTTAATTTTAATCTTACAAAATAAGGGATTTATGAATATACCTGATAATTTAAAGTACACAAAAGACCATGAATGGATTTCCATTGATGGAAAAATTTGCACCATAGGAATTACAGATTATGCTCAAAGCGAATTGGGCGATATTGTTTTTGTAGATATTGATTCAGATTTAAAAGATATTGTAAAGGGTGAATCAATTGGAAGTATTGAAGCTGTAAAAACGGTGAGTGATTTATTTGGACCATTCAATGGTAAAATTATCGAATTAAATAGTTTACTTCTGGATTCTCCGGAAATTATGAATACTGATCCGTATGGAGATGGATGGATGCTGAAAGTAGAGATTTCCGATTCATCCGAGTTAGACGATCTGTTGGACAGTGCTGGCTACAAAAGTCTGATTGGACAATAATAATCTAAATCGATCTTACAAGATTTCATTAATAAGATAGTTAATGAAATTTAAGTCTATTTTGTAAACCCGTATAGTGCGGGTTTTCTTAATTAATTTTTCTAATGCTTATTAATAAAATTTCATGAGCAATCACGAAACCATAATTATAATAGATTTCGGTTCACAATACACACAATTAATAACAAGAAGAATAAGGGAAGCTAACGTTTATTCTGAGGTTTATCCCCATACGATTGATATTTCCGCAATAGGAAATATTAATTTGAAAGGAATAATTCTTTCCGGCGGTCCTATGAGTGTTTATGATGATGATGCACCGGAATTAAATCCAGCACTGCTTGATTTGAATGTTCCTATATTAGGTATATGTTATGGTCTGCAATTACTTTGTTTGAATTATGGAGGCAAAGTAGAAAAAACTAAAAATAGAGAATATGGTAAAGCAAAACTTCACATCTTATCAAATAATTCCTTGTTTGAAGATGTTAAAAATAATTCCACAGTTTGGATGAATCACGGTGATGTACTTTCGGAGCTGCCTGATGAGTTTGAACGGATTGGCGAATCTGATCACTCTCCAGTCTGTGCTATTTCAAACGGTAATAAACTTGTTTACGGCGTTCAGTTTCATCCCGAAGTGGTGCATACTGAGGAAGGAACTAAAATCATTAACAATTATTTATTCAATATTTGCAAATGTAAAGCTGACTGGACTCCGAAAAATTTTATTGATGAACAAATAATAAAAATCAAAAAGACTATTGGTAATGATAAAGCTTTATGTGCCTTAAGCGGTGGTGTAGATTCAACAGTTGCAGCCATATTGGTTAAAAAAGCAATTGGTGATAATTTAATTTCAATACATATTGATAATGGTTTGATGCGCAAAGATGAGAGTGCTAATATTGGAAAACTATTTGATGATAATTTAAAATTAAATCATATTTATGTAGATGCATCTAAAAAATTTTTATCCGCTTTAAAAGGGATTACAGATCCGGAGCAAAAGAGAAAAATTATCGGTAAAATATTTATTCAGGTTTTTGAGGAAGAATCAAAAAAAATTAAAGATGTAAAATTTCTCGTACAGGGCACACTCTATCCTGATGTTATTGAATCAGTTTCTGTTAAAGGCGCTTCCGTAACAATTAAAACTCATCACAACGTTGGTGGTCTGCCTGATAAAATGAATTTGATATTAATTGAACCCTTTCGTGAATTATTTAAAGATGAAGTAAGAAACATAGGCAGAGAGTTAAATATCCCGGAAAAATTTATTGAACGTCATCCATTCCCCGGACCTGGTTTGGCTGTTAGAGTACCTGGTGAGGTAACGAAAACAAAACTTGACATTCTAAGAGAAGCTGACGATATTTTTATATCTGCAATTGAGGAAGAAAATTTATACAACAAAATTTGGCAGGCATTTACCGTATTGCTGCCTGTAAGCAGCGTTGGCGTGATGGGAGATTTCCGTACTTACGAATATGTTTTATCTTTACGAGCTGTAACTTCGGTTGATGGTATGACTGCAGATTGGTATCCATTTGAGCATGAATTTTTAACTGATATTTCTAATAAATTAATAAACAAAGTACGTGGAATTAATAGGGTGGTTTATGATATTAGTTCAAAGCCGCCTGCAACCATAGAATGGGAATAATAGAGTAAAAAGTGGATTATAAATTAGAACACAAAATTAAAACTGCAACAGAATTTGAAGCAAAAGGAAAATTTCTTCATGCCGTTCAAATTTACCAGACACTTATTAATGATTATCCGGAGATTTGTGAGCCTTATATTAATCTCGCAGATTTATACCAAGCAATGAGACAAAAGGAGAGCGCTGAAAAATTACTTAAGATAATACTCACCCGGCAACCGGATAACTATGAGGTTATGCTTTATTATGCACAGTTTTTAATGCAGAATAATGAATGGAATAGTGCAGTTGTTAAACTTTTAGATGTATCTTTAGATGAATCATTCTTATCTTATTTAATTGGATATTGTTATTATAGGCTGGGTGATTGTGAATTAGCAAGACTGCATTTTCTCCAATCTATAATATCTGATGCAGATCCTGAACTTATACACGAAATATATTTTTTATTGGCTAAGATTGGGATCGAACTCAAACAGTATGAGAGTGCATTAAAGTTTGCTAAAAAAGCAAAAGTTATGTACAATAATCATTGGGAATTATATCTGATAGTTGCAAAGATTTATTTTCATCTAAAAATGTATACTCATAGCTGCGATTCGATATTTAAAGGGATTAAACTCAATGCTGATGAAACTACTCTTTTTGAATGGGCTGGCAAAATCTATTTAAAACTTGATAACTTTGTTAAAGCAAAAGAATATTTTGAAAAACACATTGATTTGAAAGACAGTATAACTTCAAGTGATTATTTTTACCTTGCAGATGCATGCTTAAAAACCGGTGAATTGAATAAAGCGTTGGATTTTTTTAACTCCGCCATAAAATTTGATCCCGGAAATCATTCAGCATTAAAGGGGAAAGAGAAAGCAAACAATCTTATAAAAAATAAATTAGCATCGGATGTTTAGATATATATTATTTTTTTTGATTATAGAAAGTTCACTATGGTCAGTAACAACTGCCCAAACCGGTGTAAATCAAATTCATGTTGATTCGGATTTTAAATTAGCAGTTGAATTGTATAACTCCGGACAGTATGATATTGCCCTGGTGAGATTTGAAAAAATAATTGATGATTATGATCTGAATTCAAAAACTTCGGCATCGTATTTCTTCAAAATAAAGATACTTATTGATCAAGAAGATTACGGCGAAGCAAGATATACGGTCTCCAGATTTATTGAAAAATTTCCGGTAAGTAAATATATCGACGAAGTAAGAATTCAAATGGTAGAAATTAATTTAGAGAATCATGATTACTTAGATGCTTTAAAAGAAATAACCTTTCTGATTGAAAGAACAAATTCAATTGCTTACAGGATTGAAGCAAAAGATATTGGCGATGAAATTTCCAATATTTTTCTTAATTCTTCAGACCTTCAACAATTGTACGATTCATTTACAAGTGGTAAAGTAAAACCTTATTTACTGTTATTACTTGCAAAATCATTTTTAAAAGAAAGAGATATAGAAAGTGCATCAAATTATTTTTCAATAATTCTGCAAAATTATTCCTCATCTGAGGAATATCCTGAAGCAAAAAACCTATATGAAAATCCTGTATTGCCGGCAGAGAATAATGGAACGACATCTATCATTGGGGTTTTACTGCCATTAAAAATGGAGAGCACAGGAAATTATAATTCTGCTGCAGCCAGTGAAATATTGGACGGTGTAAAGTTTGCTATCTCCGAATTTAATGACGGTAGAGATGATAAAATAGGAATTGTAATTCGAGATACGGAGAATGACATCGACAGGATAAGTGAAATTAGAGATGAAATTGGAGATAATGCAGAAATTAAAGTAATACTTGGGCCCATATTTAGTAATGAAGTACGGGTAACTTTAAATGAATTTGAAGGGACTGATCTTGCTATCGTTTCACCCACTGCAACCGATAATGATTTGATATTTGTAAGCGAAGATTTCTTTCAGGCAAATCCGCCCATTGCCGTAAGAGGGAAGCTAATGGCTCAATATGTTTATTTTGTTGAAAACAAACGATTGATGGCTGTTTTAAATGCAATTGATGGATACTCTCCATTGCTGGCTGCTACTTTTTCTGATGAATTTGAAAGACTTGGCGGAACAATAACTGTAAAAGCAACTTACAAGAGCAATTCTTTTTCCTTATCAGAACCAATTGCAAAAATTGCAGCGGCTGATACACTCGAAGGTATTTACATTCCACTGACAGACAAAATTGATGCAACTGCGATACTTTCTCAGTTAGGACAAGACTCAATTTATTACCCAATTTATGGTAACCAGGATTGGTTCTCCGCTAAGGGATTTGAGTCCGCACCGGAGTTGAGTAATATGCTTACATTTTCATCAGATTATTTTATTGATTTTAGTGATGAAGATTACAATATATTTAGCGATAAGTATTCGGAGATTACCGGTAAAGATCCAAACAGGAATGTACTTTATGGATTTGATATCGCAAAATATCTTTTAACAATAATGAGAAATATTTCCCCCAGTAGAGCCAATATAAAAAATAAAATTATTTCCGGTATTATGAGCAAGGGTTTTCATAACAATATATCATTTAATGAAAGCAGGATTAACAGATTCCTGAATATTGTACGTTACAAAGATGGGATTTTTAAATTAGTAGAAAAGTTTCGTTATGCTAACCAAAAGGTGTCACAATTTTAAGTATTAAAGAATTACCTCCTGATGACAGACCGCGTGAAAAATTAATTCTTCATGGTCCTCAAAGTTTAAGTGATGCAGAATTATTAGCTATTCTTCTTCGAACGGGTACAAAAGGAAAATCTGTGTTGAGGATGGCACAAGAAATAATAAATAAATATAATAATTTATCAGTTGTTGCTGCAAGATCTTTAGAATCGTTAACTCAGGAGCACGGAATCGGTAAAGATAAAGCTGCAACGTTACTTGCGGCATTCGAGTTGTGTAAAAGGATTCAATCACAATCAAGATTATTCCTGAATAAAACAATATCATCGCCCAATGATATTGCACAAACTTTCATACCTCTTTTAAAAAATGATGTAAAAGAAAAATTTATAGTTGTGTGTTTAAATGCAGCAAATAAAGTTATAAAATATGAAACAATTTCAATTGGTAATCTTAATTCAAGTGTAGTGCACCCGAGGGAAATTTATAAAGTGGCTATTGATTGTTCTTCGGCGAGTATAATATTGATCCATAATCATCCGAGTGGTAACCCCGAACCAAGTAATGAAGATATATCAATCACAAAAAAAATTGTTGAGGCTGGAAAAATTATGGATATCCCTGTTTTTGATCATTTAATAATAGCCGGAGATACTTATACAAGCTTTGTTGAGAAAAAATTGTTGTAAAAATTTTGTATAAAATTAGCTGAATAGTTGTATATTTAAAATGAAATGTTTAAATAACTGTGCAATATTTAGATAATTTTGAAATTTCTAAGCAAAAGGGAATAAATTACTAAACAACTAGATTAGTAATAATTTCTCTATTTTAATAAACCTGGAGGAACATATGAACATACTCAAATCTATCAAAATTCCGGTTGTGGCAGGAGCGCTTATACTTAGTGCAGCCTTGCTTGCTGGTTGTGGAGGTGTTAGTGAAGCTCAATTTGCAGAGCTTAATGCTTTGCGGCAAGAAGTAAGATCTCTTGAAGGTGAAGCAAATACCTTGAAGGACGAAAGAGCGTCGCTCGAAACAGAGATTTCCGATATGAATCGGAAACTTGCAGAATGTAATAAACAAAAAGAAGAAACAAGCGCTAACTTAGAAAAAATACCCGACTAACAGTTTGTTGATTTTTTAATAATTTAATTGATTTTGGAGGAAAATAAATGAATCTAGCAAAATATATTCTAAGTCTTCTCTCTCTTGTTCTTCTTTTATCGGTTGTGTCTTTTGCACAAGAAGAAGAAATGACCGAAGATGAATGGCAGGCAGAAATGACTCGTCTAGGGGAAGTGAAGGCATCTCTATTAAATGAAACAGATGCACTTAATTCAGATATTGATAATCTTAATGCACAGAAAGCAGGTCTGCAACCCTATGAAGAATGTTTGGATGAACTTTATGGTATGGTTGGCGCATCCAGTAGTGACGTTACTAACTTTGGGAGTGCTGTAGATGAATTAGACGGAAAAATTAGAAGAAAAGAAGGTCCAAAAAAAGACAGACAGACCGATCTTGATGCTTTAAAAAGAAATAAGATCAGTGCCTTGTCTGAATTCTTCAATAAAGTTCATGTTCAAATGCAAAAAGCTCTTGATACATGGATTGATAAACCACTTGTAATTTCTTATAAAGTAGTTAGAGGAGATCATCTGTGGGGTATTGCTAAAAAGAAAGAGCATTACGGTAATGCCTTTGCATGGCCTATTATTTACAAAACAAACCGTGATCAGATCAAGGATCCTGATTTAATTTATCCTAATCAGGTATTCAAAATACCGCCACTTACAGAAAATGAAAAATCTAAATATGAAAAACTAAGAAAGAATTACAAACCAGCTCCGGTTGAATAAAAATTTTTTTAGTTAAAGTAAAAATAAATTATAAAGAAACCCTTATCAGGATATGATAAGGGTTTTTTTGTTTAAAATGGTGTTAGAATGACGGCTGTAGAAAAAAAAATGGCTTTGGAAAGTGTTGATATGCTTTCTCTATTAGGTATGAATGATTCCAATCTCAAAATTGTTGAGGACAGATTTAATGCCACTATCACGGTGCGTGGAGAGAATGTTATAATAAAGGGTGTGAGCGAGGAAGTTGAAGGAATTGAAAAAATATTTAAAGAGATGGCTTACGTTCTAAATACAAGTGGAAAGTTATCCGAAGATGATGTTTTAACAATATTAAATTTAACTTCTGCAGGAGAACAAGTATTTGATGAGAAGGAATATGACTCAATTGTATTATACACAAAACATGATGTTATAAAGGCAAGAACTTCCGGGCAGAGAAAATATGTAGAAGCAGCTATACAGAATGATATTTGCTTTGCAATCGGTCCGGCAGGAACAGGGAAAACTTATCTGGCAGTTGCTTTAGCAGTTTCTTCATTAAAAAAAGGACGAATAAAAAAAATTATTTTGGCAAGACCTGCGGTAGAAGCCGGTGAGAGTCTGGGGTTTCTTCCCGGCGATTTCAGAGAGAAGATCGATCCTTATTTAAAACCACTTTATGATGCCTTGGATGATATGATACCGTCGGAGAAATTGCGGTCTTACCTGGAAAAGGGAATTGTGGAGATTGTACCTCTTGCATATATGAGAGGCAGAACATTAAACAATGCTTATGTTATTCTTGATGAAGCACAGAATGCCACAGCAATGCAAATGAAGATGTTTCTAACAAGATTGGGAGCTAATTCAAAAGCGATTATTACCGGCGATATTACGCAGATAGATCTTCCGCCAAAACAGGTAAGCGGGCTTGTGCAGGCACGTGATATTTTATCGAATATAAAAGGTGTCTCCTTTGTTTATTTCGATCGTTCTGATGTTGTGCGGCACAGGTTAGTTAAAGATATAATTGATGCCTATGATAAGTGTAATGGAAATAATAAATAAAGACTTCTGATAAATTTATTGTGGTCATTTTGATCCCGATTTATCGGGAGAAATATCTCGATTTTTATTATAAAACAGACTCTTCACTCCCGACTTCCAAAAGGCAGGTCGTTCAGAGTGACAGTAATGGAATAATTCAGAAGTCTCAAATAATAAATAATCAATCAACAATATCCTTACTTTCCTCCCAGTATTTATCCATCTCTTCAAGATTAGATTCTGAAAGTTTCCTGCCTGATCCTGTTATTTTCTTTTCAACATAGCCAAACCTTTTTATAAACTTTTTATTTGTTTTCCTTAAAGCGTTTTCAGGATTTACTCCTAAAAATCTCGCATAGTTTACAAGAGCAAAAAACACATCACCAATTTCACTTTCAATTTCATCATGCGATCCATCCTTCTCAGCGCGGTGCATTTCTTCAATTTCCTCTATCACCTTCCTCCACACATCTTCTTTCTTTTCCCAATCGAAACCAACTTTTGCAACTTTTTCCTGAAGCCGATGTGCTCTTTGAAGTCCCGGCAGTAATTCCGGTACACCATCTAAAAGATTTCCCCGTCCTTCGCTAAGCTTAATCTCCTCCCAGTTTTTTTTCACTTCATCAGCACCTGAAACTTTTACATCTCCAAAGACATGCGGATGACGGCGTATAAGTTTTTCCTGAATTGAATATATTACATCATCAATATTAAAATGGTTTGATTCCTCGGCAATTACAGTATGAAAAACTACGTGCAGCAAAAGATCACCAAGTTCTTTTCTTAACTCATCGTAATCCTTATTATCAATTGCTTCAACAACTTCATACGCTTCCTCTATTGTTGCTGCCTTAATTGAATCATTTGTTTGTTCTTTATCCCATGGACATTCTTTTCGCAGTCTTTTTACTATCCGAACGAATTCATTAAATTTAGATTTAGTCATGTATTAATATCCTTCATTAAATTTACTTACTTTTAATTGAGTGCAATTTATAAAAATAGTTTAATATTAATTTCTGAGGTAATAAAATGGTAGAAGAAAAAATAAAAGAACTTGGCTACACTCTTCCGGAAACACCCAAACCTCTTGCTGCATACATTCCTGCAATCCGAACAGGTGATTATATTTATACCTCCGGTCAGGTTCCGTTTGCAGACGGAGAGTTAAAGTATTCCGGGAAGATTGGTTTCGATCTATCTATCGAAGAAGGGCAAAAAGCAGCAGAATTATGTGCATTGAACGCGCTTAGCGCTATTAAAAGTGTTATTGGTGATTTAAATAAAATAAAACAGATTATTAAAGTTACTGTCTTTGTAAATAGCGCCGATGCGTTTACAGATCAGCCGAAGGTTGCAAATGGTGCTTCCGAACTACTTGGAAATATTTTTGGTGATGCAGGAAAACACGTGCGTAGTGCTGTTGGTGTGAATGAATTGCCCATTGATTCCGCTGTTGAGATTGAGATGATAGTAAAGGTGAAGTAAAAAATAACATCGATTTAAAGAATGTCCTTCAGCAGGAAACTTGTTATTGCATTGGGAAACATAAATAGAGTAGAATCATTAAAATATTAACAAGATTCTGTCTGAATGACAATTTCAGATTTTAATTAACCAAACCACTTTTCAAATTACGAACCAAATCTAATGTTTTTTGATATTTGCTGTTATCATTCATTAGTGATTTAATAACAGCGCTGCCCACTATTACGCCATCACAATGCGGCTTATAATATTTTACATCTTCAACAGATGATATTCCAAAACCAACAAGAACTTTATTGTTTGTACATTGTTTATAAGCATTTTTTATGAAGAGGAGATCATCTGTGCTTGCTGTTTTTCGGGCGCCTGTAATGCCTGTGATACTGACACAGTAAACAAATCCTGAACTTTTTTCATCGATCAGTTTTATTCTTTCAGTCGGCGTTGTAGGAGTGATTAAAAGAATAATATCTGTCCCCTTAAATTTGGAAGTGAAGAAATTATCGTATTCATCCAATGGAACATCGGGGACAATCAATCCATTTAATCCAATAGTTCCGGCTTCATCGGCAAACCTCTCTATACCGTAGCTTAACAGGGGATTAGCATATCCCATCAGGATTATGGGTTTGTTTGTATGCTCTCTAATCTCTTTTGCATAATTCAATGTTGCACTTAGATCAATTCCGCTGCTTAATGCTTTTTGAGATGAAAGTTGAATTATTGGTCCGTCAGCAATGGGATCGCTGAAGGGAAAACCGATCTCAAGAATATCGGCGCCTGCATCCAATACATTTAATGCAAGTTCTGTGAAACTATTTTTGCGTGGAAAACCAGCGGTTAAAAACACCGAAAGAATTTTTTCGTTATTATTATTTTTATCTTCTATATATTTAGAAATTTCCGATCTCAAATTTTATCCTCATACGAATTCATTATAGTTGAAAGATCTTTATCACCTCTTCCGCTTATATTTATAATAATAATTTCATCTTTATTAGTATCAGGCAATAATTTTTCCAGGTATGCCACCGCGTGAGCAGTTTCTAATGCCGGTATTATACCTTCCTTTTGTGAAAGAAGTTTTACTGCATTCAAAGCATCCTCATCTGTAGCAGAATTATATTCAACAAAAGAATTTTCTTTTAAATAAGTGTGTTCCGGACCAACACCCGGGTAATCGAGCCCCGCAGAAATTGAATGTACTTCCGAGATCTGCCCATCCTCCGTTTGAAGAAGACATGTTTTCATCCCATGAAAAATTCCTTCTCTGCCAAGAGTTAAAGTTGCACAATGTTTGTTTGAATCCAATCCGTATCCAGCCGCTTCCACACCAATTAGTTTAACCTTACTATTAATGAAAGGATAAAATATTCCTATTGCATTGCTTCCACCACCGACGCACGCAATAATATAGTCAGGGTCCCTGTCTTCTCTTTCAAAAATTTGTTGTTTGGTTTCCTTTCCAATTATAGATTGAAAGTCTCTTACCATCATTGGATAGGGGTGAGGTCCTACAACAGAGCCGATTATGTAATAAGTATTCTTTACGTTTGTCACCCAATCTCTGATCGCATCATTTGTTGCATCTTTTAATGTTTTACTTCCCGAAGCAACAGGAATTACTTTTGCACCCAGTAATTGCATTCTGAAGACATTTGGCTTTTGCCTTTGCATATCAACTTCACCCATGTAAATCACGCATTCCAATCCAAATTTGGCACATACTGTTGCAGTTGCAACCCCATGCTGCCCGGCACCTGTTTCGGCAATTATTCTTGATTTTCCTAATTTTTTTGCCAGCAGAATTTGACCGAGAGTATTGTTGATCTTATGTGCACCGGTGTGGCAAAGGTCTTCACGTTTGAGATATATTTTTGCTTTGCCGTAGTGAGAAGATAATGCACTTGCAAAAGTTAGAGGAGTGGGTCTTCCGGAATATTCTTTATGAAGCTGCAGCAATTCTTCGTTGAATTCCTTGTTGTGCTTTAGAGACAAGTAAGTGGCTTCGAGTTCCGCTAACGGAGCTATCAATGTTTCGGGAACAAATTTTCCACCGTACTTACCGAATTTCCCTTTATTATCGGGGAGTTTATTTGTCAACATGGAGCTCTGCATAGTTCATCCTTTTATTTACTACAGATGCAATTTTTTCAATGTTTTCTAACAATGATTTGAAATTTTTAATTGTTAAGGACTGATACCCGTCTGAAAGAGCTTTCTCAGGGTGTGAATGTACTTCGATCATTAATCCGTGTGCGCCGCATGCCACTGCAGCCATTGCCATAGGAGTTACCTTGTCCCATATCCCAACGCCATGTGAAGGGTCTACAATTATAGGAAGATGAGAATGCTTTTTTATTACAGGGACAATATTTAAATCAAGAGTGTTTCGTGTATGGGTCTCAAATGTTCTTATGCCTCGTTCACAGAGAATAACATTATAGTTGCCTTGAGATAATATATATTCGGCGCTCATTAAAAGGTCTTCCATTTTCGCGGCAAGGCCTCTTTTTAAAAGAATAGGATTTTTAATTTTACCCACTTCTTCAAGAAGTGAAAAGTTCTGCATGTTTCTCGCACCAATTTGTACGATGTCGGCAACTTCAGCAATAAGAGGTAAGGTTTGGGTATCTTTTGCTTCGGTAACTATTTTCATTCCGAATTCCTTTTTTACCTCAGCCAGATATTCGACACCTTTTTCTTTTAATCCCTGGAAGGAATAAGGACTTGATCGAGGCTTATAAGCACCAGCACGTAAGAATTTTATTCCCAATTCGTTTAAAGCTCCGGCAATTTCAAATATTTGATCTTTACTTTCAACAGAACAAGGGCCGGCAATAATTGTAAGTTCATCACCGCCTATCGAAGCATTTCCAAAATCTATTACCGTATCCTCAGGTTTCATTTCCCTGCCAACCAGCTTATATGGTTTTGAAATCCGAATTACTTCATCGACAGAATCCATTCCTAAAAACTCTTCAATGGTAAGATTACCCGATGGTCCTGTTATACCAATTGCCAGCTTAAGTGAACCGGGAATTTCGTGTGGAGTACACTGCTTGGAAACGATCTTCTCTTTTACCTTTTCAACGTCTTTCCTCGGTGCATTTAATCCCATTAAAATTAGCATTGCTATCTCCTTAATTGATTTACTTTGTTAAAAAACTTTTCCATCTTATTTTTATCTTTCTTACCTGGCGTTATTTCCAGCGAAGAAGAAAGATCAACCGCTGCCGGATTTATATTTTTATAAATGAATTCAATATTCTCCAACGATACTCCTCCGGCAAGAATAATATTATTTCTAATTTTAGCGGGAATTTTTTCCCAATCAAACTGCTTCCCGGTTCCTCCATAACTTTTTTCTGAATAAGTATCGAGTAATATTGAACATCCGTTATATTGGTCAATCATTTTGTAATCAAAATTTTCATCAACCCGGAAAACTTTTATTACGGGAAGTGAAATACTATTTATGATATCCTGCTTTTCATTACCATGAAGCTGTACAACATTAATCCCTGCTAGTTTTGATTTTGTATTAATTATCTCCGAAGATTCATTAACAAAAACACCAACCTTTATTGTGAAAGGGGAAAGAACATTCGTAATATCCCGTATAGTTTCAGGCGCAACATATCGTTTGCCTTTTTCATAAAAGATGAAACCTATTGCATCCGCACCAAGAGATTCTGCTGCCAGGGCATCCTCTATATTTGTGATACCACAGATTTTAATTTTCACTTTGGCACCACTCTTTTAATTGCATTAAGGCAGCTTCAATATTATCACTCGTCATTAAATATTCTCCAATGAGAATTGCATTGACATTATTTTTTTTAAGTTGATAAATGTCTTCCTTATCCTTTATACCGGATTCGGAAACAACTTTTACATCATCAGGCAGTTTTTTAGAAATATTAATAGTTGTATTTAAATCAACTGAAAAATCGTTTAAGTTTCTATTGTTTATGCCAATCAGTCTGTTAAGATGAAAATCAATTTTATTCAATTGTTCTTCCGAATGAAGTTCAAGCAGCACTTCCAAACCGATTTCATAAGCGGCTTGTGTTAATTCAGCTATCTGGTTTTTTGAAAGGATTTCACTTATTAACAAAATTAAGTCTGCACCAAATGCTTTTGATTCAAAAATTTGATATTCATCAATTATAAAATCCTTCCTTAGCAGGGGAATATTTTTAAATCTGGCAATATCGCGTAGATATTCAATCTTACCCTTAAAAAAGTTAACATCCGTTAATACGGAAACTGCATCTGCACCATGTTGAAAATATGTTTCGGCGATTGCAATGTGATCAAAATCCTCCCTGATCATTCCTTTAGATGGACTTTCTTTTTTTATCTCAGCAATAATTGAAACTATGTTATTTTTATTTAACTTCTCTGTAAAACGTGGGAGCCAGGACTCAAAAAACTCCATCTCAGTAAATGATGAAAGGGTATAATATTTTTTTAAATCAGAGACTTCTTTCTTCTTTACTTCTAATATTTCATCTAAAATATTCATCATTTTATCTTCATCTATTTAGAATTCAATCAGCCTGTTTAATTTATCGTAAGCAGCCCCGTCCAAAATGGATTTTTCCGCAGCGTTTTTGCAATCTAAAAGATTATCTGAAACACCTGCTGTGTAAAGAGCTGCTGCAGCATTAGCACATACAGTATAAAATATTCCGTTTTGTTTTTTATTCCTAAATAATTCCGAAATTATTTGAGCATTGTCTTTAGCATCACCACCTTGAATTTCATTTACACTAACTTCGGGGTAACCAAAAGTTTCAGCACTTATTTCCGATTCATTTAAACCATCTTTGTTGTATTCAATCATCTTTGTTTTTTGATCGAGTATGATTTCATCATATTTATTCCCAGCACATAAAAAGCAAACTTTTTCAAAATCGAGGTATTGTGCGGCTTGTGAATATAACTCGGAAGCGTTGTTATTATAAGTTCCTATGATTTGCTTTTTAACACCAGCAGGATTGGTTAAAGGTCCCAGCAGGTTAAAGATAGTTTTCGTACCAAGCTCCTTTCTAACCTGTGCAGCGTATTTCATTGCAGGATGATACTGTGGTGCAAATAAAAATGTGATACCGATTTTATTTAGAGCTTCAATAGATTTCTCTGCGGTGAGATTAATATTTACACCAAGTTCGGAAAGAACATCAGCACTTCCGCAGTTGCTTGATATTGATCTGTTGCCGTGCTTTGCCACTTTTACGCCGGCACCCGCAGCAACAAAAGCTGCTGCGGTGGAAATGTTGAAAGTGCCGGAATTATCACCGCCTGTGCCGCATACATCAATTACGTTGTCATCAGGATAATTAAGTTTAATTCCTCTCTCTCGCATGGCTATTGTAAACCCTGCAACCTCTTCTGCTGATTCTCCCTTTACTTTTAGAGCTATTAATAATCCTGCTAACA
Organism: Bacteroidota bacterium; assembly: GCA_022562275.1. Taxonomy (GTDB): domain Bacteria; phylum Bacteroidota; class Ignavibacteria; order Ignavibacteriales; family Ignavibacteriaceae; genus BMS3ABIN03. The sequence goes on from JADFPP010000027.1 coordinate 31,325, forward strand.
AAGAATGATTTACATTTCCCTTCATTATTTCATTCATCACTTGCCTGGCTTCTTCCAAACTTAAGCCGGTGCCCGTTACTAATTTATCCAACATATTTTTTATCATAATCGAATCCAATTATTAATAATTTTATTACCTACTTTAGTTAATATCGATTCGGGATGAAACTGAATACCTTCAACTGGGTATTCTTTATGCCGAACTCCCATTATTATATCATCATCTGTGCGTGCGCTTATCTCCAGTGCTTCCGGTAAAGAGGAGTTTTCTATAATTAGTGAGTGATAACGCGTAGCGCTGAAATTTTGCGGGATATTTTGGAAGATAGTTTTAGCATCGTGGTTCATCAATGATGTTTTCCCGTGCATAATTCGGGGAGCTTTTATTACATTTCCACCATATGCAATGCCGATTGCCTGATGTCCCAAACACACTCCAAGAATGGGGATCTTACCGCCGAATTCTTTTATACAATCTAAAGAAACATTAGAATCTTCTGCTTTACCGGGTCCCGGCGAGATAAGTATTTTATCAGGATTTAATTCACTAATTTCTTTAATTGTTATTTCATCATTTCGTTTAACAATGATTGATTCCACCTCGTTTCCTAACAACTGAACCAGATTGTAGGTGAAAGAATCATAATTATCAATTACTAAAATCTTCATCCAATGCCTCTGCAAATTTTAATGCTTTAACTAACGCTGCCGATTTATTTTTTATCTCTTTTGCTTCTAATTTTGGTATACTATCTGCAACAATGCCGGCACCTGCCTGCCAGGAAATTACTTTATCTTTTGCAAACATAGTTCTAATGGCAATACATAAATCCAGGTTACCTGAAAAATCAAAATAACCAACTGCACCGGCGTACACATTTCTGGCGGAGTTTTCATATTTTCTTATTAGCTGCATTGCCCGGATTTTGGGCGCACCGGTTACAGTTCCGGCGGGAAAGCATGATTTAAGTGCATCAATTGAGTCCTTATCATCAGACAATTCTCCTTCAACTTTAGATACAATATGCATAACGTGTGAATAACGTTGAACTTTCATATAGTCCGTTACTTTTACGCTTCCGTATTTACAAACTCTTCCCAGGTCGTTTCTTCCAAGATCGACCAGCATTGTGTGTTCTGCTAATTCTTTTGCATCGTTCATTAAGTTTTTCTCCAAAGCAAGATCCTCGTCATTTGTTTCCCCGCGTTTTCTTGTTCCTGCAATTGGTAATAATTGTGCAACACCGTTCTTAACTTTTAATAGGTCTTCGGGCGAAGTTCCTATAATTGAAAAATCATTTTCATACTCAAGAAAGTACATATAAGGTGATGGATTAATAATTCTTAAAGCTCTGTAAACGTTTAAAAGATCACCCGAAAATTTTGCTGAAAACCTTTTTGAAATCACAATTTGAAAAATATCTCCCTCATAAATATGTTTTTTACTTGAATCAACATGCTCATAAAACTCTTGCGGATCAAAATCATTCTGCAGCTCATCGGTAAGTTTAAAATCCGATGAATATATTAATGGCTTTCGCAATTCATTTTTAAGAGCGGATAATTTCTTTTTTGCTGCCTTATATTCCTCTCTTAGGTTTGTCTCCTTATCAATTTTAACATTCGTAATAAGTATTATCTGATGCTTGAAGTGATCGAATGCGAGAACGGTATCGTAAAAACCAAAAATTGAATCCGGCTGATCTGTGAGATAAATATCATCTTTCAAAACATTCTCAATCAACGCAATATTCTCATAACCTAAATATCCAACTAAACCGCCGGTAAAGTCCGGGAGAATATCTAATTTTGGGTGATTGTATTTATTTATTTCTTTCCTGATAAATTCAAATACGTTTTCATTTCTCTCCGTTTCTTTTATACTGTTTCTGATCTTTATAATTCCTCCTTTGTTACTGAAAACAAAAGCCGGGTCCTTACCAATAAATGAATACCTTGATAAATTTTCTGCACCTTCAACGGATTCTAAAAGAAAATTGCATTTCTCCTTTTCTCTTATTTTCAGATATGCAGTAACCGGAGTGAGCATATCTGCCGTCATGAATTCATAAACAGGAATTAAGTTATACTCACGTGCTAACGATTTAAATGTGTCGTAATCCATTCACATCCTATTGATAATAAAAAAACCCTTCCCAGTGTACTGAGAAGGGTTTAAAATTACATACTTAACTCAGAATCACCAAGACATATTAATATTCAATATTCTCCACCACCAGCCATTTAAAATAACTGATAAAAATGAATAATAATATGTTTCGGTATTCCTTTTCATATCTTAATGTGTAAATATAATATACATTTTCATATTATCAAGGGGGAAGGAATAATTTTTGGTATCTTTTAGAATACTTCTGAGAGGTATATTTGTCATTGACTTTCAAAGGATTTTTATATATTATTTAATTAGCTACAAAAAATTGTTAAAATGAAAAAACTTTTTCTCATATTTATTATAATTATAACAACTTCCTTATTTGCACAATATCGCGATGATGGACTTAATAAACCGGGCGTAAAAGAAGGGATTGTGGACCAGTCTTCAGGATATGCATTTGGATTTTTGAACTCTGAAAATTTCCTGATGAGACATTCGTTTTCTCTTTCGTTTACTTCTTTCGGTGGAAATGGAATATCATTGGGTACATATACAAATAGTATGTACTATAAATTGATGAATAATCTAAACGTTCAGATGGATATCAGTATGATCTTTTCTCCTTATAGTTCATTTGGTAAGAGTTTCCAGGATGATATAAACGGAATTTATATTAGCAGTGCCGCTGTAAATTACGCACCATTTAAGGATATGAATATTTCAATTCAATACCGAAGCTTGCCGTATGGCAGCTATTACTCAAATCCTTTTTATGGATCATTCTATGGTTTCTACAATAATCCTTTCAGGGAGTATGATCATTAAAAAGAACCTGAATCTTGAGATGAACATTAATTGTGTTTGCAGAAATAAGAGAAAACTGAGTGAACATTAAAACTCAAGAAACAAAATTGCATAAAAAACCTTACTCTACGAACATTAAATTATTCCTGAACATTTCAATTTTAATCCTTTCTTTTGCAATTATATTTTTAGGCTATTCTCTCGTAAGCAAAATCAAAGCTATTTATTCACAGGCTGAAAGTAGTGATTCTTTGTTACCATCAGGGGTTATACAGGTTGAGGTTTTGAACGGATGTGGTGTCTCAAAAATTGCGGATAAGTTTATGGATATTCTTAGAGAGAAAAATTTTGATGTAGTTAACTTAGGTAATTATAGATCATTCGATATTGATAAAACAATCGTGATAGACAGATCTGGTAAAAGTGAAAAGGCTGAATATCTTGCCGAAGTAATTGGTATTGATAAATGGAATGTAATTCAACAAAAAAATAAAAACTACTTTTTGGATGTTTCTTTAATAATCGGTAAGGATTATAATAATTTTTTAAAATGATTTAAGGATGAAATTTGGACACTAAAATTTTTTCAAAAAAGATCACCGAGTTGATTTTTAACAAAAAAGGATATGATGTTGTTTTAATAAATTTAAAAGATATTGCTTCATTTGCAGATTATTTTATTATTTGCTCTGCCGATTCCAATGTACAGGTAAAAGCCATAGCAGATGAAATTGATAAATCATTGAGGGATGAGGGGATAAAGTGCTGGCATAGGGAGGGTTACCGTGCCTTAAGCTGGGTGCTGCTCGATTATGTTGACGTTGTTGTTCACGTATTTAAAAATGATGCACGTGAATTTTATTGTCTGGAAAAATTATGGGGTGATGCACCGCAGGAGAAATTTACCGATCCGGCTTATTCACAAAGTATTAATTAAGCTTCTAAAAAAACTTCTGTCATTGCCTTACCTTTCGGTCATTCAGCAGGCATCTTGTCCCGATTCATCGGGATGGAAAACATAAATATACTTTGTTCATATAATGTTAACAGAATTCTTTCTGAATGACAATTTGATCAACCCGCCATCATAAATCAAAATCACTGATTTTTCTAATCCTCTCCTTAATTACTTATTTTGCACTTTACAAAAATTAAATTTCAATAATAATCTAAAGAATAAATTGAAAAACTATTTAGAAAAGATATTTAATGAGGCAGCACAAAGATTGAGCTATCTATCGGATATTAAAATAAACTTTGATATTCCAAAGATAGAATCCCACGGTGATTTTTCGTGTAACGCAGCGATGATGCTCACAAAAAAGTTAAAGAAAAATCCAAGACAAATCGCAGAGGAAATTATTTCGAACCTTAAATATGATGAAGATATAATTCAAAAGATTGAAATTGCAGGACCCGGATTTATTAATTTCTTTTTCACACCTTCATTTATTGCGAAGGTTATTAAAAGTATTTTAGAGCAAAAAGAAAATTACGGAAGAGTAGATAAGTACAAAGGTAAGAAGGCAAATGTAGAGTTTGTTTCTGCTAATCCAACCGGGCCCCTGACTGTAGGACACGGAAGAAATGCAGTGATTGGAGATACTGTTGCAAACATGCTCGAATCAATTGGATATGAAGTTGACAGGGAATATTATTTTAATAACGCAGGAAGACAAATGCGTGTGTTAGGTGATTCGGTGAAACAGCGATATTTACAGTTGTTGGGCGATAAAATTGATTTCCCCGAAGATTATTATCAGGGCGAATATATAAAAGATATTGCAAAGTTATTTTTTGATGAGCACGGGGATAAGCTTAAAGAAGAAAAACCGGAAGGAAAATTTAAAGAGAGAGCAGAACAGGAGATTTTTAATGATATTAAAAGATCATTGAAACTACTTGGAATAGAATTCAATACATTCTATAATGAAAATACTCTTTTCGAGGAAGGGAAAATTGAAGCTCTTTTAAATGCTTTTAAAGAAAAAAACTTATCCTATGAAAAAAATAAAGCTGTCTGGTTGAAGTTTATAGAGTTGGGCGGTGAACAGGATAAAGTTATTGTTAAATCAACTGGCGAGCCAACATATCGCCTGCCGGATATTGCATATCATATTACAAAGTTTGATAGGGGATACGATTTGATGGTCGATGTTTTCGGTTCTGATCATGTTGCATCTTATCCGGATGTGCTTGCAGGTTTAAAGGCACTTGATTATGATGTGAACAAAATAAAAGTAATTATCTATCAATTTGTAACGATACTAGAAAATGGTGAAGTGGTGAAGATGTCAACCCGTAAAGCCAACTATGTAACTCTTGATGAATTGGTTGATGAAGTGGGCATTGATGTTGTGCGGTACTTCTTTATTATGAGAAACACTTCTTCTCATATGAATTTTGATTTAACACTTGCAAAAAAACAGTCTGATGAGAATCCTGTTTTCTACCTGCAGTACGCACACGCAAGAATTTGTTCGATCATACGAACCGTTTCAGGGGAAAATATTATAGCATCCACCAGGCATCTTGATTTGTTAGTAAAGGAAGAAGAGCAGCAATTACTGAAAAAATTAAATAAGTACGAAGAAGAAATACTTTATGCTTCGGAAAATTTTGAACCGCACAGGATTTGTTCATACCTGGAAGAATTGGCAGCGGCATTCCATAAATTTTATACTTTTTGCAGAATACTTGGAAGCAAAAAGAAACTTGCAGACGCCAGATTAGCGCTTGCCGAGGCTACTAAAACTGTATTGCAAAACGGTTTGGGTATTTTGGGTGTTACTGCACCTGAGAGGATGTAAACGATTGAGTTTAAAACCAATATTAATGCAAGATTACATTACAGTACAAGTGAGAATATTGCAGATTATTAATATGTTAGGCGTATTGATAATATGAAAAATATTAATAAAATAATTGGTCCAATTTCATTTGAAAATTGGAAAGCATATTTAAGCAAATCTGTGCTTGTGGAAACTTCTGAATATCCACTTCATACAGACGCTCATATTACTGGTGAATTAACAGAAAATTTAGGACCGTACAAATTATTCAATACAGTTCCACTTGATATTAACAACCTCGATATACCAGCCTTGGTTTTAAGACTTGATTACCATTTAGAAGTTGATCATTCTAAAATAAAAATGAATAAAACTGATACTAGCAGATATCACGGTGGTGACTTGGTTGATGAAATTGCTGCTTTAGTTTCGCTCTGTTTCGGTATTAGATTAATGGCTGGTGGAGTTATTAGAGAATTTAGAGGAAATGATCCTAAAGGTCGACCCGTATCATATGGTTCATATGTTAAACAACCACTTACGTTTAAGAAAAAAGATAAAAGATTAATCCTTCCTCAAAAGTTGGGAACTTTTAAATTACTTCCAAATAATCATTTATCAAGATTCCACGAATTATCCGAAGAAAATGCAATTGAACTAGTAAGGGCTGCAAGATTATATCAAACTGGCTTATGGATTTCAGAAAATCAACCTGAACTTGCCTGGATTATGTTTGTATCTTCTATTGAAACGGTAGCAAATAAATGGAGAAAAGAAAAAGTAGATCCTATAGAAAGATTAAAATTGTTTAAACCAAATTTAGAAAAAATATTGAGAGAACAGGGCGGTATTGACTTGGTAGAAAAAGTTGCAAATGAAATTTCAGATTATATGGGTGCAACAAAAACATTTGTTGATTTTACTTTGGAATATTTTCCTGAAGAACCAAAAGAAAGACCACCAATTCATGGTCGCATTGATTGGTCTAAAAAATCATTTGAAAAATATCTGCGCCAGATATATGATTATAGATCAAAAGCCTTACACGGTGGGACACCGTTCCCTTTTC
>JADFPP010000104.1 GCA_022562275.1 Bacteroidota bacterium
TTGATATTTCTGATGAAGATATTGAAGTCAATAAATACCAGCGTGAGGTTCGGAAGGATGTTTTTAATCATCTCGTTCTTACAGATGGTGAACAATTATCATCCGGTTTAGTGCTTGTAAGTATTGTGATAGATATTGAGAGAATTGGTGATTACACAAAGAATATTGTTGAGATTGCACAAAATCATCCACAGAGTCTGCACGGTGGAAAGTTTGAAGATGATCTGATAAGCATTGAAGATTCAGTCGAAGAAAATTTCCGTCGGACTATTGAAGTTTTTAGAAATTCAGACGAAGAAGCTGGTCGAAAATTGATAAAAGAATTTAAATGGATTGCAAAAGTTAGTGATGAAAATCTTATGGCACTTGTTAAACAAATCGACCCCACGATTACTGCTGGTAGTGCGGCTGCTCTTGCGCTTTATTTCAGATCCTTAAAAAGAATTAATGGACATCTTAGAAACATAGCAACGAGCGTGGTAAATCCTTTCCATCGTATTGGTTATAAACCAAAGAAGAAAAAAAACTGATAGACCAAATCTTCAATTAACAAACTTTGGTGTGATAGTAATTGTTATAATTGTATTTACTGCAGGATAATTCAGGCTGCAATGTGTGCAATCAGTTTTCTTTTAGCTACCGGAAAAATTGTTTCCTCGAATGGAAAATCCAGATCAGAATCGCAGAGAAATGTTGCCGGATTGGGTAAATCTTTCCTTTCTTTTATTAATTCATGTTTTATTGATTCAGGTGATCTTCTTATTATTTTCTGTCTTTCACTTCGGACAAATTCAGTTTTTAACGCTCTGTATTTATCCTTGCCGGATGCAAACAGCGAGCATTCATAGCGATGGACCTGCAGCTCAAAAGCAATATTATCTGTAATAAAAAAATATCCCTCATCTTTGTACATCGGCATAATGCCAACTTGCTCAAACATTATATTCTTATCAACAAAATCAAAAAGAACAATCCCTTTATCAATTGCCTCGGTAATGTAAGGCAAAGCCCATTCAATTAAAGTGAATATCAATTCGATATTATCATTGTGGTTAAGATCACCCAAGGGTTCATAAATTATTTTCTGTTCATTGATATCAAAACCTTTAATCTGCCTGGGAAATTTATCATTAAGATTGTTTCTTTCTTCTTTTATTTGATCAAGAGAATGTTTTAGTTTGATAAGCATTGCAAGCGTTGGATAAATTTTCTTTTTATCAAAATCAATGCATACTTCTTTTATTCCACCCAGGATTCTATATTGGTTTAATTCCCAATCAGTTTCCGGTGAAAAAAAACTTTTTATTGATATTCGTTCCATTGTTATCTCCTGAATCCGACTTATATAATGTAATTACAGTACTAAGAATCGTACCAAATGAAATTTTTGCATTTATATATTATTTATTAAAGTATAAACTATCAAAACAAAAATTTTACGAACTTTTTTAAATAATTTGTAGGTTTCTCTATACTCTATTGTAAATTTCAATCGACAACAGGAAAGATGAAAAATTTACTTGTAAGTATTAATTATCCAGTAACTTCATTTGTGAGTTGTAGAGTTGTGTCATAAAATCCTGTTGTCTTATAACATAGCGTGAATTTTAAAACAAAGAATTGTTACTATTAAATATTAAAAAGAATTTAGAGACTGACCGCGATAAAGATATGTGCACGCAAATATTGTTTTTAATTTAAAAGTTATTTGTCTTATAATAAATTATTTCTGTAAATTGAAAGAGTTCAAATAGATAATTTAAAAATTAGCATGAAGGAACAAAATAAATTATTTGATATAGTTATGGGGATGCACTAATTAATTTTATTTTTAACATAATTTGAGGTTATGCCTATAGTTTGAATTATTCCAATCGGTGTGTTATTATGTTTAATACTTTCAGTTATAATTCATAAAATTTTATTACTTGGATGGATAATAAACATAAAGCCACAAAAGTTTAGTGGGGAAAATACAATTGCTGATGGGGCTGCTAATGAAGCCATGATTGAAGGTGATGGAAAATCCCAATAAAGTTGCCGTTTTTAAAATTAGTAGTTATGGTCTTCCAGGTGGTTCCAAAAGTTTTATTTTTAACTTAACTCAAGGTACACTATGCAAAAATTTTACATTTTCCTTTTAATAATGTTTTGCGCAATTATCACTTTTGCGCAAGAAGCAACTATTGAAGGTAAGGTTACCGGTTCTGATGTTTTTGGCTCCATACCGGCACCTTTAGTGGGTGTTAACATTCTGGTAAAAAACACAACAACAGGAACATCAACCGGATTAAATGGAGAATTCAGTTTGAATGTTGATGATCTTCCTGTTGATTTGGTATTCTCATATATTGGTTATGAGAAAAAAACTATAACGATAAGCAGCGATGGCTTTTTAGATGTGCTATTAATTGTAGACATTTACAGTTCTGAAGATGTTGTAATTGTTGGATCGCGTTTCAGACCCAGAACATCGATTACTTCACCCGTTCCGATTGATAATATAAAATTGAAAGATCTGCAATCAACTTCACAAACATCTTTTGATAAAATGCTCCATTACACCGTGCCTTCTTTTAATTCTACTCAGCAGACAATTTCAGATGCTACTGCTCATTTTGATCCTGCAGATTTAAGAGGTTTAGGTCCGAGCCGTACTCTTGTTCTAATTAACGGAAAAAGAAAAAATCCTTCTGCTTTAGTTTATATAAATGATACACCGGGAAAAGGCGATGTTGGTGTGGACATGAACAGTATTCCAATAAATGCAATAAAACGTGTGGAAATTCTGCGTGATGGTGCATCCGCTCAATATGGTTCAGATGCTATTGCCGGTGTGATAAATATTATTCTGAATGATCAAACTGAAAAAACGGTAATAGGCGCCTACTCTGGCATTACAGCCGAAGGTGATGGATTTCAAATTGGGGCTACTGTAAACACAGGATTAAAAATTGGTGAAGATGGATTTCTGAATGTATCAACAGGTTATTCAAATCAAGAAGAAACAAACAGAGCCGGTACTCCCGGCAGGGATGGTTTGTTCGGAGTAGTTTTTGACGATCCTACATTATTAGATGGTACTCATCCATGGGTTGCGGCAAATCCTGATCTCAGAATGCGTATAGGTTTACCAAATATGAAAACTGCAAACACTTATTATAATGGTAAAATTAATATAGAAGATGTAGGTGAAGTTTATTCCTTTGGAGGTCTGGTTTTTAGAGAGGGTTTAAGTTATGCTTTATATCGAGCACCATATTGGATTCCGGATGAATTTTTTATAAAACATAAAGAAGGAACTGTCTATCAAGGATTTCAACCCACTTTTGAAACATCTATATTCGATGCGCAATGGACAACTGGATTCCGTTCTCAGACAAATGATTGGAATTATGATCTTAGTTACACATTTGGTAGTAATACTGTTGATTATAAGGTTGATAATTCAATAAATCTCGATTTGGAGGAACTGAGCCCAACAATATTTGATCCCGGTGGATACGAATTTAATAATAATATAATAAATTTTGATATTTCAAAATTACTGTTTCAAAAATTATTTGTGAGTATCGGTACTGAATTTAGACAAGAAAATTTTATTACAATTGCGGGAGGCGAGGCATCATTTTTTGGCGGTGGTGTACAATCCTTTCCCGGTTTACAACCTCAGAATGCAGTAGATGCAAAACGTACAAATGTTGGTGTATATTTAGATCTTGGTCTTGATATAACAGAAAATATTTTTCTTGGTGGTGCTACCCGCTTCGAAGATTATAGTGACTTTGGAGAGAACGTTTCATTTAAAGTAACCGGTCGTGTTAAAACATCGGATAATAAATTTAGTGTTAGAGGTTCGATATCTTCAGGTTTCCGTGCACCTTCATTGCATCAAATTTTCTTGAGTAATATTCAAACATTAATTTCTGCCGGTACAGTCAGTAATCAAGGTACTTTTGATAATGACAGTCCTGTTTTACGTCAATTGGGTGTGGATAAATTAAAAGAAGAAACCTCTATAAATATTTCTTTTGGAATTGCAAGCAGACCGATTGATGGTTTATTCGTTAGTGTTGATGTTTTTCAGATCGACCTGGATGACAGGATTGTTTACTCCAGTGCTATCTTTGTAGACGAAGACGATACAACATCTACAGTTGGTAAAATTTTACAGGCTAATAGTATTACAAGCTTAAAATTCTTTATTAATGCCGTTAATACACGCACACAGGGAATAGATATTGTAGCCACCTACGACTGGGGTAAATTGAGGCTAAATTTAGCAGCTTCTTTTCTTGATCATTCCATTGAAGGTAGAATTAATACACCCAAAGTTCTTGAAGATGATGGAATTGATATATTCGATCGGAAAGAACAATCACGTATATTAACAGCAAGACCAACTGAAAAAGTAATTCTTGGTGCCTCCTATGATTTTGATCCATTAACATTTGGCGTTACGGGAATTTATTTTGGAAGTGTAACATGGCAACATGCTGGTGACGCAGCTTTTGATCAGACTTTCGCTGCAAAAGTATTAACTGATTTGTTTGCCACCTTAAGAATCACTAATGAAATTTCCTTTACAGTTTCAGTGAATAATCTATTTGATGTTTTTCCTGATGTGATTGATACAAAAGGTGATTTTGTAACTGACCTTGGTGGTAGATTTAAATATCCCTGGGAAGTGAATCAGTTCGGATTCAACGGACGCATAGTATTGGCAACTGTTAATTTTACTTTATAATTAATTAATTCGGGTTAAACTTTTTCACCTAAATTTAAGAAGCCCATCAATTATTGATGGGCTTTAGTTTTAGTGAATACTACCAGGAAATATTTTAGAGTTTAGGCAGAAACATTTATTTGTACTGCAGGTAATTGAAAAAAATATATATATCATTTTATCTAATCTGATAGTGTACCTAAATATCTTTAATAGTAGAGAATTACCAACCATGTAAACTTTCTCTTGACTTAAAGTAGAATAATAATAATATTAAAATTACTTTTATTCTTAGTGAGCCAGCCTTCATGCCTGTTCCGGGTGGCAGGTGGGGTACAAGAACATTAACTGTAAAGCCGTATGTAACCTAATTAGATAATGGAGTCGTTTTGTTAAATAAGTATTTCCCCCACGTACTGGCGGGTGTATATGTACTCTTTTTTATTGCGCTCGCTATTTCTCCTGTTTCGAGAGAAGTCTGGTTAGCTGAAATAACACCCGTAATAATAATATTTACGCTATTTGTATTTACATATAGGAAGTTCCGTTTTAGCAACTTTGCCTATGGTTTATTTTCTATTTGGATATTTTGGCATACGATCGGTGGGCACTATACGTTTCCTAATGTTCTATTTGAGTGGGTAACTGAAATGTTAGGGACGGAGAGAAATCACTTCGATCGTGTCGGACATTTTGTTATCGGGTTTTACGCCTATGGAATGGCGGAGTGGCTGCTAAGAAAAAAATATTGTGAACTCAAATTGGGGATGATTTTTAGTTTGTTTTTTATAATGAGTATTGCTGCGGGATATGAAATTATTGAGTGGTGGTATGCTGCTGTTGAAGGCGGAAGTGCCGGAGTAGAGTTCCTTGGATCACAAGGAGATATATGGGATGCCCAAAAGGATATGTTATCAGACACATTAGGTGCACTTACATCTTTGGTAATGTTTTATTTTATTCGACCGGACAAAAGGAAGACTTATCAACAATGAAGTATAATCTGAACAGAAATTCGGTTGTAACTCGGATAGACGGGCAAATTGAAAGGGATTAAAATTATTAATATATTGAGTATTTATATTGCTGCTAAATACATTTTTGAATATATTTTAGAATGAAATTGAAAGATTAAAAAAAATTTTAGTGATTAATTATTACCGGTTACTAATACGAATGATCGATAATTTAATCCCACAATAATTCGCTAAATTATGAAAAAAAATAAAGGAGAAAAATTGCCATGAAAGTTATTGAATTATTTCGAAAATTTTTTTTCCTATTGATTATGTGTCTTCTGGTTAGCTACAACATAACATTAGCGCAAGTTAATTGGGAACAATATTTTGGCAACCCAGTTCTTAATTTGGGTGCGCCTGGTAGTTGGGATGAAGGAACTGTTTGGTTGCAATCTGTAATCTTAGTGGGGGACACTCTGAAAATGTGGTATAGTGGAAAGAGTGATAGTCATATTTTTAATAACAACTTTTCTATCGGTTATGCCTGGTCACTGGATGGTATTAATTGGACGAAGTATAACGATAACCCTGTTATGGATGGCAGACCCGGCATGTGGGACCAAGTTGGTTTGTTTCACCCGATCGTTATTCAGGATGGTGATACACTGCGGATGTGGTATGAAAGTTTTAATGCATCAACACCCGCTGGGCCCGGACACATGATCGGATATGCCACGTCTGTTAATGGCATCGCATGGACGAGACGAGATGCACCGGTGCTCGAAAGAGGTCTCGCCGGAGAGTGGGATGATTCGCACATAATTACAGGTGCTGTTATTAAGGAAGAAAACACCTTCAAAATGTGGTATTCAGGTGGCACGGGCGGAACATTCCCAAATGTTATTATAAGAATGGGTCTTGCCATTTCCACAGATGGGATCAACTGGACAAAATATGATGACTCCACAACAACAAACCCACCCTTTCAATTCAGCGATCCGGTCTTACCTCTCGGTAGTCCCGGCTCCTGGGAGGCGATATGGGCTTGGTCTCCATCTGTTCTGACCACTCCCGCCGGATATGAGATGTTGTATGAAGGGATTAACATGCCTACAGGTAATGGGGCAGTTGGTTATGCTACTTCTAAGGATGGTATTAACTGGATTAAAGACTCTAATAATCCCATTTTAACAGGAGTATCAGGTTCATGGGCGTCTGCTATCGGGGCGACCAGTGTTATTAAAGACGGTGACCTTTATCGTATGTGGATGAGTGGGCTTCCAGATTTTTTTCCCTTTCCCGGTAGAATTGGTTACGCGGTAGCACCCGTTATTACCGGCTTAGATGAAAAACCACAGATTGCAAATGAGTTTAGTTTACATCAGAATTATCCCAATCCTTTTAATCCGAGTACAAAAATAAAATACTCAATTATTAATAAAGCCATAGTAATTATAAAAGTTTATGATATTCTGGGCAATGAGATTAAAACATTAGTTAATGAGGAAAAAACAATTGGCAATTATGAGATTGAGTTTGACGGGAGTAATCTTGCAAGTGGGATTTATCTCTATCGAATGCAAGCTGGCAATTTTAGTGATACAAAGAAATTAATATTAATAAAGTAAACGTATAATAAGTAAATCGACTGGACAGACAGGCAGTGCAGTGCAGACTGTAAACTAATGCGGCATTCATTCGAACGTCTGTCAGTTACCGGGTTACGGCGGACAAGTATGAATGGATAGAGTCCGTAAAATCTACTGACCTTTACGAGTATTGGCTAAGGAACAACTCCGTTATATGACGAAGTTAAGATCTATATAATGTGAGAATCAGACGATCAGCATTTTCTTAAGTTATAATTTGCTAAATAGGTGTTTATTATCTATTATTGTATCAAGTACAAAATTAGCATTATGTGAAATTTACATTTCTGCATTCATCACTTGTTAATGCTTTTATTACAGAGGGCTAAATAATTTTTCTGTTTCTCGATTAATTAATTTCTAACCAATAACAACTAAAGGAGACTTGTTATGAATAAACTATTTCACCGCACAAAGTTTATAATTACAGTATGCATTGCTGTATTTGTACTCTCATCACCCTTGCTTGCTCAGGAAAGCTCGTCAGATAGCTGGAAAAAAGCTCAAGAGGAAATGAAAGCAATGTTTGGGTCGGTTCCAGTTATGTTTACAAAATTACCTATGCACATGCGTGCTAGTACCTGGGATTGGTTTAAATCAATGAGTAGTCCAGATGCAGCTATTCCACCAAAATATGGTGAACTCATTGGGCTCGCAGTGGCATCCCAGATTCCCTGTGAATATTGTGTATATGCACACACTTCAATGGCAAAAATGCTCGGTGCAACTGACCAAGAAATTCAAGAGGCTGTAGTAAAAGCAGCTGATGTGCGCCACTGGAGTACTATCCTTAATGGAAATCAAGTTAGTTTTGAATCATTCAAATCTAATTGGGATGATATACTCGCATTTCTTAAAGCCAATAGTAAATAAAGCTATAAATACAGGAGAGTTTTCATTATCTCCTCTCCTGTATTCATTTAAACCTCTTTTGTTAAATTTTGAAATAATCCTGTCTACCGATAAGTAGATTCAAAAACGACAATACCTTCATATTCTATTTCTAAGCAGTCCCTTCAACTTAAAATACTTTCCAGACTTTTAAATACAAACTCTTTTGTACTCAATTCTCTATCGGGATTTGAGATGTGATTTATTTTATTTCCAAAGAAAGCGCCCCAGCTTGAAATAACAATATAGTTTGGCAAAGATTCATTCATTCCTTCCAGTCTGCTGCTGTAGATTAGACTTAATACAAGTTTAACTATTTTTTCTTTTTGTAGACGGGAACTTAGATAGTTTAATTCGAGCGTAAGATTTAGATTTCATTTCCGGATGAGGTTCAATTGCAAGAATAGTAATTTGACCTTTGGAAGGGCCATAAGCCCAGAAAATTCTTCCGGCTGCAGGTGCTTTATTTTCCAGATATGATTGAAATACTTTAAAGCCATACCTCTTTGTTAATGCCTGAATTTCGTGAGTGGATAGACTTTTTGAACGTGGATTAGAGGCTAATAAACGGAATGATTTAACAATTTTATTAAAATGAGTTTTATCTTTTCCTGATAGTTTACCAGAATCATATAGTTGATCAAGTATTGACCAATATTTTACAACATCAGGTTCCCCCAAAAGAATCTCGAATTGCATCGTATCTTATTTATATTTAGACAGGTTGACAGGTTTTGAGACTTTACCCTTTTTCATATTCTTTGCTGATTTATCAATGATCTTTAATGTGCTTTTGGGAATGTCATTCGGATCAACTAATATACGAGGACTTAAAACAATCTTACCTGTTTTGTAAATCTTTATATTAAAATAAGAATTGAGGGTCCCTCGAAGAGTAACTCTTTTCTTGTCGTCTAATTTTACATCATATTCTTTAAGTATTATATCAGTCATAATTCATCCAATGTTATATATTTAATTAGTGGGAATTCCCACATCAAATATAACAAATAAAATTTAAGATGCAAGTAAAAAAAATATAATTAGAATAATTAAAAACAATAATTTCTATATGCATTAAAAGTGATTGAGCTGGATGACGAGCTTGATATGCTTGATAAAGAAAATAATCGTATAGTAATTAACTCAATATATTTTCAAGACTCTTAAACATAAAGTCCCTTGTGCTCAATACTCTATCGGGATTTGAGATGTGATTTATTTTATTTCCAAAGAAAGCGCCCCAGCTTGAAATAACAATATAGTTTGGCAAAGATTCGTTCATTCCTTCCAGTCTGCTGCTGTAAATCGAATTAAGAACAAGTTTTACTATTTCTTCTTCTCTGATCAATAAATCCTTTAGAATATCTTTTTCTTTCTCGAATGAATTATTTTTTACTAATTGAATTAAAAGATCGGAAAGAAGTTTGTAATGCTTATCCACATTTTCTTTATAGCTTAGGTACTCTAATATTCTCGCACCCACTGCTAACATCTCATTATTAAATATTGCTTTAATATCCTCAATGAATTGATCAGCTTCCCATTTTAACGATGCAAAAAAGAGTTCATCTTTCGATTCAAAGTAGTGGTATATGGTTGCTTTGCCTATTCTTATTTCGCGGGCAATTTCATCAAGAGTTGTTTTCCCGAGTCCGTGTCTCGAAAAAAGTTTTACCGCTGAGAGTATTATTTGTTGTTTTCTTTTGTTTGCCATATCCACAAATATTTAGCGTATTAAAGTTAATAATAATGAGCTTTAAAAATTAGTGTCCATTGGTGTAACCTGCCTGCCGGCAAGCAGGTTAGTGGCTATGATTCTGCCGCTGATGCGCGAATGAATTTAAAAACAAAAATCCCCAATCGTGAAATTGGAGATTGAAAAATAGAAACTCTAAGACCATTAATGAATATCTATTTAAGTTTAACTATACGCATCTTTTCTATTTGCTATTTCTAAAATGAAAACA
>JADFPP010000028.1 GCA_022562275.1 Bacteroidota bacterium
CTTCAGCGGAAAATCCGTTGACTATCATTTTCAGCAGGCTCCGCCTGAAAAAATTTCACTGGCGCTGCTGCCAATGTTCAGACAGCCTACCGATGAGTTTTGGCTCAGACTAAAACTCCTGGTAATCTTTGTCAACCTGGATTTTTTCACTCAACGTACTGAAGGTTTGTCAGTTGTACGGCCAATACGCAGCTTCTCCGACAAGAAGGTACTTGCGCCGGGCTGAGCGAAAAGTTAAGATTTCCGTCAGTATCTTTTCCAAGTCAGGTCTGGGTGTTTTCTCTGCGGATTGAAAAATCCTGTTTAAATTATTGCTTAAGGAATCTATCACTAATGTCGGGTAAATCTCTGCTTAAAACCATTCGGGGTCAGTTTACCACCGGATTGCTGATCCTCCTTCCAGTGATCGCCACCATTATTCTGGTGACCTGGCTTTTTCATTTAATGGATCAGATTCTGGGCCGTCAGTTTGCCAGACTCTTCGGAGAGTATATTCAGGGAGTGGGGTTTGTCAGCCTGCTGCTGTTGATCTGGCTTACCGGCCTGCTGGGGCGAACCTATCTTGGAGCCAAGCTCAACAAATTCAAAGATGCCGTATTTGGACGCATACCCTTTGTTGGTTCAATTTTTGGTTCGATTAAACAGGTGAGCGACGCCCTGCTGGAAATGGATGAAGAAAACTTTGAGCAGGTGGTGTTGCTCGAATACCCGCGCAGGGGGATCTATTCGGTGGGTTTCGTAACCAGCAGGTAGGAGGCAGTGGTTGCCACAGAATTAAATTTAGCTGGGGGTGAAGATGTGGTGCATGTTTTTGTTCCTACATCCCCCAATCCAACCTCAGGTTTTATCCTGATTGTTCCACAGGCCGAACTGCATCCGCTGACTCTTTCGGTGGAAGATGGGCTTAAACTGGTCCTCAGCCTGGGGATGATTCATCCGGGCCGCTATGGTCTTAATTCCTCTGCCCAATTTACTCCCGGAATGACGGAAAAAACAGCTGCCTCCGGCGTTGAAAAAACTCTGCCCCAAGGTGATTCCTAAAGGCTTATCTACGAACAATTTCTAAGTCTACTGCGGGTTTTCCCGTCCGGATCAGGTAAGTCTCCCGGCCATCCTTAAGTGGCAGCCGATTAAAAAATTCTGCGCATTTTGCCGACGAGTACGCTTCTAGGGAGAGACCGAGACGTTGACCGTATCGGCATCCACTGCGCCAACATTGTCCCAGACTGTAAAGATTACCGCAAAATTCCCTGGCAGGCTGAACGTGCGCCAGTCGGGGATCGTAACCGCGGCATCCGGGATGCCGCTTCCAGAGCCAAAGGTCCAGAGCTGAGAGACTATCGTGCCGTCGGGATCAGCAACCGTGGCCAAAAAACTCAGGCTGTCTCCGGCGGTAATCGATTGCTGGCCGCCGGGGCTGAGGATCAGGGCGCCGGGTCGTCCGTTGGCCAGTACTGTCAGGCGCAGAGTATCTACAGCGCTGCCTTGCAGGTTATCGGTAACGGTGTAGAGAATGTCGAAGACTCCGGGGATGCCAAAAGTTTTCATCACGGTAACCGCGCTGGTGTCTCCGGCGGCGGAAACTCCGCTGCCGGAGTCTGCGCCGAAGTCCCAGGCGCGGTTTGTCACACTGCCGTCCGGGTCTGAGTCGGTAGCGGCAAAGCTCAACCTGCTCCAGGCCGCAATGGTAGTATCGGCGCTGGGGATGGTGATGCTGGCCAGCGGAGAGGTGTTGTTGACGACTGATATCGTTACGGTGTCCGCCGAGGTCAGCCCTTTATCATCAGTGGAGCTGAAAATTACCGGAAAAATTCCGGCAACAGTGAAAGTTCGCGCTCCGGCGGCAACCGATGTGTCCGAAGCAGCAGGTGCAATCCCGCTGCCGTTGCCCCAGGTCCAGACTCTGGTCAGGGGCCGCAGTTCGGGATCCGTTTCCGTGGCCAGAAAGCTGATTGTGCTGCCGACTCCAATGGAGACCGCGCTCGCGGCCGGTTGGGTGATCGAAACAACCGGCGCTTGATTCTCCAACACCCTGATGCTCAAGCTGTCTGATGAAGAACGCAGCGATTTGTCGGTGGCGGTAAAACTGACGCTGAATGTCCCGGCCAGCTTAAAAGTGCGCCAGCCTGGAGATTGGCTGGAGTCAGCCGCTAAGCCGCTGCCTGCCCCGTAAAGCCAGGTAAGCCTTATTCCTTGGGCGCCTGCGGGGGATAGAAATCCCTCGAAGCGTACGCTGTCCCCGGTGATGATGGTTGTGTCAGTACTGGCTGGGGCAAAAATCAGGGCCACGGGAGCCGAAAGCGTGTCGTGCACCGTGATCCGCACCGTATCTGCGGTTACCACTCCCAGGGCGTCCCGGACTTCAAAGGCCACAGCAAAAATTCCAGCCGAACCGTTCTTTTCAAGTATCTGGGAACCGGTTATTGCGATAGGCGTTGCAGCGGCTGCCATTATTTTGTTCTTTTCAGTTCGCAGTAAGTAATTTAATTTACCTTTGAAGACTTTTTATTTTTGGTTAATTTTATAACTAAATTTTTTCAAGAATTTGCAGATTTATGAATAAACTTATTTTTCTATTTCTAACAATAATTTTATTGTGGAGCTGTTCGTCATCTATTGATACAGTTAACCTCTCCCCTGAGGATCGGCTTAAGAATGCCATAAGGTTATATGAAGACGAAGATGATGAAGAAGCTGTAAAAGAATTTGAAGCGATTCTCCTACAATATTCCGGCAGTAGTATTATTGATGATGCACAATTCTATATCGGGAAAACAAGATTTCTAAGAGGGGAATATATTATTGCTGCCTATGAGTTTAGTAAATTGATAAAAAATATGCCGGCAAGTTCTTTTGTTCCCGATGCACAATTAATGTTAGCTGAATGCTATTTTGAACTCTCACCAAATTATAATTTAGACCAGGCTTATACCAAAAAGGCCATACAGGAATTCCAGGCATTCATCGATTTTTTTCCGTTAAATGAAAAAGTGCATGAAGCTGAGGAGAAAATTAATTTACTAAATTTTAAGCTTGCTAAAAAAGATTTTTTAATTGCCAATATTTATGCAAAAATGGATTATTACACTGCTTCAATGAAATATTACGACTATGTTGTAGAAACATATCATGATACCGAATATGCATCAAAAGCATTGTACAAAAAAATCATGTTATTATTAGAACGCGAACGGGATGATGAAGCACTGGTTGATATGAAAAAGTTTATTCTTCTTTTCCCCGATGTTGAAGAAAGCCAGGAAATCAGGGAAATTAAAGATTCACTGGAAGGAAAAATTTCGTCCAATTGATAAGCAGTGAAAAAAAAATCGGTGATTCGAAGATAATAAGCACCGAACTGGTTCTTCCGCATCACACAAACCAGCTTGGTAACTTGTTAGGCGGGCAGTTGATGCATTGGATAGATATCTGCGCTGCACTCGCATCCGGAAAACATTCTCAAAGGGTTTGTGTTACTGCTTCTGTTGATAGGATTGACTTCCACCAAGCAATCAAATTGGGTAATGCTGTAACCTTATATGCTTCGGTTAACCGGGTTTTTAAAACATCAATGGAAGTGGGTGTAAAAGTTTTTGCCCAATCATTTAAGGAAGGAATTAAAGTGCACAGCAACACTGCCTATTTAACTTTTGTAGCTGTGGATGAAGCAGGAAATCCAGTAAAAACCATTCAAGCTATTCCCGAAACTGAGGAAGAAAAAAGACGTTATGATGAAGCTCTTAAAAGGAGAGAACACAGACTTCAAACACGAAGCAAGAAGGATTAGCTTAGCAATCCTTTGGGTTCTTTTCCTAAATTCTGCTTTTGCCCAGGTTCCTATTAATGGATTTTGCCAGCTGAATTCATTCCCTGCATTTCCTGGATTTTCCAGTCTGACAGTTGCGGATGTAAATAATGATTCTTTTCAGGATATTATTTTATACTCTTCGCTTCACAAATCATTTGTAGTTGCTGAAGGAATCTTAGACTCTGGTTTTACAAATTATAAAAATTCTTCTGTACCATTTCCCTTTTCTAATATATACCCCGTTTATAATAAGGCAGGCAAATCGATACAGTTTGCTTTTACCTCGCGCAAAAACCGGATTGCAGGATTGTTTGGATTTTCCAAAAATGGAAGGTTTAAAATAATCTCTAAATTAGAATTTAACTCATTCCCTGAAAATATTAGTGTTGGTGATATAAATAACGATGGTAATTCAGAATACTTGATTTCGGGCAGCGGGTTTAATGGGTTGTCTATTCTTCATTTTAAGAATGGTCGGTTGGTTGAGTCGAAAATTGATGTTAACTCGAGTTATGGTGAAGCAGTTTTTGCAGATATTTCGAATGACGGGTATCAGGATATAGCTGCGTTTAATCTGTTTGATAATTCATTGGATATATTTTATAATGATGGCGAGGATAATTTTGAATATATTCGATCATTAACTCACGGTATAAACATTGAAAATTTAAAAACAGTAGATTTTGATAATAATAATTATGATGATCTGATTTACTCAGTAAAAAATTCCTTTGAAATTATTTTTGGAGATTTTCAATCTTATTATGATTCCACCATTGTTATAAATTTACAATATGTTCCGCATCGTTATGCTGTAGCTGATTTTAACGGTGATAACCTGAACGATATTGCTTATGTAGATACAGTTCAGGGATTGCTGTCGGTAATCTTCGGTAAAGGCAGCAACCAGTTTCATCCTGAAATTATTTATATGAAAGAAAAAGGTCTAATTGATATTCACTTATTTAAATCAGGAGAAAATAACAGACTGGCTTTGCTGAATAAGAAAGGCGAGATAAATATTATTTCAAAATTATCGTCTTTACCGGATGAAGCAAAATTAATTTTCAGTGTTCAGCCGTTTACAATTAAATCTTTTGATTATGGAAATGACCGTGTGCCTGATTTTTGTTACATTGATAAATTTAGTAATTCACTTCATATTCTTATAAATAATTCGAGCGGAATCCCTTCCTATTATTATTCAGTAACTCTATCGAATGATCATGAGTGGATTGTGGTAGATGATACGATGCCATTTCAAAAAGGATTTTATTGTTACTCTGCCGGAAGTAAAATGCTTGAAATAATTAATCTAGACTTCACAACCAATGAAGCAAAAACCTATCAGTTATACACCCCGGGCGATATTGAAGATTTAAAGATTAAAAGAATAGATGGTCTTGTACATATATATGTTGTATATCAGAAGGATAACTTTTTAAATGTGGGCGAATATGAACACAACAATTTTGGATTTACTTTTAAAGAATATCCTAATATTGATATTCAGGTAATTTCTGCACAACTGCTAATCACCGATCATCCCGAAGTTTATTATTGGAAAACAGAAAATGGATCTCTACAGTTTATTAAAGCCGATTTAATCTCAGATGCAGAAAAATTTGACCTGCTGGGCAATATAAATATGAAAAATAAACCTGCGATAAATAGCATTACACAATACCAGATGGATTTTGAGAAACAGCTTAACCTCACATTATTTAGTTCCGATAAGAATTTTTTTACTGTTGTTTCAAAAGGCACAATGTTTAATATTTCTAATTCAATAGATAAGAAAAACATTTTTAACCAAAACAAGAAGAATAAATTAATTTATTATGAAAGTAATCAAAAGAATGTTCAAAATTTATTGATGTATTTACGGAATGAGCAGTCTTTTAATCTGCTGGAAATAAAACGCAAGGGTAAATCAATAGCACTGACAAAATTGATAGATGCCGGCAATGTAGAAGATTTTATTCTTCAAAAATTCCCATTAAATAAAAACTATTTGATCTACACTCAAAAATCGGAAGGTTTCATATCACTAAGGCGATTAAAGTAATATTCTCATTAGCCATTTCAATTCTATTATTTTCTACTATCCTATGTGCCCAGGATTTTTCTGCAAGAGAATTGGATTCGCTGGCAAATAAATTTTTAGATATGAGGAACCCTCAAATAACTTCAGACCAATCTAATCAACCAGGGACAGTGGAGGAAAACAGTAAGTGCGGACTTGAATTAGTGAACTCAATTGTGTTTAATATTAATAATTTTACGGAAGAACAACAGCGATTACTAAAACCACTATTACAAAGACCGGTGACTGATACAAGTTTTGATACACCGGGTGGATTCTTTAAAGTGCATTATGACCTTAGCGGCACACATGCTCCTGCATACAATCTTGATTTACTCGCAGAGGCATTAGATTCAACTTATAAATTCCAAATAGATTTCCTAGGCTACAACACTCCTCCCGGAGATTCGGCAGCAAATCCAAATATCCCTTCAGAAGATTACGGTGGAGATAATCGGTATGATGTTTACATAAGCAACCTTGGCAGCGGGTTTTATGGTTTTACACAATTTGAAACTGAGATTGAACCGGGCAGCAGCAAATTTACATCGTATATGGTTATTGATAATGATTTTTTAAATTACTTTTCAATCGGTATAAACGGTGCACAGGTAACAGTTGCTCACGAGTTCCATCACTCAATTCAAGGAGGCAATTATATTTTCAGATCCGAGGATACTTTTTTTTATGAATTAACTTCCACTGCAATGGAGGAGTTTGTATTTGATGATGTGAATGATTATTACCAATACAATAGTTCATATTTCAGGAGTCCTGAAACTCCATTACCGTTAACTCTTGGCTATAATGTTGCCACGTGGGATATTTTCCTGCGGGATAATTTTGATTATGACATTATAAAACGCCAATGGGAATTGATGCCTCTGGTTAGAGCAATGATTGCAATAAATAACAGTCTGTTTGAGAGTGGGTCTTCATTTGCAAGGGAATATAATAAGTATGGCATCTGGATGTACTTTACAAATTACAGGGCGGATCTCGGAAGTTACTTTGAAGAAGCAGTAAATTATCCGTTGGTAAAAAAAACTTCAGTTATACAATTTACACCACCTTCACAAACCCTGGATATGAGCAGCAAGGCAGCGGCACATACTTTCGTTACTTTTGTAATACCGGGAAGTAATGATTCTCTTGTCACAATAGTTTCTAACGGTGATGTGCAAAGTGCTGTTGGAACACCAAACAAAAGTTTCAACTTTAAGTACACTTTGTTTTCGGACTCAACTAGCGGTGTAAGATTTCTTACTGAAAATTATTCATCAACATTCAGTGCTGATAATCCTGCCCTCTGGTCTGTTTCCGAAATTCTCAACAAAGTTGTCGTAAGAGAAGACGATGCATCTTTTTCACCACCCAATGCAAGTACTTTTGTTTTTCCAAATCCTTTCAATTATGGATTTAATAATGAGATTGTTATATCGCTAAACGCAAAAATAGGGGAAACAGTTGAGTTAGATATTTATTCAATCAGCATGGAATTAGTTTATAAATCTGAGAAAACAATAATTTTAATTACCAAGAATTCTTCTAATTTTATTGGTATTACTTGGAATGCTCTTGATGATTCAGGAAAGAAACTTGCTTCGGGTGTTTATATTTATGTTATCAAAAAAGGGGATGATGTAACAAAAGGGAAAGTCGTTTTATTCAATTAATGTTTTTCCGTTTCTTTCCAAATAAAACCTTATTTTTATATCCTTAAATATTAGTAAATGTTGATTTAAACCTGCAAAGTGAATGAGTACCTATTCCATAGAAGCCATCAAAATAAATAAAACTTTCGGCAGAAGATTAGTTTTTAACGATATTAATTTCGTCCACCCTGCTTATCTTACCTTATTTGGCGTATAATTCTGAAACGGATAAATACCAGGAGAAAAAATTTGTGAGACTATTGTTAAGCAATAGTGGAAAAAATTTCCATTAATTGGTGGAACTTTTGCTGTTGACATTTGTATAAAATATTGTATATTTGTCAACAGAGAAATAGAGAGGTATTAAATGTTTGGAGAAAGATTAAAATCTGCTAGAAAAATGGCGGGATACTCTTTGGAGGAATTAGCGGGTAAGTTGGGTGACATCACTAAGCAGGCAATAAGCAATTATGAAAATGGTAAGAGAAAACCTAATAGTGATATAATAATAAAACTAGCAAAAATATTTGGTGTAAAACCGGATTACTTTATAAGAGCAACTTTAGTGAAGTTTGAGAATTTCGAATACAGGAAAAAATCAAAACTATTAAAAAAGGAAATCAATGCAATAGAGGAAAAAACCAGAGATTATTTGGAAAGATATTTCGAATTAGAACAGATTATGGGATTGGATAAGAAATTTTCCAATCCATTAGAGGATATGCAGATTATTAATGGAAATGGAGCAGAACTTGCGGCTGAAAAACTAAGAGCTGAATGGAAGATTGGATTAAATCCAATAAAAAACCTTATTGAAACCCTTGAAGAAAAAGAAGTAAGAATATTTGATATAAATGCAGATAAAAAATTTGATGGACTAGCAGTTTATAGCGGAGATATTCCAATAATAATAATCAACAAAAATATTGAAGATATCGTAAGAAAAAGAATGACCATTGCACACGAATTGGGACATATATTATTGAAATTAAAAAGGGAATTAAATAATCGAGAAAAAGAACAATTTTGTTTCAGATTTGCCGGAGCGTTTTTAATACCGAAACAAGTAATGCTAAACGAACTTGGAGAAAAAAGGACTAAGATTACCCTAAATGAATTAGAACATTTGAATGAGGAATACGGAATTTCAATTCAGGCATTAATGAGAAGAGCAAGAGATTTAGAAATAATAACCGGGAAAAAGTATCAAAGTTTTTGTATAAGAGTAAAAAAGGAGGGGTGGGAAAAATTTGAGACGGGAAAATATAAAGGGGAAGAAAAACCGGTAAAGAATATAAATTTGTTATATAGGGCAATATCAGAAGAGATTATTAGTATTAGTAAAGCAGCAAGTATTTCAAACAAGACTATAAGTGAATTGGAGAGTGAGATAGAAATTGTTCTATGAAAATAGTTATAAGCGATACGAATGTTATCATAGACTTATTGAACACCGATTTGTTAGAATATTTTCTAAAGTTAAGAATTGAAGTACATACTACTGATTTTGTATTAGTGGAACTCTATGATGAGCAGATTAAAATTTTAGATAAAAAGGTAGAAGAGGAACAAATAATAATTGACAAAGCTAATGAAAATGATATAGATGAGATTATAAAATTACAATCTGAAAAATCAACACTTTCTATAAATGATATTAGTATTTATTACTTCGCTAAAAAACATGAAGCTATGATATTAACAGGTGATAAGTCATTTCGAAAATATGCAGAAGAAAATGAAATTGAGGTTAAGGGGATATTATGGGTTTTTGATGAGTTATTAAATAACGAATTATTAAATAAAAATACTTTAGCTGATAAACTAAGAACACTTATGAAAACCAATAAAAGGTTACCAGGTAACGAGGTTATAAGCAGACTGGAAAAATGGAAATCAACAAAATAAATAAAAACATTTAGAAATAATTTTGAAGGGTTAAAGAAATGAAAAAGATAATATTCTTAATTGCAGTATTTGCGGTATTAATATTAAAGAGTGCAATTGTGCAGGCACAGAGTGAATTACTATTGCTAATGGATGATGATAGTTTAGTTAAAGAAACAAAAGACTATATAACCAGGGTTAAGAATGATGAGGGGGCGGTTGTAGATAAGAAATTTATTAATTCATTAATAAAACTTGCTAAAAAAGATGGATACTTTGATAAGATATCATTTTGGGTAAGTGCTTCGGGGGGATTAAAGCTTAACAACAATTTTGTGGATAAGCAATATGATATTAAAGGTAATGACATAACTAAGACTGATATAGATGCTAGGCCATTGTTTGTAAATTCTATTGCAAAGAATAAACCGGGGATTCTTTATGATGGGAAAAATGATTTCCTCGAGAATAAGGATTATTATTCTGATCATCCCTTAACAATTGTGTTAGTAATAAAACAAACCAATGAAATGAATAAAGAAGCAATTCTAGATTCGAGAAATGGGAAACCAAATACTGTTTATTTTAAAAAGGGAAACGAATTTTTAGAGCCCTTAGTTATTGAAAGTGGTAAAAAGTTTGAGAGCAGTACGATAGACACATTGGTTAATATGCTATTTGTAGAAATGAATGGTAAAGATTCAAAAGTGTACTTAAATGCCGAGAATTTTGGAAGTGGGGAATTGTCACAAGGTGGATTTGATGGAATTATTTTAGGTTCGTTGGGAAAAATAAACAAAGGATACTTCTTAGGTGGATATATCTTTGAGATTGGTGTGATAAATTTAATCCTGGATGAAAACAAACGAATAAAGCTCAATGATTTTTTGACCAAACAGTATAAATAAAAGTGGGTTTTATAGTTATAGCATGACAACATAGGCAGAAGAATGTTCGTTTATAGAATATCGTGAAAAAAATCCTTGCCTATCTACTGAGCAGCGATTATTGTATCAAACATTTTAATCGATGTTAAACAATCGACTTGATAATTAACGGTTAAAATTTAGAGACTTTACAGCATCTAAAAAACTTGTTCTTTTAAAATAAAAAGCTAAAGATAGCCGAGTCGATTAATCTAGCTTTCCACAACCTATTTATACGCGACTATAATTTCATTATCTGTTTTAGATCTAACAGTCTTAACAGAATCTCCACTTCTTATTAAATAAAACCTTATTTTTGTATCCTTAATTATTTGTAAATGTTGATTTAAACCTGCAAAGTGAATGAGTACCTATTCCGTAGAAGCCATCAAAATAAATAAAACTTTCGGCAGAAGATTAGTTTTTAACGATATTAATTTCCGTTTAGATAATCCCGGAATATTTGGAATTTCCGGACCAAACGGTTCTGGTAAATCAACCTTGGTTAAAATTATTGCGGGACTGCTTTCATCTACAAAAGGAAAAATAACTCACAAAAACTCAGAAAAAGAAATTATCCCGGAAAAACTGCACAATCACATCGGTTTTGTTTCCCCCTATCTTGTTTTATACGAAGAATTTTCAGCGTGGGAAAATCTGAATTACTTATCAAAAATAAGAGGAATTACTTTCGATAAGGATTACGCAAAAGAATTACTTGAACGTTTTTTGCTTTATAATAGAAGGAATGATCTGGTAAAAACTTATTCTTCGGGAATGAAGCAAAGAATAAAGTTTATATTTGCATTAATTCATCATCCTGAATTGCTGATATTTGATGAGCCTACATCTAACCTTGATGATGAAGGAAGGGAATTAGTTTACAACATTATAAATGATAAAAGTAAGGAAAATATACTTATCATAGCATCAAATGATAAAAGTGATCTGGATCTATGCACAGAGGTTCTTGATTTGAAAGTATCAAATAAAGACTTCTGAAAAATTTATCATAGTTATATTGATCCCGATTTATCGGGAGAAATATCTCGATTCTTATTATAAAACAGACTCTTCACTCCCGACTTCCGGTAGGCAGGTCGTTAAGAGTGACTGTAATAGAATAATTCAGTAGTCTCTTAATAACAAAAAAATAATTAAGAAGTTTTAAATTGATTTCAAAAGCATTTGCAGTATTTAATAAGGATTTTCATTCTGAATTAAGAACGCGTTACGCAATAAACTCATTAGCGATGTTTGTTATTGTTGCCATCAGCGTAATAATGTTTGCAGTCGGGCAGGAGAAGATTTCTGAAGGGTTAACAGGCGGATTGTTTTGGGTGGTTATCTTTTTCACCGCAATGTCGGGGCTTGCCCGCACATTCGTATCTGAAGAGGAAAGGGGAACATCATTAACGCTTCAACTGGTTGCTTCCCCTTCGGCAGTCTTTTCGGGCAAGTTATTATTCAATATTATTCTTGTTTTCTGCATGAACACTGTAATAGCTCTGTTGTACGCAGCGCTTTTTGAATCATTTGTAATTAAAAATTATTCATTATTCTTTTTTTCATTTGTCTTAGGCAATATAGGGCTGGCAATTTCTTCAACAATAATTGCGGCCATTATTTCAAAAGCTGGTGCAAAGGGTACGTTATACCCGGTGTTGTCATTTCCTATTTTATTACCTTTGATTCTAACATCAGTTCAGCTAACTTTGTTTTCTCTTGATGGCACAAGTATTGAAGATGCTAAGTTTGAGCTGGCAATTGTTGTCAGTTATGATGTAATAATGTTAACAGTTTCTTATATGCTGTTCGATTTTATTTGGAAAGATTAGTAATTTTAGCAAATAATTAAGGTTGGTAACTTGATCTGGAAAATAATTTTATTTCTTCTTATATCATTCGTCTCAATTGCTGGAATTGCTTTTCCCATAGTTAAGAATCCACAAGCCTGGTACGAGTTCCCTAATATTCCCGGACTGGAAGAAAACGCTAAAATAATATTTTTTCATGTTCCTACAGCGTGGCTTACCTTAATAGCATTTCTAATGTCAACAGTTTTCAGTTTTAAGTATTTAAAAAATAAAAATATGGATGACGATGCAAAAGCTTATGCTGCAGCACAGCTTGGAATGGTATTTTGTATTTTGGCAACAGTTACAGGCGCTGTTTGGGCAAAGTTTGCCTGGGGTGCTTTCTGGAGCTGGGACCCAAGACAAACAAGTATATTTGCTCTATTATTAATTTACGGTGCGTTGTTTGCGCTTCGTTCTTCTATAGAATCAGAAGAAAAAAGAGCAACACTTTCATCAGTTTATTCTATGATTGCATTTGTAACTGTTCCTTTCTTTATTTTTATTATGCCGCGTATAATGAAAGGGCTGCATCCGGGTTCTGCTGATGATACAGGGGCAGGTCCTATTGTTAATTTTCAAATGAATTCGAGTATGTTATTTATATTTGTATTGTCACTAATTGGTTTTACAATACTCTATTATTGGATGTGGCAGGTAAGTTATAAATCAGTTATATATAGAGACAAATTAAATAAAAATTTAATCAGAGGATAAAATTGGAAAGTTTCTTATCAAACAATTCTATTTATATCGTAATGATAATTGTGCTGATTGTTTGGGGTGGAATATTTTTTTACCTCCTCAGCCTTGATAAGAGAATTAAAAATGTTGAAAAAGAAATAAAAAATGGAGAACAAAATGAAAAATAAATATATTTTCGGCGGTTTTATTATCGTGATATTTCTAAGTCTTATGGTCTATCTGTTTACACAGAGTAATATTCAATACCAGGATGATTTTTCACAGGTTATGAATACTACTAAAACAGTTAAGGCAACCGGAAGCTGGGTGAAAGAAAAAAGTTATGATCTTAACAGAAAAAATAAAACATTCACATTTTTTATGGTAGATGATAATGGTAATGAAATGAAAGTAATTTACAACGGTACCATTCCCAATAATTTTGAATCAGCAGCAAGCGTTGTTGTTACCGGCAAATATGTTAACGGATATTTTCACGCAAAAGATATTCTTACCAAATGCCCAAGTAAATATGAAGATGAGCAGGTTAAAACATCTACAATGTAATAAACTTATATTGATGTTAAACAATTAACATAGAAAGGATTTTATGATTGGTACAATTTTTCTGGTAATTGCACTTGCTTTTAGCATTATGGCATTGGTGATGTATTACCTCAGTTTCAGGGGCTATAAAAATACACTTAACTACGCACGGATATCCTACCACGGAATGGTTATGCTTATAATAGCAGCATCTACTATGTTATGGTATACTTTACTTACTCATCAGTATCAATTTAAATATGTATTTAGTTATAGCAACAATTCCTTAGATACCGGATTTCTTCTTGCTTCCTTTTGGGGAGGGCAGGAGGGTAGTTTTATGTTGTGGCTGCTGCTTACTTCTATTATCGGAATTATACTTCAATCATATACATCCAAAAGAAAAGATCTTGAACCGCAGGTAATGATTGTTTTTACTCTTACAACTGCATTTCTACTCGTTATGGTTTCACCCTGGTTTAAAAATCCCTTCGAATACATCTGGGCAACCCCAATGTTTCTGGACTTAAAATCAATTAATACACTGTACCTGGAACTGCCGTTTCTTCAATCCTTCTTTTTTACTGATAACAACAGCGGTGCGGGTTTTATTCAGATGAATGCCGAGCTTCATGGTCTTCTTGCGGGTTCGGGTATTTCAGTTAATCAGTTTATTGTTGATGGAAGGGGATTAAATCCTCAATTACTCAACTTTTGGATGCAAATACATCCACCAATTCTCTTTACCGGATTTGCAATGTCAACCGTGCCCTTTGCCTTTGCACTAAGTGCTTTAATAAAGAATAATTATAAGGATTGGGTTAAACAGGCTTTTCCATGGTTACTTGCCGGAATGGGAATACTTGGATTGGGGGTAATGCTGGGTGGTTATTGGGCATATGAGATGCTGGGCTGGGGCGGTTACTGGGCTTGGGACCCGGTTGAGAATTCAAGTCTTATTCCCTGGATTATAGGTGTTGCAGCCATACATACAATGTTAGTTCAGCGTAAGACTCAATCAAAAGGCGGTATTGGTAAGTTCGCTAAGACTAATCTTATTCTCTGTATTCTTACCTATATTTTAGTTTTGTACAGTTCGTTTCTAACAAGAAGCGGAGTGTTGGGTGATGCTTCTGTTCATTCTTTTGTCGATCCCGGTAACATAGTTTATTTCTTCCTGCTTCTTTTCATGGGAACTTTCCTTATTATGGGTTTTGGAGCGATTGCCTACAGATGGAAATCACTTATTGACGATACTCGTATTGAAGAAGGATTGCTTTCCAGGGAACTTGCATTGTTTACTGCGGCTGTTGTTCTTATAGCTTCAGCAGTTATAATACTTGTTGGCACCTCAGCCCCTATATTTGGGCAATCTGTTGATACATTCTTTTACGATGAAATGCACATTCCTTTAGCCATAATCATCGGTTTGTTAAATGGATTAAGTCTATTAATAAAATGGAAAAATACAAAGGGTGAGGATCTGTTAAAAAAATCTTTGCCTTTCTTAGGTGTTACATTTGTTATTACATTCTTAATAGTAATTTTTGGCGGAATTGATAGAATTATAATTGTACTATTAACTCTCTCAACGGTCTTTGTCCTCGTAGTTAATTCGGAGGTAGCTTTTAAGATTGTAAAAGGTAATAAAAAAATGTTAGGGGCGTATGTAGCTCATATCGGAATTGCACTGTTTATTCTTGGTGTTATAGGTTCTTCAGTATACAGCCAGCAAGTGGATGTTAATCTTGTAAAAAATGAAACTAAAACAGCCTTTGGTTATGAAATGACTTTTACAGGCTGGACACCGATTGATAATAATACAAAATACTCATTCAACATTGATATTAAAAAGGGAAATTCAGAATATCTGGTAAAACCGGTTATGTACGTAAGTGATTTTAATAACAGCCTTATGAGGATTCCGGCAATATTAAATCTTCTTACACAGGATCTTTATATTTCACCAAATGGTTACGATGAGGGAAAAAAATCAACTTCAAATAGCGGAGAAACTATTTCTCTACAGAAAGGAAGCAGTACGAATTTTGACGGATCAACCATTACTTTTGAAAAATTCAACCTTGGCGAAGGAACTATGACTGCTATGCAGGAAGGTATAGACTTTCAGATGGGTGCGATTCTAGTAATCAAAAAAGATGGTGAAGTAGAAAAAACTGAGTTATTGCGAAAACAAATTAATGGTAATATTGAGTTTACATCATATTCATCAAAGGAATTTGATCTCAGGATTGATCTGGTAAACCTTTCAGCGTCAAACATTGAAATTTCAATTTCAAAAATTTCAGAAGTAAAAGCTGATCAGCATTCCGAAGCACAGGAAATATTATATGTAAGTGCAAGCATCAAACCGTTCATCAGTTTTGTTTGGATTGGTGTGGCTGTTATGGTATTTGGATTCTTTATTGCTTTGGCTAGAAGACTTCCTGAATCAATGTCAAAATCAAAATAGTTATAATTTACAAACAGGATTTAAGTGCCCGTTTTTCGGGCATTTTTTTAATTTAAAAATTTGTTCATTGTATTAGTAAAGGAAGAAAATTTTATTTAGTATTACAACGGATAACAAAAAAACCGACTAATAATTAGTCGGCTTTTTTGATGGTGGTTGAGTTGAGTATGGTAAATATTTATAATAAAATCTGAGTTATTATCCCATTTAAAAGGTTATTCGCATTTAATAATATTTTGAATAATGTTACACATCTGATTCTTGTTAAGTCAAGTCGTATGCCATCCGAAAATGGAAAATTTCTTTTGTTTTCTATCAGCGTCAAAATTTGTAATTTGTTGTTATCTCGGACGGAATTGAATCATTAACTGAGTGGACCAAAATAAATATAAACCCGGTTTTAACGTTAAAGCTAATTTTGAATAGGATATATTCAGTTTTAGGTAACTATTACCTGTAATAATTTCAAATACAGTTTATTTGTTAGAATCTTTTAATCCTTTTTGATTAGTTTGAACTTCAAGCAACGACATATATGTCGCTATTATTATGGAGGCATTCAGTTTCAAAATTATTCTGTATGAAAACAGCAAAAGAATTAAAATAAATATTTGATCTTGTTTCAGATAGTGTTACAAGATTAAAAGAATAATTTTGAACATCTTGACAATCTGTATGTGAGTAGATATTTTTATATTTCTGTTTAATTAAAATTCCACGTTAGTTCATCCCGATAAAATCGGGATCGGCTGTTATCCCGACGAAGTCGGGATGTAAGTTCGGAAGGAATCAGGAATAAAATACATTCCGCGTTAGCTCAATGGTAGAGCATTCGGCTGTTAACCGAAGGGTTGTAAGTTCGAGTCTTACACGCGGAGCTAAAATCCGGCAGTTGCCGGATTTTTTATATGGAATACAATTTATACATATTAAGATCAATAAAGGATTATAAATATTATGTAGGTATTTCAAAGAACCCACGAAGAAGATTAGAATATCATAACACAATAGAAAAAGGATTTACATCGAGATACCGTCCGTGGAAGATAGTGTTTACAAAAAAGTTTAAGACTAAAGCTGAAGCGATGACAGCGGAGAAAAAGGTAAAAGGATGGAAAAGTAAAAAGATGATTGAAAAATTAATTAACGGTGAAATAATTTTATAAGCATTCGGCTGTTATCCCGATGCAGTCGGGATGTAAGTTCTCCCGACAAGGTCGGGATTACACGCGGAGCAAAGAATAACCCCGGTTTATTATCGGGGTTTTTTTATTATTACGAGAGATAAAACCAATGAGTTGTTTCCTCTATATATTAAAATCTAAGACTAACGACATTTATTATACTGGTCAATCCGAGAATCCCCCTAAAAGACTTTCATTTCATAATTCTATTGAAAAAGGATTTACCGCTCGTTATCGTCCGTGGAGAATTGTTTTTCAACAAGAATTTCCAGATAGAAAGAAAGTAAAAGCTGCCGAAAGAAAAGTGAAATTCTGGAAAAGTAAAAAGATGATTGAAAAATTAATTAACGGTGGAATAATTTTATGAGCATTCGGCTGTTCTCCCGACAAGGTCGGGATTACACGCGGAGCTAAAATCCGGCAACTGCCGGATTTTTTATATTTGAGTAAAAATTATGTTCTACATTTACGTATTATATTCACCTAAATTTGATAGAATCTATATAGGTCAAACGAACAATATAGAAGGGAGAGTAGAGCAACATAATACAGGAAGATCCAGATATACGAAACGATATATACCCTGGGAATTAGTACACTATGAAAAGTTTGCTACAAGGTCGGAAGCAATGAAAAGAGAGAAAGAGCTAAAGTCACATAAAGGTCAGGATTACACTCCGAGCAGATAAAACCCGGGCCATTCCCCGGGTTTATTATTTTTACAAAAAAAAATCAAAGAGTTGTTTCCTTACAACCAATGATGTATGCATATTGAGCTAATTTAGGTTCATATATTTGTTTGAAATACATAAAATTATCTCATTGTTTGATTGTTTTAATTTAATGTATAGATGGCTTAAAATATAATTCCTCAAAAAACCTTTGCAACAAAAGAAGAAAAACCAAACTACTTATTCGGTTGAGGTGTCATCCTTAAATAAGGTTTTATCTTTCTATAGCCTTTAGGAAATTTTTGCTTCAATTCAGCCTCATCCTGAATAGCAGGTGCAATAACCACATCTTCTCCATCTTTCCAATTAACAGGTGTAGCAACATTGTATTTTGCAGTTAACTGTAATGAGTCTATCACTCTAAGAATTTCATCAAAATTTCTACCGGTTGAAGCAGGGTAAGTTAAAGTTAGTGCAACTGTTTTATCGGGTTTGATAACAAATACCGATCTCACAGTCATTGTATCTTCCGCATTTGGATGAACCATATCATACAGAGAAGAAACTTTTCTATCAGCATCTGCGATAACAGGGAAATTCATCTGAGTGTTTTGTGTTTCGTTAATATCTTTAATCCATTCTGCGTGTGAATCTGTAGGATCAACGGATAAACCGATAACCTTCACATCTCTCTTATCGAATTCGGATTTTAATTTTGCTACTTCACCTAATTCGGTAGTGCATACCGGTGTAAAATCTTTTGGATGAGAAAACAATACTCCCCAGGAATTCCCAAGATATTCATGAAAATGTATTGGACCCTCGGTTGATTCCTGTGTGAAATCTGGTGCTATATCACCTAAACGTAAAGACATATATGACTCCTAATTATTAATGATACTAAATACTATATTGATATTGAGTGATTATTATTATGCCTGCAAAATTTAATACAATGAATAAATCAGACTGCAATTTAAAAGAAACTTCGGTTCTAATAGAACAAACTATTTTTGTTAAAAAAAATTAAAAATGAACCAATTATCATCTACCAAAAAATAAAAACAGAACCCGGAGTATTTATTGAGAAGAGTTATTGAAATTAAAAACGGGTTAATTCCGGGTAATCATAATTAAATATAGTATTATATATTTATCATGTCAATGTAATCTGTACTCATTTAATGAGCCAATCATTTTTACAAATCACAGCATTTTTTTTGATAAAGTGATACTAAAAGTTTTTTCGTAATGAAAATCATACTAAATTTACACCAATTTTTTCTAATTATTTTGAATTACTATTAGAATTGTTAGGAGGCATTATACTGAGCAGAATCATTCAACATATCCAACTTTTATTAATTCTATCATTAATTAATTGCGCAGATACATCAGATGAATATTTAGCGGGTAATAATTCTATTAAGATTAAAAACATCGTTCTGGAAAAACAGACTGGAGATTGTGAAAAAAATGAGACTGAAAATTGTGCAACGATAAAAATAGATTATATCCAAATTGATTATTCAGAAAATCAATTGGTTCAGGATAGCATTAATGCTCAAATAATAAATGAATTGTTACAGCCAATCGGAATTGAAAAGAATAATGAAAGTTTTGAATTAATGATGCAAAACTTTATTGATGATTATAATAATTTCAAAAAGGAATTCCCGGATTCGTATCAGCAATGGGAGTATGAGAGGAAAGTAACTGATAGATACATAGATAAAAATATATTATGCTGTGAATTCAGGGAATATTCATATCTCGGAGGTGCTCATCCAAATAGTTTTTTAACATTCACAAATTTCAATTTGAATTCTGCAGAAATTATAAATTTATCGGATATTTTAATTGATAGTTTTCTGAATGAGCTAAATAATATTGCGGAACTAATCTTCAGAAAAGAAAAAGAATTGGCAGATGATATAAATCTTACAGAAGCCGGATTCTGGTTTGATGATGATAAGTTCAGCGTAAATAATAATTTTACAATCGGAAAAGATGGTTTAACTTTTTTCTACAATAGTTATGAGATAACTGCGTACGCATACGGACCAACCGAATTATTTATCCCCTATAAATCGATCAAGAAATTAATAAAACCTAATGGCTTGCTTGCGAGTTTTACCGGGGACTAATATTTAAATATTAAATTTATCTAAATCTCATTAAAAAAAGAGGAATAACATGAAAATCACCTACATATTTGCACTCATACTTTTGGTATCAACTTTAATAATGGCAGCAGATGAAACTGAGGAAAAAAAAGATACTCTTTGGACACCAAAGGGTGTTATTGGTTTAAATCTTTCTCAGGTTTCATTTCAAAACTGGAGTCAGGGTGGTGAAAACTCTATCGCCTTTACTTTTCTATCCAACTTTAGAATCAACTATATCGGCGAGCCGTGGAAGTGGAGAAACTCGTTAAAGTTTTCATATGGCAGAACAAAGCTCGGTTCAGAACAGTTCAAAACAAATGACAATGAGATATTTTTTGAAAGTACTCTTATTTATCAAATTGGTTGGAATATCAGCCCTTATGGTGGAATAACTGCAAGGACAGCAGTTAGTAAGGGGTTTAATTATGACCAGGAACCTGCACTACAAATTGTTGATTTTTTTGATCCATTTTACTTAACTGAGGGGGTTGGTTTTGCTTATGATAGGATAGAAAACTTTACTACAAGAATAGGAATAGGATTTAAACAGACTTTTGCTGACAAATTTAATTCAAAGTATACAGATGATCCGGAGACTCCTAACGAAATAGAGAGTTTTAAAAATGAAACCGGTATTGAATCCGTAACTGAATATAAAATTCAATTTTTGGATAATATGACTTTTTATACCTACTTAAGATTATTCGGAAGGTTTGAGGATATTAGCGTGTGGGATGTAAGATGGGATAATATAATTGTAGCGAAAATAAATGATTACTTTAATGTTAACATCAACGTGCTATTAATTTATGATGCTGACGAAACTTTAAGGACACAGTTAAAAGAAGCACTTCAACTGGGTATTTCTTATACACTATTTTAATAACCGGATAAATTAGCTTATCCTTTTTTAACTTTGAACATTATTTGCTATGTTTGAAATGGGAATATGCATCAACGCATGATTGCGTGGATGCATGCATGAGAAATGGGATAAATAGATTTTCAAAATCTATCCAAAAGGATGTGGAAATAAGCATCTGTTATTCAGAAAGAAACTTGTACCGATTCATCGGGATGAAAGACTTAAATAAACTTGAAATTTGATTACACGCAACCATACAGACATACAATCATACTTAGCCACGGCAGATAATAGAGATATAAACAAATGAAGTGCCCTGTTTGTAAAGAACCAACGATCGTTCTGGAACTTGATGAAGTTGAGATAGATTACTGTACTTCGTGTGGTGGAATTTGGCTCGATGCAGGTGAATTGAATCTGTTGATTGAAGATGAAAAGGAAAGGGAGATGCTCCTGTCTTCTTTTCAAAAAGATGCTGAACATCCCGAGAAACCATACAAGTGCCCTATGTGCAGAAAGAAGATGGATAAGGTTCATGTTGGTGAAAATAAGGATGTGCTTATTGATAAATGCCCTGATAACGATGGTCTCTGGTTCGATAAAGGAGAACTTAAAGATGTAATTCAATTAGCATCAAAAGACAATAAAATTGTAGAACTATTAAGCGATTTATTCGGAAGTAAATTAACTAATAATCAAAGCGAGGAGAACTAATGGTTACAGCAATAGTATTAATAGTAATCGTTGCATTTATAGTGCTCTTTTTCATTTCGAGTTATAACTCTTTAGTAAAGTTTAGGAACCAGGTTAAGAATGCATGGGCTCAAATTGATGTACAGCTTAAGCGCAGGCACGATTTGATACCTAACTTGATTGAAACTGTTAAAGGGTATATGACTCACGAAAGAGATACGCTGGAGAATATCACTAAAGCAAGAAGCCAGGCGGTTGCGGCAGAAAGTGTTGGCGAAAAAGCAAAAGCCGAAGGTGAATTAACAAGTGCATTGGGTAAGTTTAATCTTGTGGTAGAAAATTATCCTGATCTTAAAGCAAATCAAAATTTTCTATCTCTTCAGGAAGAACTAACTTCAACAGAAAATAAAATTTCTTTCTCAAGACAAAACTACAATGACCAGGTACTTTTTTTTAATAATAAAATTCAAATGTTCCCTTCAAATATAGTAGCCGGAATGTTCAAATTTAACGAGGAAGAATTCTTTGAAATAGAAGATCAAAAGGAAAAAGAAGTTCCTAAAGTCAGTTTTTCATAAATTATTTTTAACAATTTATTATGTGGGAATTAATCCAAGCGAACAAGCGCAAGTCGATAATACTCATTATTTCGATGGGAATATTGCTTGTGCTTCTCGGCTATATTATTGGAAGCGCTTATATCCCCGATGGCGGAGGTTTAGCCGGAGTTTTTATTGCACTTATGTTGTGGGGGGTTCTTTATTTAATATCTTACACCAGAGGCAGCAAAATATTACTTGCAGTCAGCGGTGCCAAAGAAATTACAAAAGATATACATCCGCAGTTATATAATATAGTTGAAGAGATGAAGATTGCTTCGGGTCATCCATTTATGCCTAAAGTTTATATTATCGATTCCGCCGCACCGAATGCTTTTGCTACCGGGATAAAACCGGATAACACTGCAATAGCAGTTACTGCCGGTTTGTTGGGAAGATTAAACAGAGACGAATTGCAGGGGGTTATCGCACACGAAATGGCTCATATAGTCAACCGGGATATTCTTTTTATGACTGTATCAGGTATAATGCTTGGTGTGATTGTTTTGATATCGGAAGTGTTTATCTATAGTTTATGGTTTGGAGGAGGTGGGAGATATTCGAAATCATCAAAAGATAGCGGGCAGGGACAGATTATTTTTATTGTAATTGCAATCGCATTTGCTATACTTGCTCCTATTGCAGCAAGGTTACTCTATTTTGCAATCTCCAGGAAAAGAGAATATCTCGCCGATGCTTCTGCAGTTCGGTTTACGCGTTACCCCGAAGGGTTGGCTTCTGCATTAGAAAAAATATCTCGATCAACAGAGGAGTTAAAAAAAGCAAATAAAGTTACTGCACCAATGTATATTGCCAATCCCCTAAAGAAAAAGGGGAAGAAACTGAACGACTTAACAAGCACACACCCTCCTATTTCCGAACGAATAAAAATTTTAAGAGGCATAGCAAAAAGTGCTGATTTTAATGCTTATCAAACTGCTTTCAATAAAGTAACAGGAAAAGAAACCAATATTATCCCTCCGGCTGAGCTGAAAGATTCCACTCCCATTAATATTCGTGATGCTATTGGTTTACCCGCATTAGGATTGACAAAAAAACAAACGCAAAGAAATGTTGGCAATCTGATTATGAAGTTGAACGATTATTCGTTCATCAATTGTGAGTGCGGTGTTAAGATAAAAATTCCACCTAATTATAAGAAGAAAATTGTTTTCTGTCCTCGTTGCAGAAGAAGGCATAAGCTTAAATAAATATTATTAACAATTTTATCATTCATAAAAATCTTCTAATCTGTTTTTAAAATCAAAAATTAATTATCTCCCTGGTATTAAGTTATTGTTTTGAATTTAATAATAATTCAATTTAACTTTAGAACGGATAAATTAATATTGATATTTAAAAAGCTAATAGATTTTAAAAGTTTTGAGATTTGATGAAACATATATTATCTAAATATGGAATTTTTCTTCCCTTACTCATTACTACTTCATTTAGTATTGCACAGAACAAAAATTTAACTTCCTACCAGTATATCTCACCAGTTCCAAATTCAGCATTGCACTTACCGGGAACAAGGATAATCATTCGGGAAGGAAGACAAATTGATCGAGGAACATTATTTAGTAGTAGAATAACAGTTGTTGGATCCGTTAGCGGGAAACATTTTGGTGAATTGATTCTTTCAGACGACAGTAAAACGATAATCTTTAATCCTTATGAAAAATTTTATCCGGCTGAAACTATAAATGTAAATTATGTCGGAGGAATATCTACAGTTAGTGGAGACGAACTGCTTCCATTTAATTTTCATTTTAAGATTAGTGAACGCGACCCTGATAAAGAATATATTAGAAACTCTGGTGAACTGTTAGAATATGAAGGAAAACCTATTACGCATTCATCCGTAGAAATGGTAAATCTATATTCCTCTGAATTAGATGATAATTTACCGGATGATTTCCCAACATTAACTATCAACATTTTCGACAATCCTGATGATAACTATCTATTTCTCTCGCCCTTTGATATTACGGGTACTCTTGGATATTTGATAATATCCGATAACTACGGAATTCCAATTTACTACAGAAGAACCAACTCACACAAGCATGGATTTCGAGTTCAGCCGAATGGATTGTTAACATATTTTGATGTAGCAACAAAACGCTTCTATGCTATGGATTCTTCCTATGTAGTAGTTGATACTTTCAAAACGGGTAACGGCTATACAACGGATATTCACGAACTTCAAATTTTACCAGATGGTCATGCTTTATTAATGGCTTATGATCCTCAACCGGTAAGAATGGATACGGTTGTTGCTGGAGGGGGTTCTGCTACGGTTATAGTTGTTGGTCTTATAATCCAGGAGTTAGATATCAATAAAAATGTTGTCTTTCAATGGCGGAGTTGGGATCATTTTCAGATTACT
This sequence comes from Bacteroidota bacterium, assembly GCA_022562275.1. Lineage (GTDB taxonomy): Bacteria > Bacteroidota > Ignavibacteria > Ignavibacteriales > Ignavibacteriaceae > BMS3ABIN03. The sequence continues at coordinate 24,494 of JADFPP010000028.1, forward strand.
GATGTAACTCAGGATATTGGTCTTGATTGGCCATGGATTGATTATGTTCACGGAAATGCAATTGAATTGGATTACGATGGTAATTTATTAATATCTAGCAGGCATATGGATGAGATAACAAAAATAAACCGGCAAACAGGAGAAATTATCTGGCGTCTCGGCGGCAAAAAAGCCAGGAATAATGATTTCACTTTTATTAATGATCCGATCACATTTTCACATCAGCATGATATTAGAAGGATGCCAAACGGAAATATAACACTTTTTGATAATGGTAACCTTCATATCCAACAATTTTCAAGAGTAGTTGAGTATCAACTGGATGAACAAAATAAAATTGCTAATTTAGTGTGGAGTTTTAATTATGATCCGGACATATATTCCTATGCAATGGGAAACGCACAAAGACTAACTAATCATAACACAATTATTGGATGGGGTTTACATTCCGGACATTTCAAAGCTATTGATGAAGTAAAAGCCGATGGTACTGTAGTTTTTGAACTTGCTTTACCCGATAAAGTATTTTCTTATAGAGCTTTTCGTTTTCCCTGGAAGACAAATCTTTTTGTTACTTATCCGGATTCAATTTTTTTCGAATCGATTCCTGTTGGAAGTTCATCAATAATTACAATAAGCCTTATAAACAACTCAGCAGATACTCTTAACATTACTTCGTTCTACAATAAAGATTCTTCATACTCTGTTGAAGAAACTGTTCCGTTCAATATTCCACCTTTCGGAACAGTACCTATCGATATAAAATTTGAACCTTTTGAGGATGGATATTTTAAAGATTTTCTGCATATAAGATCAGATACTGAAACAAGCAGAATTGCGCAGGTGATGTTATTGAAAGGGAGAACTGATTCAATTTTTACAAACGTTTCGGATCATGAAATAATAAATGACTTTAGTCTTGAGCAAAACTATCCTAATCCATTTAATCCAGCCACAACAATAAAATACCAAATTGCGGAATCCGGGTTAGTAACTCTTAAAGTATATAATCTACTTGGGCAAGAAGTAGCAACGTTAGTAAATGAAGAAAAAACTGTTGGATTTTATCGAATTCGGTTTGACGGAAGTAATCTGGCGAGCGGAGTTTATTTTTACAGACTTCAAGCCGGCAAATTTTCTGATGTTAGGAAATTGTTACTGCTAAAGTAAAGAAGTGCTTAGCATGGAAGTAACTTTCCAAAGAGGGCACCACTCACAATTTTTGTTATTTTACTTTTGCCCGAATTATTATACTTCCTGCATTTTTAAAGTGCAGTTTAAATTCAATCTCATCACTTTTTTTGATATCTCTCTTTAGTTTCATTACCATTATGTGATAACCACCGGGCTTTAGCTCAAGTGAAGATTCCGGTTCAATAACAAATTCCCCAACTTCTCTCATTCCCATCAATTCATCTTTTGCATATGTTTCGTGCAACTGGATCATACTACTAATATCGGAAGTAATTTTGTAGAGTGTATCCGGTTTATCGGTCGGATTCTCTACTTCAAAATACAGTGCGGTTCCCATACCTTTTGCTCCGGGTCTCAGCCATTGATTTTTAACTTGTAAGATATTCCCCTGCGAATAGAATAAGATTAAAAATGCAAATAAAGTAATCATCAGTATTTTCCTAAAGTTTTAATGTCGTTATAAAGTTCATCAAGATTTACGGTGCTGCCCATATAATTTTTTCTCAAATGGCCCTTTTGATCAATCAAAGAAATTCTATCGGTATGCATTACATAGTAATTTAGTTCACCATTATCTGTGTAAGATGAATCAGTTGGTATTGCCAAAATATCAAGTCGCTTTAATAAGGGATTTGTATTTTGTTTTGTATTCCACAGTAACGACCAATTATCAAATTCAATATCTCTTATTTGTGCGAACTTTTTTAACATGGAGGGATAATCTCTATCGGGGTCAAAAGTAAGCAGAACAAAATTTACATTCTCAATTCCGTCCTTATTCAATCTTTGGTCGGTTAAAAACATATTGTGTGTTGTCATTGGGCAAATGTCAGGACAATGCGTATAAATAAAACCAATAACTGTAATTCTACCCAGGTTGATTCCGGGGAAACTAATTTCAACGCTATCCTGGTTAAAAAAATTATAATTTTGTTTTGTCAGGTCTTTGTTCAATGGAAATTCACTCTGACAACCGATTAATATTAGAACGGCAGATACAGTTATTGAGTAAATAAATAGTTTCATAAAATAAAAGTATTGTTTCTCTAAAATATATTTTTTGTGGAATAAAAACTATCAATTTTATATTCGTAATTGAAATTTTGATTTACGAAATGGACAAAAATTAATTTAACAGTGCAAAACTTACGTGATAAAATAATACTTCCTTTCAGCTTTTGCCGCTTCGATGAAGATAAGCCGAAATTGTTTTTAATTGATCTGAACAGAAAAACAAAATGGCTTACGTTTGCAAGAATTCCTTACGAGTATGAACTGAAAAGTTTTCTGGAAGAGAATCTCTATCATACTACTGAAGGATTATTAATTGATGGATGTAACGAAGGAGTAGCATTTGAGCTATTGAATAACGGGTACGAGATTTTGAAAACAGGGCAGGAAGCAATTCTAAATCTTCAATATGATCATTTTAAAAAGAAATCTCTTAAGGAACTGATAAGACGAGGTAACAGGGGAAAACAATTTGAAGAAATTCCTTTTTCATCGGAGATGAAATATCGTATGCAAAAATTTAAATATGAATGTACGCACGGAAACGAACCGCAGCTAAAATATCTCTTCAGCGATGATTTTGAATCATTCAACCGTTTGTTTGTAATTAAGGATGACATGTCCCTTCGGGGAAAAGATGTTTGGTATGGTGCATTTATGCTTTCCCATAAGGAAAAGGATTATGCTCAGACCGAATTAATATTACGCCGCAAGCACGCACCTGTGGGAGTTATGGAAGCATTGATCTATTCAATCTTTAACATTTTAAAGAAGGAAGGTTATGAATACTGGAGTCTTGGTGGTGTACCTTTTACTGTTTATGAAGATACATTATTTTCAAAAGAAGGAGTGATCAATTTTATCGGCAGAAGATTAAGATTCGCTTACAATTACAAAGGATTGTTTTTCTTTAAAAATAAATTTAGTCCAATTTGGATTGATTACTATTTTTGTGTTAGACCCAGATTAACTTTATTTATGTCAATTAAAATTTTGATTGTTACTAACTTACACAAGCTAATAATAAAGAAAATTCCAAATTTGTTATTCTTTGGAATAGTAAAAGTTAAAGCACAATAAATGAATCAACGAAAAAATAATTATTACTCTTTGTGTGATACGCCAGCAATAGAATTTCAATTTCCGGTATAAGAACATCGGAACAAATTGTAAAATATACACAACAACTTATTGAACAAATACTGAATGAATTACTTGAACAATAATAATTAATGATTAGCGAATTCGCGGCTGATTTGTTGCCGCTAATGCGCGAATAAATTTAATCTTCTAATGTAAAGCCAATTTTAATTGTAACCTGGTAGTACACAACAGCATTGTTTTCGATATAACCTCTTTGTTCAGTAACAACAAACCATCTCATACATTTCTCGCTTTGGGTTACTTTTGTAACTGCATTCCGTATTGCCTCATAAATACTTTTAAACCAAAATAATCAGTTGTTGATATTGTCCGGATATATATCTAAATTCAGTACTAAATTACGACAAATTATAGGACAATAAAATGAGAGAAATATCTGTTTCCAGTGATATTATTCCAGTAGGGGAGTTCAAGGCAGGTCTCGCAAAATATCTTAAAGAGGTACAACAAAAAAAGAACTCGTTAATCATTACACAAAACGGCAAGCCCGCCGGCGTACTTATCTCACCATCCGAGTTTGATAAATTGAGACACGCCAAATTATTTTTTGAATCAGTATCCCGTGGTTTATCCGATTCTGAGAAAGGTAAAGTGCTTTCAACTTCAAAACTCAAAAGTGAGTTAAAGAAAATAAGGACAAAAAGAGAAGCTTGAGATTACTCTGGACAGAAGAAGCTTTATTACGCCTCAAGGAAATCGAAGAATACATTGCACAGGATAATCCAAAGGCGGCTGCTGAATTTGTTGATAAATTAATATCTCTTGCAGAAACAATTACGGATAAGCCGGAAAAAGGAAGAATAGTTCCGGAACTCTCGATAGAATTACAGAATAGTCTATCTCATTAGGAAAAAATCTATCGACGTACTTACAGTTTTTGAGGGACATCAATTATTGAAAAAAGAAGAAATTATCAGAAGTATCAATCCTCTAATGTAAATCCAACTTTTATTGTAACCTGATAGTAAGCAACAGCGTTGTTTTCGATATAACCTCTTTATTCTGTAACAACAAACCATCTCATATTTCTTACAGACTTTGCTGCTTTATTTACAGCATTTTCCATCCCCAATAGAAAAGTTACAAGAAATAATTTGGATTTATTGTTAATTGCTCAAGTATTTGAAGGCGATCCGTTGACTGAATTTGGGGATTTCGGACGTTCCTTTTACTTCAGGTTAAAATTTTCCTATTAGCATCTGAAATCTTTGCCTGTTAAAAAATTAATATCTTTTCTTGTATCAGTTTAACAATTTCATTAAGTTTTCATTACTTAAAAGCACAAGACTAACTTACAACAAGATTAATGGAATTATTATCTTATATTATTTTGATAATTGGGTTATCCATTCAGAGGGATTACTATTCCGTAAAATTGTTAGGGGATGGTTTGTCAAATCATTTTTAATTTAATTTTTTTTATTAGGAAGCATTATGATGAAAAAATTAACTCTTTTCTTTTCAATTTTATTATTCATCTTCTTTACCGGGTGTGACAAATCAAGTAAAGATGATACCAATCAGGAATCTTCTCCAAAAGTAACTAATAACAATGATTCTGATGATAAGCAGGTAGATAAAAACATAAATGGAGATTATGATGATTTTACTGAAAGTATGAAGAAATTCGGAGATATGATGTCAGGTGGAGAAAAAGTTGAAGTTGTAAATTTCAGGAAGCTGAAGGAAATACTTCCCGAAGAACTTGATGATATGAAGCGAACCGGTTTTAGCGGTGAAAAAACAAATTCATTTGGTATTAAAATCTCAAAAGCTGAAGGCAAATACAAATCCGAAGACAACAAACAAAGGATTGAAATTACAATTATAGATATGGGAAGTATGAAAGGTTTTGCAGGAATGACTGCTTTCGCCTGGTCGTGGGCAGAAATTGATAAAGAATCAGATGATGGTTTTGAAAGGACTTTCGGATATAAGGGGCATAAAGCTTTTGAAAAATACAGCACCAAATATCAGAATGGAGAAGTACAGGTACTTGTTGCAAAAAGATTTATGGTAGAGGTTAAGGGCAACGATGTACCGATGGAAAAAATTCGTTCAGCTCTTGAAGAAGTTAATATTGGTGATCTGGAGAATATGAAAGGCGAAGGAGTAAAGAAAGACGAATAAAGCAATACAAAATATTTCTATTCAATTAATAAAAGGAGAAGAAGTATGAATTTAATTGACAGGGCTAAAAATATTATTACAAGTCCTAAAACCGAATGGGATGTAGTGGCAAATGAAGAGCCCAACATTCAACAGATAATAACCGGTTATGTAATTCCTTTAGCACTCATTTCTGCCATAGCAAGTTTTGTAGGCTATGGGTTAGTTGGAGCTCCATTCTTGGGAGCATCAGTAACATGGGGTATTGTACAGGCGATTATTGTTATTTTTACAGCAGTATTGGTAGTAATTATTGCCGCGTTTGTTGTTGATGCACTTGCTCCAAGTTTTGGGTCTCAAAAAAATATGGGTCGAGCCGTTCAGTTAATTGCTTACTCTATAACTCCGGCCTGGATAGGAGGGATTTTTAATATTTATCCCCCATTGGGTATCATTGGAGCACTCTTTGGATTATTCGGATTGTATTTGTTATACCTAGGTTTCACCCCATTAATGCAAACTCCTGAAGATAAAAAGGTCGGTTATATTATCGTTTCAATAGTAGTTTTGATTGTTGTTTATATCGTACTAGGAGTAATCTTATCAGCTATCTTTTTGGGGATATTTGGTTTATCAATGCTTAGTGCTTATGGTTAATAAAAATGATTAAGAATAAAAAATGCTTGCCTGATATTTTCGGGCAAGCACTTATTAATTATTCATTTAAGTATTTTTTTCAGATCACTTTTTTATTTGTTTCTCGATTTCCCTAATTTCCTCTTTGGCTTCAATCTTTTTGTAATATTCCAAAGCATTGGTAAAGTATTTATTGCTTTTTTTATTATCATTAGTAAGCTTGAATAAAATTCCTAATTCATACGATGTTTCGGCGTAGTTTAGCTTATTTCCGGTTTCGCTGTTTAATCGAAGGCTTGTGAGCAGGTAATTTTCTGCCACATCAAAGTTATTTTTATTTCTTTGAATTATTCCTTTTATCTTATAAACTTCAGCAATAGTTATTTTGTCATTCAGTTTATATGCAACTTCCATAGATTTTTCTGCAAATGCATTTGCCAGTTCATAATCAGATAGCTGGGTATAAACATAAGATTTACTCAGATATATGATTCCAATCGACTGAAGATAATTAATACTTAATGCAGCTTGTAAACCCGAATCAAATTCACTTATGGCAGTTTGATAATCTTTCTTTTTAGTATAAACCATGCCTATATCCTGTCGTACCTCTGCAACTCTTCTTACATCCTCAACTTTTTCAAAATTGAATAAAGCTCTTCTAAAATAAGATAATGCCGCATCGTAATTGCTTTGAATATTGCTGATAATACCAAGATTTATCTCTATCTTTCCTCTTAAAGCATTATCCGGCTCATCTTCAAGAGATGCTAATGATTTTTCAAAATGTTCAACTGCCTTATCAAGTTCACCCTTATCACCAAAAATAGTCCCCATCAGGTTTTCACATTCTGCATTACCTTTTACATCATTCTCCTCTTTAAAAAGTTCATCAGCTTTACCGATATAATTAAAACTCAATTCCCATTGAGCCTGTCTGCTGTAAACATCACCCATCCTAAGAAAAGCATTGGCTGCAATGTTATTCATTTTGGGTGTGCTTTCTGAAGAGCGAGCCAATTTTTCGTGAATGTCAAGTGCCGTAGCAAATTCACCACTTACAATGGTTGACTGACCTAAATATAAAAGCAAGTCTATAAATTTTTCTTCGGGAAGTTTATTTTCTGCAAAGGTTATTAGCAGATCAACATAAGAACGTGTTCTAACACCACTTTGTAAGTCTACATCAAATTGATCTTTGAAGTTTTTGTCTTCGGATAATGATGGCTGAACTTCTTGTAAAAACTTTGTATTAAACTCTTCTGCTTCTGCGTTTGTAAAGAAGTTCTTTAAAACCTCTTCAATTAACGTATCTGTATTTGGATTTTTTTGATTCAATTAATTTTGGTTTATAATAGCTTTATCTCATAAATAAATTGTTGCCTAATTTGCCATCACTCCCTTTTTTTCACCGCAATATATTTACAACCCTTATGCCAGTACCTATAATTCAGATAGATGAGTAAGCAATATATGATAATCTTTTGAAAAGTAATAATTACTTAACATTGTTAGAAAATCTTACGAAATTAAAAGATTTTTTGCTGTTTTAATTTGAGAAGTTATCAAAAAAAGATATAGTTTTTTTGTTCAGATTAATATCTGCAATACGGGCATAATGAAAGGTTTCCGATATGATTCATCTTCATTTTCATAATATATTAATGAATACATTTCAAATTCAGATTTCATTTTGAGATTTTCAGTGGAAGGGAAAACTGTTCTGACAATAATTTTCATTTAATTATTTTAGATACTTTTTTAAACACTTCTGTGCCGTATACATTAAGAAGTTCAAACAAAATAGCTTCCGTAGTTGTAACTTCGGCACCATGTTGTTTCATTCTGGAAAGAGCAATGTCATAATCTATTACTCTTCTGGATGATACAGCATCGGCAGCTACGTTTACCTGAAAATCGTTTGCCAACAGGTCAAGAACAGTTTGCTGGACACAAACGTGAGATTCAACTCCGCATACAACAACCTGAGATATTTTTTTCTTTTTCAGATCATTAAATAATTCACCTGCCCCGGAACAACTGAATGAAAGTTTTTGGATCGCTTCATTTTCATCTAACTCATTTTGTATGGATTGTTCAGTCGCGCCTAACCCATTTGGATATTGCTCTGTGTAGAATATCGGTACTTCGAGTGCTTTAAATCCTTTGATTAGTTTTATCGTATTCTCAATCACCAATTCATATTCGTTAATTACGTGTATAATTCTTTCCTGTATATCGATTATAAGCAGGGCAGTTTTATCCGTAGTTAATAATTTGTCAAATCGTTTTATGTTGTTTTCCATTATACAACTTTATTTTAGGATGAATAAATTTTGTGCATTCCGTATTTACCGCAAACGTACATCATCAGTAGACTTGTTAAATCAACTATAGCTCTTTTTTTATCATCTTCATATATTACAAGATTATAAACCCCGGCAACGAACTTCATATTGCTTAATATTTTTTTTAACTCAGTATATTTTGGTGATCCATGCCAGTATGCTATCTGCTCAATTATCATTTTCTCATGTCTTCTCAAAAATTCATTAAATGAGATTGTGTAATAAGAAATTGATGTGAGAGGTCTGCATATTGCAGTAAGATCATTAAAATAAGTATCCCAGTTCCGTGCAAGTTCGCGATTCCTTTTATTCATTACATATCTTGCTTTTTCAAGTGTGAATTTTGCTTTGGTTAATGTTTTAAAATTAGGGATGACTGCATATCCATCATAGCTGCGGAAGTAGGAGCTATCCGGATCATCGTATTTCCATCTGCGCGATATTTGATTTGCTGATTTAATGCCAATCACTTTATCGGAACCGCTGTCTATAACAACAAACTTTCCCTGCTGCCAGTTAACCACCGTTATCCAATGTCCCCAATCATCAACACCTAATATGCAAGGATATCCTTTTCTAAGATGCTGTGTTAATGCTTTAATTGCATCGGCGCCGGTTTCGCGCCGGAAGTATTTCATTTTGCAGCCAAAATATTTTGCTGCTTTCTCTAAACCGATTTCATCGGTTCCGTACCACCAATTGCTGCCGGCTTTTTTTGCAATGATCTTCTCGCTCTCAAATCTGCCAAGCATTACGAGTGCATATTTTAAGGCAAACGGACCACACTGATATTTAAAAGGCTGTGGATAAAAACTCATTCCGTCTCAGGTTTTAATTTTAAATGTAATTAATGTTGATAACTTAATCATTAGTTAATTTTCCGAAACAGTTTAATTTTAATTATTTTTGATTAATGAAAAATAAAAAGATAAAGATAGTAATAATTTATAACGAAGCAGCACCGGAACTTTATCAAAAAACATCCGAAGAAGAGACCTCTACCGGCAGTTTTGTACCCTATTTTGAAGTGGAAGAATTAACTCCAATGGAGGAATTCGAATATATGGCTAAGAGTTTGAATAGAGTTGGATTTGACACTTATACTCTAAATATTTTCGATGATATCCAGTTAATGCTGAACGACTTTAAAAAAAACCGCCCGGATATTATTTTTAACTTTGTTGAACTATATAAAGATGAACCACAGTTTGAAATGAATATTGTGGGTATCTATGAGCTTCTTGGTATTCCATATACCGGCGCAACGGCAATGGCACTTGTAAATTGCCAGAGTAAAATTTTTGTTAAAAGAATGCTTACTTCGAAGGGAATAAACACACCCAGATTCTTTATAATTACCGAACCAAAGAAAAGATATAATCACACATTAAATTATCCGCTAATGGTTAAGCCGGTATTAGAAGATGCTAGTGTAGGAATAGAAAATGAATCAATTGTAAATAATTACAAACAGTTAAAGGAAAGAATTAATTACATACTTAAGTGTTTTTATCAGCCTGCTCTTGTAGAGGAATTTATTGACGGCAGGGAATTGAATGTTGCAGTTTTAGGTGATAAAAAACCGAGAGCATTACCCATAAGTGAAATTGATTTTTCGAAGATGCCGGAAAATCTTTATAATATTGTTAGCTACCAGGCAAAGTGGGATCCAAACCACGAGTCATATCATAAAACAATTCCTAAATGTCCGGCAAGACTTTCTAAGAAAATTGAGACCGAAGTGAAAAATACCGCATTTGCGGCGTTTAAAATAATGGGATGCAGGGATTATGCACGTGTGGATATGAGGCTTTCAAAAGATAACCAATTGTTTGTATTGGAAATAAATCCAAATCCTGATTTAACTGATGGCGCTGGTTTTATGAGATCAGCTAATGCTGCCGGTCTTAGTTATGCACAGTCATTAAAGAAGATAGCGTTGCTTGCCTGGGAGAGAAGAGTTAAAGACAGGTAGATTACAGAAATTATTAGTTTGATTTAAACCCAATAATATTGATGTTAATTATAGCCGGAATAAAGTGATTGTTATTCAACTGTGAAATGTTATTCTGAATCCGTCAGTTGCCGGATGAAGAATCTCATCCTTGATAAAATTGAGACTCTTCTCCCGATAAATCGGGATCAGAGTGACAAAACCTAATTGTGCAACGGACTCTTTAAGCAGCGGAATATAAAATAAGAAATAATGATTGGGCTTTAACCCAAATAATCTATTAAAGTTGATCCTTAATTTTCTCAATCACTTCAGTAAGATTTTGTGCTTCATAATTCGGTTTGATTTTTATATCGTCTCTTAATGGATATTCAGTTTTTCCGGTATAAATTAAAATTCCTTTTCCGCCCATTGCCTGCGCGCCGGTTATATCGCTTTCAATATCATCCCCTATCATTAGAAAATCTGAACCCGACGCATAGCCCAATAAATCCAAAGCAGATTGAAAATAAATTGGAGAAGGTTTGCCAATCAGAACAGCCTCTTTTCCCGAACCATATTCTATTGCTTTAATAAAAGCACCCGCATCTAATGAAAGTTCTCCTCCGCGAGGGTACCAAAACCTGTTCATCTGCATAGCAATAATATCAGCTCCTTCAAAAACTTTCCTGAAAATATCATTCATCAGTTGAAAGTTCCAATCCTCTCCATTGTCTCCGATAACAACTGCTTCGGGCTTTAAATCATCAATGTACTCTGTAAAAAGCTGTTTTATTTTATTGATGCAATAAACTGATACTTTTTTATAATGCTCTTTTACATAATGAAGAGTTGCATCTGCAGCCGTCATCGCAGGTATGCCTGCCGGCAAAATGTTTTCATTTAGATAGCTTACTATTTCCGTTCCGGTCCTTAAAGTAGAGTTGCTGATTATATAAGAGGGAATGCTATGGTCTAAAAGAAATTGCAGGAATTCTGCTGCATCAGTTGCGGGCTTTGCCCCTAATTTTATCACACCATCAAAATCTATTAAAATTGGAGTTTTCATAATTTAACTTTGTTATTATTTTATCCTAACCAAAATATTTTAACTAATTTCATTCTTTAATTGTTGCATAAATATAATTTACCTCATACAAATATAACTTGTTTTATAATTTTATTTGGTTATATTGGATTTAGCAATCACGGGTGCTTATGAAACCTTTTTTAAAAATATTTTCCTTTCTCCTCTTTTTATCCCCACTGTTACCGCAGCAGCTTTATGAAAAGCAGATTATCCCCTTTGATGGACTGGAAAGTGATTTTTTTGGGCGGGCAGTTGCAGTTAACGATAGTTTTCTTTTTATATCGAGCCTTCGCTACAGCAATCCAAATGAAAATGCAGTATATGTTTATAAATTGGTAAACAACGGTTATGAATTTATTAATAAAATCTTTCCAAGTGATGAGCATCCTGGCCCAGGTGGCGCACTTTTTGGAGCCAGGTTATTATATAATGATGGACAATTATTTGTAGGGTCGCGAAATAAAAAGGTAAATAATTTCACAGTTGGAGCGGTTTATGTTTTCGAGTATGAAAATGATAGCTGGGTAGAGAAACAAATTATTATACCACCGGAACCACTTACGTTTGGCGGCTATTTTTCTAATTCTATTTCTAAATTCGATGATTATTTATTAGTAGGAGCGCCTCGTTATACTTCAGGCGAACAGATATCAGGCAAAGCTTTCCTCTATAAATACATAAATGGTGAATATGAGTTATACCAGGAATTTGTTCCTTTTGATGCTAAAAAATATCAATTTTATGGATATAGCGTAGAAATAAAAGAGAATATAATTCTTATTGGTTCTGTTAACGATAGTACAAGAAGTGGTTTTAATTCAGGTTCTCTTTATACTTATATCAAAGAGGATTCAATATGGACATTCAGCAGGAAATATTTGCCGGAAGAAAACTCCGAAAATTTTGCGTACGGCTGTGCAATAGCTTCGAATGACGATTATGTTTTTGTTGGAACATCAGATAACATTTATTATAACCAACCCGGGAAAGTATATATTTACAAATATTCTCATCCTGTGCTGGATCTTGCCCAGATAATTGAAACAGGGGATAATTACTATGATGACAGTTTCGGAATTTCATTATATGCAAAAGGCGATTCGCTTTTGGTTAGTGCTTTATTTGATACTGTAAAGAATAATAATCCGGGTGCCGCCTATTTATTTGTAAATGAAAAGGGAGAGTGGAAGAGAAAACATAAAATATTTCCTTCAGATGAACAGGATGCGCTTCGGTTTAGTTCAAAATGTGCTCTAACAGATAATTTAATTGTAGTTGGGGCACATCTATCCAAATACAACGGTATTTTTACAGGTAAAGTATATTTATACACAACTTATCCTGTATCTGTAAATGAAGAAGAAGTATTAGAAGTTAAAGGATTTTATTTATCGCAAAATTACCCAAACCCGTTTAACCCGGCAACAAGGATTGATTTATACATTGACTGATATATGAACATGGTATCCAGTAATAGGCAAAGAAAAATTAAAATTATTGATAAAATAATCAAGAAAAATCGGATAAAAAGCTAAAAGAGAGAAATCATAATTGGTATTATTAAGATTCT
>JADFPP010000002.1 GCA_022562275.1 Bacteroidota bacterium
CATTCTACCACAATTTCCTTGATTGACAATAGATAATAGAGGGGGTATAGTGAGAATAGATTTAACAATTCTGTAACTTAAAATAAATTCAAGAATGATTTTCGATAAGGATTCCAAAAAAGTTCTACCAAACATGTTGTCAAAAGTTGATTTCTTGGAGATAGCAGACACCATGGCTTCTGCCGATCTAGATCCGAGATCTGTTAGAGAGATGTTGGTTACAAAAGCAGTTGAGCTTAGTTGTTCCAGCAACAAACGCTTTCGAGCAGCCCTTACCAGACTTGATGAGCAGATTGAAAGAATTTCTCGACTGGAACGTAAGGAAAGTCAGAGTGGGACAATCGCCGAATTAGAATCAGAAATTGAGCGATTAAAATCAGAGTTGGATAAGATGGATCATAAGTTCAAAATATTTTAAATTGATGATCGCTTTTCATAAATCAAAGTAACAAAGCTATCACTATGGGGGCAAGACAAAAGAGATTTAAAGTAATCCCAGCTTCTTTGTCCAATCATAAAAACCTTTTTCCAGATGCTCGAACGATTCTATGGCAAATAATATCGGCTGGAGATGCCACACATCATACTCCTGGGTGCAAACTCTTTCAGGATCAAAGTCAATAACCTCAACTCTATCAGATAGTGCGTTTGAAACTTCCTGGAGTGAAGAAGCAATACCTGCTCCATAAAATCGCATTCCTTCAGGTTTTTTTATCAGACCAAATTCAACTGTAAACCAATGAAGAGTTTCAAGTTTAACTCTATCATCGCCTCTTGCATTAAGGGCGGCTTCACCAAACGTTTGATAAAATGATGCGAAACTTTTGTTTGTTAATAACGGCATGTGCCCAAAAATATCATGAAAAAGATCAGGTGCAGGTGTGTAATCCAATTCATCCTTCCCGCGAATGTAATCTGTGGATGGAAACAGTTTCCTGTGCAATAAGCCAAAGAAATCCTTTTCGCGAATTAAGCTGGGAACACGTACAATTTTCCATCCGGTTGTTTCATGAAAAACATGACTAAGATTTTTTAGATAAGGAATTTTATCCGAAGAAAGATTTAATTTATATGCACCATCCATATATTCTTTACATGCTCTGTCGGGAAGCATATCCATCTGTCTTTTATATAAAAATCTCCATGTCTCCTGGTCAGATTCAGGATAATCCGGGTAAACTATCTCATCGTGCTCGGGGACAGGTCCGGTAAGTTTCTGGGGAATGCATCGAGGATCGACTCCCTCATCCGCTGCTTTTTCGTAAGCTGATAATTTTTTATTTGAATCCTGATTACTTTTCATTTTGCTCCTGCTTTCTTTTGTATTAGCAATTTTTTAATTAATTTAATTATTAGCAGAACTATAATCAACGTGGCTAATAAAGTTAAAAATTATTAACATTATTGAGTATAATCAATCTTACAATTTTCATTCCAATACATTAAAATCCGCTCATCATCTTATAATAGTATTTTAGAGTTTAGGGTCTTACATATTGCCAGGGAATCTAATTGTAATTTCGTTCATTTTCAAATTAAATGATTTTTCCCATTATTTTTAATTAGAGAACGTTTACTTCATTTTCAAGTGTAATATCAAATCTTTTTTTAATTTCATCTTTAATTTTCATTGCCATAGCATAAATCTCCTCGCCAGTCGCATCTCCATAGTTAACAATAACAAGCGGCTGCTTATTGTAAGTTCCAACATTTCCAATCCGCTTCCCTTTCCATTCGCATATTTCTATTAACCGGGCAGCAGAAACTTTCACATTGTTTCTATCCACAGGAAAATAATTTAGATCCGAATATACTTTCTTTAACACCTTATACTTTTTTTTTGTGATAACAGGATTTTTGAAGAAACTTCCTGCGTTTCCAATTTCATTCGGGTCGGGTAATTTATTTTTGCGAATATCAATTACAATTTCTCTAATATCCTTTATTGTTGGGTTTTTGATATGTCTCTTCTCTACTCCTTCTTTAACCGGATCATAAGTAAGATTAACCTGAGAATTTTTATCCAATTTTAGTTTAACAGAAGTAATTATGAATTTATTTTTAAATTCATTTTTAAATATGCTGCTTCTGTAAGAAAATTTGCATTCGGAATTGTTGAATATTTTCTCTTCTCCGGTGTCGATAAAAATCCCGTTTAATTCAAATAAAGTGTTTGTTAATTCCTGTCCGTATGCTCCAATGTTTTGGATAGGTGCAGCTCCAACTGAGCCTGGAATAAGTGAAAGGTTTTCGATTCCGCCGTAATTTCTATCAACGCAATATTGAACAAGCTCATCCCAAACCACTCCCGCCCCGGATTCTACGATCATATTTTTATCATCCTCACTAATAATCTTTATCCCGGGAATCGAATTCTTAATAACAATTCCATCAAAATTTTTAACAAACAGAATATTACTGCCACCACCTAAAATTAGTTTTTTAAGATTAGAAAGTTCATTAGCAAGCATTACTTCTTTCAGTTCATCAACAGAAAATACATCAGCATAGATTTTTGCTTTAATATCCACACCGAAAGAATTTAAAGTCTTTAGTGAATAATTTTTACTTAACTTCATTCTGAATTTTGATATTCAATTTACTTTTATTTTACAAAGTTAATAATTTATATTGCATTTATTATGCTAAATTATTTAAGAGTACAACTATGGAAAACAAAACAACTTTAATTACAGGCGCTTCTGCTGGAATCGGATATGAATTTGCAAAATTATTTGCAAATGAAGGATACAATTTGGTGATCACCGCCCGCAACGAGACTAAATTAAATGAGATCTCGAATGAAATAAAAAACAAACATAGTGTAAATGTTAAAGTGCTGCCAAAAGATCTTTCAAAACAAAATGCTGCTGAAGAAATTTTTAATGAATTGAAAAGCGAAAATATAGATGTGGATATTTTAGTAAACAATGCGGGCTTCGGTCTTTTTGATGATTACTGGAATATTGATCATCAGGAAGAGAGGGATATGCTGCAGGTAAATATTATTGCACTTTCAGAGTTAACAAATCTTTTTGCAAAAGATATGTTGAATCGTGGAGGAGGGAAAATTTTAAACGTTGCTTCAATTGCTGCGTTTCAGCCCGGACCAACTATGGCTGGTTACTATGCCTCAAAAGCTTTTGTTCTTCGCTACTCACAGGCACTCGATTTTGAAATGAGAAGAAAAGGTGTGCAGGTTTCAACCCTTTGCCCGGGTCCAACACTAACCGAATTTCAAGTACGTGCGAAGATGGAAGATATTAATTTATTCAAAAAAGGATTTACCATGAGTGCTGCGGAGGTTGCTAAAACCGGTTACCGTGGATTGATGAAAGGTAAGTCCGTGATTATTACAGGAAAGATGAACAGAATTGTTGCGAATAGTTCAAAAGTTTCTCCGAGTAAAGTATCAATGAAAATTGTTGATTGGCTGCAATCTAAAAAGTAATCTTTAAATATCAATAATTTTATTAGTATTTAAAACGTAAAATAAAATATTTTAATCTATAACAGAGTAATAAATTTTGTCCGGAGAATTTGATTTTACACAGTCCGCAATTATACCTTACAGTATTAAGGATGGTGAATTACAAATTTTATTGATCACTTCAATCAGAAATAAGAAATGGATAATTCCTAAAGGTTTTATAGAATTTAATCTTTCGCCATTTGAATCTGCAAAGAAGGAAGCATTTGAAGAAGCAGGTGTAATAGGTACAAATGAAACTATTGAGCTGGGTTCATTTACGTTAAATAAATACGGCGGGAAAACAAACATAATTGTTTATTCTATGGAAGTTGAGAAATTTAAAGAGGATTATCCTGAAAAGAATTTAAGAAAAAGAAAATGGTTCCCGGTTAAGGAAGCAATCGATAAAATTACCATCCCGGAAGTTGCTGAAATGATAAAATCTCTCGGAGCAGAAATTAAAACCGGTCATTCTAAATAATCATTATCGTTAATTAATTCGTCGCACACCTTACCGGCTATTTCATAATTGTACCCCCGCCCATTTAAAAAAGAAATGAGTTTTTGTTTCAAAGATTTTTTGTCCGCAACTCTCGGTTTTAATAAATTATATTTTTTCCGTGCAGTAATTAAAGCGTTATCATATTCTATATCTTCATTGAGATATTCGCTCATAACCTCTTTAATAATATCTGATTTTAAACCTTTTTTAATCAATTCAGATTTTATTTTGTTCCTTCCCCATAGTTTTGTTTTTTTCTTCTCCTCTGTGTACAGCTTTGCAAATTCAAGATCGTGAAGGTAATTATTTTTTAACAGGTCCTCTAATATTTCAGTAATTAACTCGGTTTCATATCCTTTTTGTCTTAGTTTAATGCGAATTTCGGAAGTCGAGTGCTGTCTTCGGCTTAAATAACCGAACGCTCTTTGCTTGATGTGAAATAATTTATTCTCTTTTACTAAAAAGGAAAAGCGGTCATCGGAAACTTCATCATTTTTCTTCAGACCGCTTTTAAAAAATATATCTGCTGAGAGGAATAAAACTTCATCGTTATCAAAATGAACAACAACATTCTTTGAATCCTTTTTAACAATACTTGTTACGTTCATCGGTTTATTTTTCTAATCTCCGCCGTGGCTAAGTATGAATGTATGGCTGTATGACTGTATGTTATAATGCATGGATACTTTTTGATAATCTTTATCAATCACTTCTCATACACCCATTCAATCATGCAACCATACATTTTCTCATTTCACAGAAATAATTATTCACTTAGGTGTTCCATTACAATTATACTTGCTTCAATAATCAGCAGTTTTATTTCGATGCTTTTTTCTCTTTTGACTTTTCACTTTTAACATTTTCGGTTTTTACTGCACCGTTATTATTTTTCATCCCTAATTTTTCTCTTACTTCTTTTTCCAGTTTAGCCAAGACATCGGCTGACTCTAACAACTTCTGCCGGAACCCTTCTCTTCCCTGAAAACGGTCTTCACCATAAGTAAACCAGGCACCACTCTTTTTAATAATTCCATGATTAACTCCCAGATCGATCAGATCACCCGTTTTACTTATTCCTTCATTGTAAAGAATATCGAACTCTACCTGTTTGAATGGTGGGGCAACCTTGCTTTTTACAATTTTAACTTTAGTACGGTTTCCAATCACCTGATCGCCATCCTTTATTGCCGCAATTCTTCTAATATCAATTCTTATTGAAGCATAAAATTTAAGAGCATTTCCACCAGTAGTAGTTTCAGGATTTCCAAATATTACACCAATTTTACTTCTCAACTGATTTATAAACACAACTGCAGTTTTCGATTTAGAAATTGCGCCGGTTAGTTTTCTTAATGCCTGAGACATCAATCGTGCCTGCATTGCCATAGGTGCGTCACCCATTTCACCCTCAATTTCTGCGCGTGGTACAAGCGCCGCAACAGAATCTATAACAATTATATCTAGTGCATTACTCCTAACCAGAGTATCGGTAATCTCCAGAGCCTGCTCTCCAAAATCGGGCTGCGAAACAAGCAGATTCTGTATATCTACACCCAGCTTCTTTGCGTAATTTACATCCAGTGCATGTTCCGCATCTATAAATGCTGCGAGTCCTCCTAGTTTCTGTGCTTCGGCGATAATGTGAAGACATAGTGTCGTTTTACCGCCTGATTCGGGCCCATAGACCTCGGTAACTCTTCCTCTAGGTATGCCGCCAATTCCCAATGCATAATCCAGCGAAAGTGCCCCGGTTGGTATCGATTCAATATCGTTTACAACGCCATCACCAAGTTTCATAATTGCACCTTTGCCGTAAGTTCTTTCTATGCTGGCAATAGCATCATCGATAATTTGTAATTTTTTTTCTCTCTCTGTTTGCATAAACCCTCCTTTACTTTAGGTCATATTTTTTAATATCTGAATAGCGAGCACCGGAGTGTGAAAGTTTGCTCTTTATAAGTTTTATTTGGTTTGATATAAAAGTCATATCTTCAAATGAATGTTCTTTGAATTTGTTTATAAACTCATTTCCCGGATTTTTTTTTATTCTCAGCAAAGTTAAATGAGGTTCAAATTTTCTTTTTTCTACAGGCACTAAGAATATACTTAATCTAATATTCAATTCCTCAACTAACTTATGAATACTTTCATCAGTTTTCAATCCCGCCCAAAGAATACTTGGCTCGCCGATTCTGAAAAAGAAACCAAATCTTGCTACACTGAAGATGAAGGAATTATAATTTCTAATGAAATTTAGTTCTTGCGCAATTCGGGTTACAATCCTTTCTTCAACTTCGCCAATAAATTTTAGTGTAACATGAATTTTTTCAGGCTGCTCCCATTTGAATTCTAAATGAGTATCGGTTAGTTTGCGGCAAACGTTCAACAGATTATTTATTACATCATCCGGAATTTTTATTGCCACAAATAATCTACTCATCCAGTGCAATCCCAAGAAGCTGTTTTCGCACCATATTAAGTGCAGCCCATGTTGTTCTCTGCTTGTTGAGCAGCCTGTCATTACCAAAATTAAACTTCATTCCGGTACAAACCTTATCATCACAATAACCAATGTAAACTAATCCTACGGGTTTATCTGTGGTTGCGCCGGTTGGCCCCATTATTCCTGTAACTGCAATCCCGATATCAGAACCACTTGTTGATTTTACACCTTCTGCCATCTGCATTGCCACTTCCCTGCTAACCGAACCAAGCTCAACCAAAATATCTTCATCAACGCGAAGAATTTCAACTTTTGAAGCATTGCTGTAGCAAACAACTCCTCGTTCAAAATAACTACTGCTTCCACTAACATTTGTAAGTGTGTGGGCAATAAATCCGCCCGTGCAGGATTCTGCAGTTGAAATTTTAAGGTCTCTTTCTTTTAAAAGTTTTCCTACAATTCCTTCCAAAGTGTCATCATCCCTGCCAAAAATAAATCGCCCAACCTTAGTCCTTATCTTTTGTTCGATCTCCAATATTTTATTTTTTGCTGTTTCTTCATCATTTACTTCAACTGTAATACGCAGTTTAACTCCAACTAACGATGGAAGAAAAGCCAGCTTTGCACCTTCAAGCAGTTCATCGAGATCGCCTAATTTTTCATACAAATACGACTCAGGAATACCTGTGGTTTGAATATTGTACCGTTTGATAATTTTATCACGATCCGGAATCCGCTCAGAAATTTTAGAAAGAACAAACTCATTCATCATACACTTCATTTCATATGGCACACCGGGTAAAACAATGAATATTTTCTTATCTTTTTCTATCCACATTCCGGGTGCGGTTCCCTGGTAATTCTTAATTGGTTTAGCAATAGCCGGTACAAGTGCCTGTGCTTTATTTACATCAGTAAGTTCCCTATTTTTTTTTGCAAACACATCCTTAATATTTTCCAAAACCTCTTCATTTTCCACCAGCTCGGTCTCGAAAAACTTAACTACGCAGGTACGTGTTATGTCATCGTGAGTTGGTCCTAACCCACCTGTTACAATCACAATATCATTCTGTTCAAGTCCATGTTCAAATTCAGCTAATACTGATGACTCTGAATCACCAATTGCAGCTATTTTAGTAACGTTAACATTTATATCTGCAAGTTTATCAGCGATGAAAGATGCATTCGTATTTATTGTTTGCCCGATTAAAAGTTCATCGCCTATCGATATTAAATATGCGTTCATTTTTATTCCGAATTTAGAGATCAAAATTTACCAAACAAATATACCACAAGATGCATTATGATAAGAGTGTAAAATCCGGATACAACATCATCTATCATTATTCCAAAACCGCCTTTTAATTCTTCAAATTTTTTAGCCGGATAAGGTTTGATTATATCTAATGCCCTCCACAAAAAAAATGTAATTATTATAATCCCTACTGTTTTTGGCAAAAATAAATAGGATATCCACGTTCCAACTACTTCATCTATTGTACATTCAGCGGGGTCTTTTCCATAGATATTTTCAAATTTTGTCCCTACATAAATTCCGTATAAAAAGAATATTAAAATTGCAGGAATTAAAATAAATGAATCTTCAAAACCTGGTATAATATATATTACTACTGCGGCTAAACTGCCAAAAGTGCCTGAAGCAATCGGAATATATCCTGTAAAGAATCCTGAACCGAGTAATTTTTCTGTGAAATTTAATTTTTTCATGAAAAGATTTTTTTTAGGACTTCTTTATTTTTTCTTACATAAATGTACCCGGTATGTACAGTAATAAACGTTATTATGAGCATAATGAAATAAATTAAATCCTGGTGTAATAGTATTTGAAATACATCACCAAATTCTTTCATCAAAGACGGAGTTATACTTCCGACATAAATAATCAGTAAATAGTAGAGGAAAATCATTTGCAGTATAGTCTTCCACTTTGCATAATAACTTGTAGTGAAAACATCGCCTTTCCTATCGGCAATGATCCGAAGAAATGTAATAGTAAAATCTCTTATTATAATAATGGCAACCATCCACCACTCAACCAATCCTACCAAAACAAACCCTATGAACGCTGTAGAAACTAAAATCTTATCTGCAAGCGGATCCATAAATTTTCCCCATTCTGTAATGTAATTAAATTTACGCGCAAGCCATCCATCGTACCAATCCGAAAGTGAAGCTATAATAAAAACACCAACTGAAATTTGTTTCATTAAAGGATCATGAGAAAGAAAAAGGAAGAGAAAAACCGGTGATAGTACGATACGCAAAATTGTTAGCTGATTAGGTAAAGTCATTTGCTTTAGGCCTGGATAGAATCGGTTGCAAGATTTTTAAGAAACGGATATTCATAGATCCCGGTGTTGTGTCCATCCTGCCAGGTTATTTGAATTGCATAAGTGCCAACCACCTCGATATTTTTAACTGTGATTTGACTGCCCAATAATAAAGGAATATAATTTTTACTTTGATTCTCTTTCTGAGTTAGACAAGTTGCACACGGGCACAAACTTCTCATTTTTTGAAGACTGATTTTTGATTCCGAATTATCATCCCACTCAATGAATAAGTACTTCTTATCAACCAATTTAATTTTAACAGGCTGCATTTATATAATCGATTTTCCCGTTAGCATTTTATATATATTAAGATATTTATCACTTGTCTTTTTAATTATCTCTTCCGGCAGCACTGGCGGAGGCGGCTGCTTATTGAAGTTTACAGACAGCAGGTAATCCCGCACAAATTGTTTATCGTAACTTTCCTGCCCTCTTCCTTTCTCATATTTATCCAACGGCCAGAAACGGGAAGAGTCGGGAGTAAGCAGTTCATCTACCAGTATAATATCACCATTATAAAAACCAAATTCCATTTTAGTATCAGCAATTATTATCCCTTTCTTTAATGCAAACTCAGATGCTTTTTTATATATCTGTAAAGTTTTTTCCTGCAGCAGCCGGAATGT
Source organism: Bacteroidota bacterium (assembly GCA_022562275.1). Taxonomy (GTDB): domain Bacteria; phylum Bacteroidota; class Ignavibacteria; order Ignavibacteriales; family Ignavibacteriaceae; genus BMS3ABIN03. The sequence goes on from JADFPP010000002.1 coordinate 9,401, forward strand.
TACTTCATCTGTTATTTTCAATGCTTCATCAGCCGAGATATTTTCATCGTGCTCACCAATTTCAGCTTTGGTTGAAGGGGTGAATATCGGTTCAGGAAATTTTTCTGATTCCTGTAAATCCCGGGGTAATTTTATTCCCGAAATTTTTCCTGTTTTCTTATAATCATTCCAGCCTGAGCCTGAAATATAACCTCTCACAATACATTCTATAGGAACAACTTTCGCCTTTTTTACAAGCATAGATCTGCCATTAAGGACATCAGCATATTCTTTACATTCCTTCGGATATTCATCAACGTTTGTAGTTACTAAATGGTTTTGAATAATATCTTTATTTAAGTTAAACCAGAATTCTGATATTTTTGTAAGTACTATTCCTTTATGCGGAATTCCCTGTTTCATTATTACATCAAAAGCAGAGATCCGGTCTGTTGAGACCAATAATAAGTACTCTCCTACTTCATAAATATCCCTTACTTTTCCTTCAGCAAAAAATTGCAGGTTAGGAAAATTTGTTTTTAGGACAACTTTGGTTTTCATTTCTTTCTTCTTTTTAGTGATGCGAAATATAATTACACAGCCATGATTTTACAACTTGATGAGATTATGAATGAGTTTGCATCGGTATTTAAGGATGATTATTTTGTCTCCAATTTTATGGCTCACTTAATCAAAATACCCGAACTATTCCCAATCTAAATTAGTATAGAGGTTTCCATGTCATTCGCTAAAATCCAAATCAAAGAATTTCCACAAACATTTTGGATAGCAAATACACTCGAAATTTTTGAAAGAATGGCGTGGTACGGTTTTTTTGCAGTATCTTCACTTTACATTACAGGCGCAGTAAGCGAGGGCGGTTTGGGATTCACAGATGAAGACCGGGGAGTATTACAAGGGGTTGTTACATTTTTCTTATATCTTTTTCCTGTAGTAACCGGAGCCTTAGCTGACAGATACGGTTTTAAGAAGATGTTAATCGCAGCATTTATAGTTCTTATACCAGCATATTATTTATTGGGACAAGTAAAAACTTTTCCAACATTCTTCCTTGCATTTATGCTTGTAGCTATTGGTGCAGCCATGTTCAAACCTGTTATCATTGGTACTATTGCAAAATCAACTAATGATAAAACATCATCAATGGGGTTTGGTATTTTTTATATGATGGTAAATATAGGCGGATTTGTCGGACCAGTGGTAGCAGGTTTAGTAAGAGCAATGTCATGGGAATATGTTTTTTACGCTTCTTCCGGATGGATGGTTGTTAACCTTATAATAGTTAGTATTTTCTTTAAAGAGCCGGAGATACCAAATGCTGCCAAAGATGTAAGATCGCTTAAAAAAGTATTAACTGATATGGTTGAAGTCCTTGGCAACGGAAGATTTTTTCTTTTTGTTTTTGGGCTATTATTAATATTAGTATTGGGTTCAAAGTACACTTCGGATGGTGCGTTTACCTGGAGTGATATTATTTTGATTGTTATAATTTGGATTGTGCTGAATTTTATCATCGATTTCATTTTAAAAAAAATGAGGAATTCCAAAAACAGAGCCTGGTATCTGACACCCATGAAACTTGGTGATTGGCGTTTTGGACTGTTCCTTCTTTTAATGTCGGGCTTTTGGACAAGTTTTAACCAGATCTTTTACACACTTCCTTTATACATCAGAGATTTTACTGATACCACAGATTTATTGAATACTATTGGCGGAGTGATGAGTTTCATTGGATTGGGCGGATTAATCGATTCTTTTAAAAATTTAATGGTCGTCCCCGGGCAGATTAATCCTGAATATATGATAAATATAAATGCAGGTACAATTATCTTTTTTCAAATTGGTGTTTCATACCTCGTTACCCGTTTAAAACCATTTACCACTATTTTTTGGGGCGTGATGATTACAGTGGTAAGCTTTTCAATTCTGATATTTGGAACCGTTGGATGGATAGTTGTTGGCGGTATAGTTGTTTTTTCATTTGGTGAAATGATGGCAAGCCCGAAATCAAAAGAATATACAAGTAAGATTGCACCACCGGGAAAAGTTGCATTATACATGGGTTATTTTTACTGGTGTGTTGCTTTAGGAAATTTATTCGGCGGAATACTATCAGGACAATTTTACGCAGCATTTGCACGCGATATGCAGCGCCCGGATATTATGTGGATTACATTTGCAGCAATTGCTTTTGCATCCGCAATGTTGATCTTAGCCTATGATAAATTAGTAATTAAGAAGAAGTAAGTTCTGTAAGCGATTTTCACAGAGTGATGAATGCTTTGGAGAAACAATTTAAATGTATCCTGAGTTAGCCTGGCTATAATGTATTTTGTAATATATATTTATTATTCTTTCCAATAATTCCTTCCAAAAATCTAGTCTGTAATTATTGATCGATGTATGGCAATGTTTTAAAATTTATATTTGAGGTTACAAAAAATCTTAAACAATCAGAGCTATAAATTCAATTATTTACTTCCCGGGTCTGTCACGCCCTTAATATAGGATTCAAGCTGATCGATCATAAAAGTTTTTTCGTCCAGAACAGCATTAACAACATCACCGATTGAGATTATGCCTACAAGCTTTTGATCTTCAAGTACCGGAAGGTGCCTGATTCTTTTGTTTATCATTATTGCTTTGGTATTATTAATCGTCTGTTCCGAGCCTACACATATAACATCTGATGACATAATCTCTTTAACAGGTACCTCTTTTGAAAACTTTCCTTTCAAAGCAATTTTTCTTGCATAATCTCTTTCACTCATTATACCAGTTAACTTTTCCCCATCGAGCACGAGCACTGCCCCGATATTTTTTTCAGCCATTAAAGTCAAGGCTTCAAAAACCGTAGTATCGGGTGTAACTGAGTATATCTCTCTACCCTTCTTTTCCAAAATCTCGTGAATTGTTTCCATGTTCTTTCCTTTTGGATATTATTATAGTAAATAATTTGGTTCTTTTCAACTAAAATACGATGGAAACAATTTTAAATTTTTATCCCGCTGTTTTGGAAAATTCGAATTTCGAATCCTTTGAAGAAGAAGCATACAATAGCTTTAGGTGCTGAAGATTATCAGCTACATATTAGAAAGGATTGATTTTTCACCAAAGATATTTGATCACTAACTAAAGGAAATGAAGTTTCCAATAAAATTGAATTCAGGATATTAAAATATTATAACTCTTCATTATAATGTCTGCCAATAGCCCAAGCAATTCCGAAAAGCAAACCGGTTTGTGCGAGTTCTAACCAGGTAAGAAAGTGAAATATAATTTGAGAATTGGTTACCTTACTTATAAAACCCATTATCAAACTGATTGCAGCAATAAACATTAAACTGATCATCAATTTATCTTTCACATTTTCCTCTTAAATAAGCTTGATAAAAATTGTACTGTTAATATATTTCAATACCAGCAAAAATTAAACTAACAATTAGAGACTATATAAACAAATATATTATTAAAAATGTTTAAAAAAGAAATTATCCGTTGATTGTGATTAACAAGTAAAAAACCCCTGCCCTGTGATGTTGGGAAAACATCGTAGAGGGGAGACGGCAGGGGTTCACCTCTTTCGAGGTTAATCTTACTTCATCAACACTTGTCCTCTGTATCCCGATATTATCGGAAGAAGGAGGAACGTCTACTTAAAAACCATAAAAGAATCTGCTGTAATTCGGCTTGTGGATTATATTCAAAATTATCCGGGATAATTCCGCAATTTGATAATGGAATTTCCTTCAAACATAAATCATCATCTATTCAATAGTAATCATCCATCCCAAGAATTAATAACGATAAAATTCTCCAAACCATAATGTATAATAAAATCGCTATATTTTACACAATGAAATCTGTGTAATTTGGGAATCTCTCCCCATTGAAAAATTACCTGGATAGTTATCGTATCTATAAACCTTCAAAAAGGAGAAAGATCGGCTTGAAATTAACAAAGCAAATCACTATTCGCGAAAGTAAATCTATAGATCAGTATTTTCTGGAAATAGGTAATGTCGATCTTTTAACTCCTGGTGAAGAGATAGACCTGGCTATAAAGATTAAGAATGGGGATGAAGATGCTCAAGAGAAGTTAGTCAAGGCTAATTTAAGATTCGTGGTTTCTGTTGCTAAGCATTTTCAGAATCAAGGTCTTTCCCTTGGCGATTTAATAAGCGAAGGAAACATCGGTTTAATTAAAGCTGCTCAGCGATTTGATGAGACAAGAGGTTTTAAATTTATATCCTATGCCGTATGGTGGGTAAGGCAAGGTATTATGCAGGCAATAGCCGATCAATCAAGAGTGGTTCGATTACCTTTAAACCGTGTAAGTAACCTCACAAAGATCAGTAAAGCTTTTAGAGACCTGGAACAGGAGTTCGAAAGAAAGCCTACTACGGAAGAGTTAGCTAAAATTCTTGATATGACAACCGATGAGGTTGCATATGCTCTTCAGATATCTGGTCGTCATATTTCAATGGATGCGCCTTTAAAAGCAGGTGATGAGAATAAAAATAGTCTGATGGATGTGCTTCCAAACGAGCATCAGCCGCTGCCGGATAAAGATCTGATGAATGAATCTCTTAAGAATGAACTCGCAAATGCTCTTTCCATTCTCAGCAAAAGAGAAGCTGAGGTAATAAAGCTTGCTTTCGGGATTGGGGCTGGTAATAAAGCTACTTTAGAAGAGATAGGTGAGAGATTTAATCTTACGAGAGAAAGAATAAGACAAATAAAGGAAAAAGCATTAAGAAAATTGAGGGGTTCGAAAAGGAGTGATAGGTTAATAACTTACTTATGATTAGTGCGAGAGAAGTTGATTTAAAAGTAGTCGGGGAATATCGGTTTTTGAAAATTATTTCTACAATGTATATCAGCTATCCACCCGCAATCACCACCCGTCTTTTGGGAGTTGCAAGGGGTCACTTCTAGTTAGATATTATAGATAAGTTATAGATTAAGAACTATTATAATAACTCTTGACAGCATCTTCTCTTGTCTTATACAAATTAAATAATCTGAGAGTATCCGTGCAGGTGAATATATCCTGTGCAGGAATGGCGGGTTCAACTATTCTCAAAGCACCACCAAAGTAAGTCATCTTCTTGAATTATTTGATAATTTCTCCTAAAAAAGTTGAATCAATATGCTTACACATACTGAGATCAACTACTAATCTCGTATGACCAAAACCAATCTGTTACTTTATTATCTCATTAAATTTGTTTGCTTATAGTGAAGTAGGGCTTATTGAGTGGACTACAATAACAAATACATCATCAACAGATATCTTCTCATATGCATCCACAATAGTTCTCTAGTATATTTTACTCTTGTTCCTAAAACTAACATATTCTTGCTTCCACACTTTACCCCAGTCTATTAACATAAATGTTCCAAGTGTAACAGGAACGCTGGCAAAAATTACAAATAATGAACTTATTACATACTTTAAATACGCATTAAGTAGTTGCGGTAAAAGGTCAGCAACAAAAATAATAGTGATGTAAATCCAAATAACATGCAACAGTAATTTTGTAACGTCTCTGAATAGACTTTTCATATTTGTGGTTTTATTAATTGAATTGTTGTTTGTGAGATTGCTCCCAGCACCAGGGACAAATATTATTCCCATCCGGTACCAGTTCATCCCAGGGATCAATGGGGCAAGTACATTTGGAATTTTTGAGCCCCACTTCTTCTTTCATTATGAATGGATATTTCTCTTCTTTTTCCTTTTTTTCTTCTTTATTATCACTCATTTTGTCTACATATAAAGAGCTAATAAGAACAAGTATAGTACCATTAACAAAATTTTAATTATAATACCCCTGCCATCAAATGAAGCTAATGGAATGGGTTTAGCTTCAATAGCTATGGAGGCGACAGCAGGGGCTCCCCCCTCTTTCGAGGAGATAATTATATTCAATTTCTATTTGTGGATTAAGAGGATTTGTTTAGCTCTGTGAAATTAAATATTCAAACAGTGTAAGTATTTAATCCATTATCTCTGTTATGATTTTTTCTTTAGTAACTTTGGTTTTAACAGCCCATTTATAATCATCGACAGAGATTGACGATCCTTTCAAAATTAATGTAATTATTCTTTGTCTATATGTTAATAATAACAATTAGTATGCCAAATCTTCACTTTGTTAGTTATGATTAACACACAAGTATTTTTCCATCAATACCAATTTTAATCTCAATTCCAAGTAAATAAATCACTTTCTTAACTCATTGCTGTCTTTAAACTTTATCAATAATCCATTTACATTTATTCTTTCCGGAATAAATTTTATAGTTACTTGTTCAAGAAAAAGATTTAATGATTTATCATGTTCCAAGAGCTTTATATTCTTCGGAAGGATTTTTTCATTTATCCACTTGAGTTGGTTTTGCATCAGAATCTTCTCTTCAGCTTGTCTTTTAAATCCAAACTGAACCTTAAAAGAATTTTATTACTTCTGATTCGATCTTTGATTTCATAGAAATGTTTTTTTTGCTTTCCGTAGTATCAATGTAGCAAAGGTGGTAATAACCGTTTTTGTATTGGTTCAGCGGGAAATGGAATTTCCTTATTAATAAATAAGGGTAAAAATGTGTCAATTTTCTTAAATAATTAGGATACATTTTTCACCTCGTAACGTACTTTTTTAGCTGACTGCAATTTAACATTTCTAATATTAATTTTCTCATCAATTCTGTTCATTAAAAAATCTTCCGGGGTTAAGTAGAACAAAGCTCTATGTAATCGTTTAGTGTTGTAATAATCAACAAACTCAGCAATTTGTTTTCTGGCATCTTCAAGATCAATAAGAGAATTGGTGCTCAAACATTCTTCGTTGACGGTTCTGTGATATCGTTCAATCTTCCCATTACTCTGAGGATAAGCAACTGATGTTCTGATATGCAGCAGACCAGCTTGCTTGATAAATTCAGCAAAGTCTCTTGAGATAAATTGTGAACCGTTATCAGTGATAAGTCTGGGTTTAGCAGTAGGATATTTCTCTAAGGCAGATTGAATAGTAAACTGAACATCAAATTCTTGCATACTCATTCTGAGTTCATGATGAACAATAAAACGAGAGTAACCATCAATAACAGAAATAAGGAATAAGAATGTCCCACGAAAATTCACATATTTGATATCAGTATGCCAATGCTGATGCGGAGCTGTTGGATGGTCAAATCCTTTTCCTTTAGATGATGTTTTGGTTTTATTCCAACGATTTAACAACTCAACTGATTTTAGTACCCTATAAGTAGTTGATGGACTTACAGAGACTATATTATCATCAATCATCATATAAGTTAATCTTCTGTAACCTTCGTTAAGATTAGTTTGAGCATATTTAATAATAGCTTCTTTTTCCCAATCAAGTATCCGGTGTTTCTTTGGAAGAACACCATTATGATGATTTGGCTGTTCATATCGAGTTATCCAAGAATAATATTTACTTGAACTTATGCCAATCATACCAATAAGTTTATTGGCTGGCGTATTTGTTTTAATTGTCATCATTTTAGTAAACTCAACAATGTTATCTCGAACGTCCGGTTCAACCCATTTGGCATTCAGTTCTCTCCAGCTATACTTTTTTTTATACTGATGTTTTCACGAATCAGATAACTGATCGCTTCGTCACGATCTCTTAACTTTGCTTGTAGTTTTTCTACTTTCTTTTGCTCTGAAGTAGTTTGTTTGGCGGTTGAATTATTTGGACCGAAAATATCTACTGCCGATTCGAATAGTTTTTTCTTCCAGCTCGTCTTGGCAGACGAAGTCTGACCGATTGTAAATATCATTAGGGCGAACTTCATACTTTTCGCAAAGTTGACTTATCGGAACATTATTCTCTAACAGTTCACGTAAGATTTTTGTTTTTTGTTCGGCTGTGTAATGTTTTCTTTGTCGCATTGAGAACTCCTTTTTTTACACTATGGTAAATTTAAGAAATTCCTTTTCCATCTGAGGCTTTACATTATCATCTTAATATGCTTTATCATCTAACGAATAAACAATTCGATAAAGACCCTTACACAAGTGTAATGGATATACCAGAGGTAAGACCAATCTTAAAATTGGTATGCCTAATTGCTATCAATTCTCGAAATAAAAGTCAGGCACTTCGGGCTATAAGAGAAGAAAAAAGGAAAAATCCCGAATTGGAGAAATTAAAACGAATATATCATTTAGATGAACAAGACCTATTAAGAAAATTTGAAAGTGTTCAATTCAGAATCTCAAATTACTTTTACAGTAATTTTGGAATAAGATTACAATTCTTAGATTCTGAAATCACCGAATCAATTTTAAAGTATTTTACTTCCAGAGAAATTCCCTGCTTAGCTGTGCACGATAGTTTTTTAGTTCCCGGAAAATATGAAGATGAGCTCAAGGCTGTAATGAGAGGTACATACAAATCAAAATTCAAATATGATATTAAAGTTAAGTAAGGAAATTAAAATGAAAGATTATCTAACGCCTATTAAAGCAATACGAAAAAACTGCCTACAATGTTCCGATGGAAGTGTTAAAGAAGTGAGAGAATGTATTATTATAGATTGTCCATTTTATGATTTCAGATTAGGTAAAAATCCCCGAAGGAAAGGAATAAATCAAAGGAAGAGAGTTGTTGATAAAAATGCTTAGTTGAGTCGGGAGTTTTTACCAAAAATCGAAAGTTAAAGATGAAATTCAACTGGGATATTTTTAATTTCGTTTTATGGAATTATACAAATATACTTCTGTACAAAATGGTATTAATATTCTTACAAATCTTGAAATCAGATTTACACAACCAAATGCTTTGAATGATGTTTTTGAAATGTTCCCACACTTGCTGACGGATATTTCAGATGAAGTATTTGAATTGTTGTTTAAGGATTTAGAAAGTAGTGGAAATATAGAAGAATTGTGGGAGAATGCATTAGATGATTTTTATAAATCGATGGCAAAAAAATATCCTTATATTTTTGGAAACAAAGAGGTTGCTGATAATTTCCTGAAAAAATTATTTAACGAGAGCTACTTAAAAGGTAGAGGTATTTCTGAACTGATTTTTCAATTTATAAGAGAAAATCCAGATGACTTCCAGAAAAAGTGTATTTATCAATTTATTGAATTCATCAATTCGAATGTCGGAGTATTAAGTTTAAGCGAATTAAATAGTGATAATAGACTTTGGGGTAATTATGCTAACTCCCATTCAGGCGTTGTCATTTGCTTTGATAAATCACATCCTTTTTTCAGGATATAAAGAAAGTGATATATGTTGAAAATAGAGAGGCAGTAAAATTGAATGATATTATACTTGGAAAATCTAATTCACATATAAGAGATGTATTTTATACAAAGAGCAAAGATTGGGAATATGAAAAAGAGTATAGGAAATTTGGATTCTTTAACTTTGCAAAACGAAAATTAGAGAATAATGATTCGCTTGGTTATCTAATTTTTTTATTCGGAATACCTAAAGACGCAATAACAGGAATAATTTTGGGAAGGAAAATAAAACAGAATGATGAGGATGAAATAAGACAAATAATCAAGAGAGACAACTATAACATTTATACTAAACAAGCTATAATTAGCACAAGTGATTATAAAATTATAATTAGGTAGCATGCATATTTAATAAAATCTTATTCTATTCTTATGCTATTGTAGTGTTATAAGGGGGTTAATGAAGTGTTCAATTAGCCAATGTTAAGGAAAAAAGATTAGAATTGAGAGTGCTCAAAATAGCCTCAAATTTTGCATAAAATAATAAACAAATCCCAATTTATCAAATTCTATGATTTCAGTCCATTTTCAAAGATTATTTTAACTGGTATGTAAAAACCTACTAAAGCCAAACTCACAAAAAGAACCTACCCGGTCTGTTCATACCCCCTTATTTTACTTTAAAATTAGTGAATCGGTGCAAGTCTTTATTTTACTTATATTTAAATAACACCACAATACACCGTAACTCTTTATATAACAATGGGTTAAAATGGAGGTTTATTGACAGGCAGAAAGGCTCAATATTATTTAAAGGTTTGGGAATGCTGTAAACCCTTAATTTACAATAAGTTAGAATTGGGGTGTTTGGGGCTTGTGAGGGCTCTATTATATATAAATCCTCAACTCTCTGTAAATCCTTATAAATCAATGGGTTAGCAGGGGGGGGGTTGTAGGAAGGAAAGGCTCTATTTTATATTAATGCTAATATCTCTGTAAGTCCTTATACTACAATAAGTTAAAAATCAGTTTTTGATAATGAAAATCCCCTGCCAACTTTAATTGATATGGGCTTAAATAAAATCATATAACATTGCTACTTCATCAACACCATCTTCTTAGTTTCAACAAAATCACCTGCTTGAAGTTTGTAGAAAAAGATGCCACTTGGTAAAGTTGTTGCATCAAACTCAACTGTATAACTACCCACTGAGTTTTCTTTGTTAACAAGAGTAGCAATTTCATTTCCTAAAACATCATAAACTTTAAGTGTAACAAAACTTAATTCTGGAACTGAATAACTGATTGTCGTCAATGGATTGAATGGATTGGGATAATTTTGTGATAGTAAAAAGTTTTCTGGCAGTTCATGTTGTTCCTCTCTTGCACCAGTAGTATTTCCACCTTTATCTACACTATCAGGAATACTGTGGAATTTGAAATCGGTATCCTTGTTAACCTTTATCTCTTTAGCACTGATACTTCCACTGAATATCACTTCTTTCTTCATTACCACTTTAGCTTCCGGAGCTATAAATGAACCAAGTATTTTACTTCCTTTTTCGAAGATTATCTTTTTGGCATCAAGAATATTAAATGTTAAAAATCTGCTTCTCCGATTCCTCAGGATTTTTATTTCTGTTTCTTTCTTGAAATTTAGTTTTTTAACTATATTTATAACCGTTGGACCAAACAAATTCACTGTTAATACTGCTTTTTCATTAAGCTTTAATTCATTGAAAAAATATTTACCTGTCGCTAAGTGCAACTTAGCATTCTTTTTAACATTAACTTTGTTATAAGACCCGGGAACTAAAAAACGTCTCCTATTTTGTTCGACAGTTATATCTTCTCCTCCGGCAGTGAAGGATAGCGTTGGTAATGGGATTTCTGATACATTTGAGAATTCGGTAACTGTTCCGATAATAACAGAGTTTCTCCCCACTTTAATTTTATTCCCAGATTTTACATTGCCGATAATAAAGTTATCCTTTTTTATTTCTATCTTACCTATAGAAGTTAGATTACCTATATGTCTACCTTGGCTGCCTTTTTTAAATTTTATTCTACCATTTGAATGAATATCCCCACTTGTAGAAGACAATCTTCTTTCAATCTCAATTTTTTTATCAGCAAGAAATACATGGCGTGATTCAAAAGATAGAACATCATTTCTACTTTCATCATACGCATTTTCATTTAGTGGATAATATGCAACTAAACCGTTTGTTGGTTGTGCAAAATTAATTGTAGCAATGATAGTAACTAGAAAAAATTTAAAAAGTAATTTCATAATACCCTCCAATAATGAAATTTATGTAATACACAAATTAATTATGTGTTATTATTCTTTCTCAGATAAATGGATTTAATTTGGGTGGCCTCCCCGCATACCTTATTACTCACACCAAGGAAGTCTCTTGGTTAAACCCTCGTTCGTAAACTACTCATAGTTGTTAAAAGAAACAATGATTTTTTGTTTTTTATTAATAATGTTTAGTTCTGTTCGTCTCTTTTTAATACAGTTCACATATATATAATTAAAATTTACCCTCACGGAAAATTATTCGCACAATAGCAAGAAAACCATATTATAAAATTTTGTTCGAGATTGGATGCTGGCTTTCCACTTGCAACCCCCACCCTTCATTTTAAGGGTGTAGGGGAGTCAATCAGGTCGAAAATTCTTTTCATTTTTTAGGTTGAAAATCTCTCTCAAGTCCCTTCATCTCTTTCTCTGTTTTCATCCTTCTCCTCCAATTTCAGAATGTTCTGCATTATAATCATCTTCATCATATTCTTTTAATAGTTTTTCTGCTTTCTCTCGCCAGATTTTTGCAAATGCATCCAGAAATTTTTCTTTATCTTCCATTCTGATGATAATGTCACAAGCTTCTTTGCCAATATCATATTCCGTGTGGCAAAAATATTCTTCTTGATATAATTCATCTAAATCTATTCGAAATTTTTTATTCATCTTAAAAATCCTATATACTTTTTATTTGATGTTAAACTTTGCTCCTATTAAAGTTCAATCCATACTTATGAGATTTAATTTAACATTTACTTATAAATTGTCAAGGTATAATATAATAATATGTGGATATATGAGAATTTCAAAAAAAATTTATCGCTATAAACTTTTTAAAAATATCGACTTAAAAAGACGTGACAAATTGTCTCTTGACTTTACGGTTAAAAATGTTTTATTAGTAGTTGGATTCAGTAAGGTAAGAATAAATAAATGAAATTTGATTGAGAAAGCCTGAACAGTATTTTGGGAACTTACCTTCCCTGAATCTATTACTGTTTGGGCTTTTCTCGTTAGAAGCTCTTTGAATTTTTGATTAGTCAAGAAGTGATGACACTTTTGCTGACCAAACTCTGATTTTATGTCATCATTTAGTCAGCAATTTCGTTTTCGTCTAAAGTCTTCAAATTAAAAAAGTGCGACTGTTGGTATTAATCGCACTTTGGTGTGGGCAGAGACGGAATTGAACCGCCGACACATGGATTTTCAGTCCATTGCTCTACCAACTGAGCTATCTGCCCAAAATTAAAATATTAAAAATAATTATAATGGGATTAATCTCAAAGATCATTCTACGGTAACACTTTTGGCTAAATTCCTTGGCTGATCAACGTTCAATCCTTTTTTAACTGCTATATGGTAAGCTAACAATTGAAGCGGAATTGATGTTAAAATTGGTCTTAACATTTCAACTGTATCAGGAATTTTAATCGAGTAATCAACAAGTTCATCAATATCGTTATCATTTTCACTTGCAATAGCTATCAGTCTTCCACCACGTGCTTTTACTTCCTCTATATTACTGACCACCTTTTCGTAAGTAGAATCCTTTGGAGCAATAAAAACCACAGGCAAATTTTCATCAATCAATGCAATCGGTCCGTGCTTCATTTCCGCAGCGGGGTATCCCTCGGCATGAATATAAGAAATCTCTTTCAGCTTCAATGCTCCTTCTAACGCAACCGGAAAGTTGTAACCTCTTCCCAGGTATAAAAAATTACTTGCGTCTTTAAACTCATTTGCAATTTGTTCTATAGTTTCATTCAATTTCAAACATTGATAAACCTTCTCAGGAAGATCCTGTAATGCTTCTACGATCACCCTCCCCTCCGCAGCACTTAAATTTTTCTTACGGGCAACCAATAAAGTTATTAATGCCAGTACAACTAATTGTGAAGTAAAAGCTTTTGTAGAAGCCACTCCTATTTCAGGCCCAGCGTGAATATAAACTCCTGCCTCACTTTCTCTTGCTATGGTACTTCCAACAACATTACAAATTCCTAAAACAAGTGCACCCCTGTTTTTTGCTTCACGTAAAGCTGCAAGAGTATCAGCAGTTTCACCGCTTTGCGATATCAATATTACGGTATCATCTTTAGATATGATTGGATTTCTATATCTAAACTCGGAAGCATATTCAACTTCTGTGGGTATTTGGGTCAAATTTTCAATCATATACTCCCCAACCAACCCGGCGTGCCATGATGTACCGCAAGCTGATAAAATTATTCTGTTTGAATTAACCAAACGATCCATAACCTCAGAAATACCGCCAAGTTTTGCAGTTCCTTCTTCATGCAACAGTCTGCCTCTCATGGAATTCCATACAGAATCCGGCTGCTCCATAATTTCTTTCAGCATAAAATGAGGGTATCCGCTTTTATCAATTTCTTCCAAAGATATACTAATTTCGTGTACTTCTTTTTGAATTTCCTTATCGGAAATAGTTTTTACCGTAAAGCCATCCTTTGTTATTACTGCTAACTCTCCATCATCCAGGTACACAATCTGCTTTGTGTATGAAAGCAAAGCAGATACATCAGAGGCAATAAAATTTTCATTTTCACCCAACCCCACAACAAGTGGTGAACCTTTTCTTGCTGCAATTAGTTTATCTGGTTCATTATTATATATAACTGCAATCCCGTAAGTTCCCACAACTTCGTTTAATGCAAACTGTACTGCTTTACAAAGATCGTAACCTTTATTTATAAAGTAATCAATAAGATGAACCAAAACTTCTGAATCAGTATCGCTTGTAAATTTATACCCAAGATTTTGGAGATCAGTTTTAATCGTTCGGTAATTCTCGATAATGCCATTATGAATTATAAATAGCGATCCACTTTCATTTGAATGTGGATGAGCATTAATTTCATTTGGGATACCGTGTGTCGCCCATCTGGTATGTCCAATTCCTATATTAGCAGTCAATTGCAAATTATTTACATTTTCTTCCAGCACAGAAACCTTTCCCTTGTTTTTTACAATTTTGGAATTACCATTATTAATAATTCCAATACCTGCTGAATCATAACCACGGTATTCAAGTCTTTTTAAACCATTGATAAGGATAGGCACACAATTTTTTTTTCCAATATAACCAACTATCCCGCACATATTAATTCCCTAAATATTTTAATGAATAATAAAAGCAATAATAAATATAATGTTTTTGCAGGATTACAAAAAATATGATTTCTTCTACCGGACCCGTGCAAGTTTTTGTGTTACAGTTTTAGTTTCCTCAGGAAACTTTGCCGAAACTTTGTAAAGATATACACCATTAGCCACTTCGTCACCATCCTGGTCTTTTCCATCCCAATATATCTTGTTGAAACCAACATTAAGATCTAATGCAGAAATATCAACATCGCGTATAAGCCTTCCTGCTATAGTATAAATTTTAATTTTTACTTTTTCCGGAAGCTCTGAACCCTGAAGTAAAAAAGTAAAATACGTATCTTTTGAGAATGGATTCGGGTAGTTATAAACTTCAGTCAAATCAAATTCATTAAACACAAAAAACGACGTACGTGAAGATGTTGAATCGAAAAAATTACCGGATGCATCCTTAGCTAAAATCTCAAGCGTGTGTTTTCCATCCGGTAATTCAGGAGTCCAGTGAATTTCCGATTTAGAATTAGGATACGATGTATATTCATAACTTAATTCCGGTTGAGTAAAATACAATGGAACATTATTATACACAATAGTGAAAAAACTTGTGTCCAGGGGTAAAGGACTGTTATCTTCAAGTAATATCATAACATCTGGTTTTGCCGAAACAATATCACCGTTAATAATCTCCTTCCCATCAAATGTAATCGAAAAGATAGGTCTGACAGAATCTCTTGCTACAAAAAATTGATTTTCAATTAAATTATCAAAACTAAAATATTCTAATTGATCTGTGGTACCAAATGCACGTATTTCATTCTCAAATAATAGATGATCAGATTCAATAATATATGAGATGTTTTCCGAAATAGAATCCGCAGGTATGCTTACAACTTTGGAGTAGATCGCTGAATCCAATCCATTAAGAAAGAATTTTATATTTAAGCTATCTATATTAGTCTCGCCAAAATTCCGGGCTTTGAAATTCATTGTTACAGGAAATCCCTGTAAAATTGAATCTGGTGAGAACTGTAAATCATTTTTAACAAACATAACATTCGGTAGTTCCTGGTATTCAATATTAACACTTTTTAGTTCGATTGGAGAGGTGCTAGTGAAGCTTGAATCGGTTAGTGTAAAATCAATCTGTAATTTGGGATATTCTTTTGCAATTACATCTGTTAGTGAATACGGAGTTTGTAAATTTTCCTTGATCATATCCCATAGTTTGGTTGTACTATTAAAACCAAAAAGATTGGCACTGTATTCTCCGGTTGGATTTGGATTTAATAAATCAAAAGATAAACTCTTCCACCAGGCAACGGGTCCTACCGGCGTTGTAATAATAGAACCACTTGCATCAATATAATTACCAAAAAATGTTGAGATTTTAGGTTCAAAACCAGATGCACGATATACTCCTGCAGAAACAGTATTATTCACCCAATCACTGCACCAGGAATAATAACTCTCAAACTCACTTCTAACATGCCACTCTTCCTCAAAAAATCCGTCACTTATTCTAATTCTCCTTATCGTATTGGAGAAAAAGCTTTCCACCGGATAAAAATAATCACCAAAAACAAAGAAACCAACAACTTGTTCAAAACTCTCCCCGGGTGGATGAAGATCCGTACCCACCATAGAAAAACCATTTGCCGGATCAAATGTTCTTAATGTGTATTTTCGATTTCCCAGTGAATCTATTGATGCTAAATTATAAATATACTCTCCGTCTGAAGTAAGATAATAAGACCCAACTCCAACTGTCCCGGTATCCCATTTAAGTAAACCATCAGGAACCTCAACAGTATCTATTACCTCAGTAGATACTTTTATTCTTGTCAATTCATATGGATTTCCAGTAGCTACATATATATAACCATCGCTATGATATACAATTGAATTTTCAATATCATCATAAAAATTTGAGAACGGCCCATCAAATTTGCCTTTTACAGTACCATTATTACCTGTTCCTACTCTGTATATTGCAGATTTACCATTAGCAAAGAATTTTAAATTACCAAAATAAAAGTATGAGCCATCAGTTGTTAAAGTTGTTAATTTCAAACTATCGGGTAACGAAGGCTGCGGGTAAATATCTTCCAGGAAAGTATTATCAAACGGTCTGGCAGGAAGTAATTCTGTATTTAAACTTAAACTTTGTGCAGAGTCGGAGTAATTAATATTATAAGATGTAAAGGTTTTTAATATTTTACCGTGAGCATAATATCCGGATTTTTCATTACTACTAATAGAAAAACTCCTCAAAGCACTCCAGTTGCCAAATTCGCTCCCATCAAAAATTCTTGCCCGCCAAAAATATGTTCCTTGTGGAAGATCAGAACTTTGCCATTCAACCAGTGCATTTTCTGATGTTAACATCCCGCTGCTCATTATCGGGTTTTCAAATCCCAGAGAAGTATCAATTTCTATAGAGTATGAGAGGTTTTTATTTATATACTTTCCTACATCTGAAAAAGCAAATTTTATTTTGGATAAAGACGTTGAAAATCCATCAATAGGTTTAAGAATATTTGGTTCGCTGATATTAAATACTACAAAGAATTGTGATGCAATGTTATCGGAATGATCTTCTTCAATAATAATTTCAGTTTCATTAACTTTAGCCGTAAGTTCATACAAATTCCCAATCGATGGGATCCATGAAAATATAACCGAATCTTTATCTCCAAAATTAGAAAGCTTTTCAGATCCTGCTAAGAAATTTGTATCGGCTGAACTAATATATAACTCAACAACAACTGAATCATCAGGAAATATTCTGCCTAAATTATTAATATTTATTTTTACTGAAACAGTATCATTCACTATCGGATTTTCCGGTGAGAGTGTGATATCGGCGGAACTAACTGCAAAATCCGGAAATTTGGGCAGAATAATTTCCATTGCCGGATCACCAAGATAAACTAACAAAGCTATTTGTGTACCGAATAAACCAGTTGCAGATACTTGATTTTTAGAATTAAGTATAGCTTTTCCAATTATCAAATTATTTTTGGTGAGTATTTCGGTAAAAAGTTTGTTATTTATTGATTTACCAATTCCCCAATAGGTTAGCCCGGTACTCCCATAAAATCCTATACTCCCTTTATTTTCTACAAGATTAAACTGCTCACCAAAAACCTTTTGATTATCAAAATGTGCTGTGTAGCAAGTAACACTTAATATAACTGGAAGTCTTCCGCCATTTTCCAGTAAATAAATATCATCATTGGTAAATACAAGGTCCCATTGTAAACCACCTCCGTGCCCATAATAATTAACCAAAGCGGCACCTTTGCTTATCTCCTCCCTCATCTCAATTTGCCCTCCTTCATACGGAAAATGCCGTGGTTGGGTTGCAAAATTAAATACATAAGAAGCATTATAACCATACGCCGTTACAAATGTATCGCCTAACAGTAAACTTGCATTGTTAAAATTAAAACTGTTCTCGTCTTTAACGCTAAGCCCTGAAGCAAGCAGCAGAACATTTTCCTTCCATGCTTTTGCATTATCGTCAGGATATTTTATTAATTTATCAACTAATAAATTGGCTTCATCCAATGTTTCACAGGAAAGCCTGCCAATTGCTAAATCCGGAGTTATATCCTCACCAGCCACAGCAACAAACATATTATCACTGATTGCTTGTCCATATATAAATACAAAAATCGGGATTGATGGGATAAAATTCCGGTCACTATCTTCTAATAATCCGCGGTAGTCATAACTCATATCTCCCATTAACACGATATAGGATGGGGCGGGACTTTGCCAATTATCAAACGCATATTTAATAAAGTACTGTAATGCAAATGGGTCTAATAATCCATAAGAAAATTCATCATAAATCTGCATAACATCAACTATTTTTATTCTGACATTAACGATATCCGGATCCGGGAAATAACCGGATCTAAATTGTGCTAAATCCTCTGCAGCAGCAATAAATTCCGGATGCGTAATAATTATATAGTCGGCTCCATTTGACATATCCCTTAAAGTGGAAGGTTGATCTTGAACAATAGAATCTACCGATAAGTAGTAATCATCTGAGACACAATAATATTCAGTTCCTATATCGGTAGTATCTACAAAAAGAACAGAATTAAACTGATCGTTGATTATGCTGGCATTTGAAATCATTTTATTCCTTTCGGGAATATAGATCTTCATATTATTTCTCAACCATCCAAAAGTCCAAAATCTTATATTTCCAGATACATGGCTCTTGAAAATAAAATTATCCGGATTGGTTTTTAGATTCCTCCAATATTCAAATTCGTACCAATTAATTCTTATTTCATCGTTCTCCACCAGTTCACAAATTTGACCCCGTACCCAAACATTAAGCCTATTACCTGTAGGGAAAATCCTTATACTATCTTCAGAAATGTAAAAGTTCTTTTCAAATAATGCTTGTTCCTGTCCATCCCAAATTATATCACCTACAAACTGATCGGTAAGATAAACTTCAGCTTTATGATCAGTATCACAATATCGGCTGGCAGTCATACCGTGCATTTTAACCCGTAGTGTAACATAAGCCGAATCTAAGTTTCTTTTAGGGAATTCATTAAACCGGTCTTCAAAACCAAAAACAGCTTGCCTGTTCTGGGCAGTTGCTCTTCCCCATAACCAGAAGTCATTCTCAGGCGTAGCAGAAAGTCCCAGTCTTTCATAGAGAGAATCTTTTTCAAAATGAATAGTATGACGGGTAGTTGTAAAGGTTTGATCATAATTCGGCGGATTGGGAAGCCCATCTATATCATTATAATTATTTCCGGTAGAATCACTTTCGTACGAGAACCAATAAACATTACTTAGATTGTAAATATTCATATACGCATAAGGGCTTGGAGATAAAGCGGAGCCTACAAATTGTAAATAATCAGATGCATTGAAAAGAGTATCACCGTTTGCATCTACAATATCCAGAGGAATTGATTTTCCTTCATTGAAAAGTTCTATTTTATTTATTGGTGTATTTGAACCCAGTGGTGCTCCTGCAGCAATTAACTCATTATAGGTAACCCTGTAAACACCTTTGTCTTTAATAAAAAATTTAAAATAGTTTTTATTAGGATTATACCAATACCCCCCCCCAATCTGCGGGGAATCACCCCCCAAAACCGGCTTACTGATCCAGTTCTTTGCTTCATTTACATTCAGCACAGCACTTTCTAAATAACTTTTGCTCATTGCATCAGTTACCTGTGTTCTGTTACCCAAAGCGTTTGAATTAAAATAAATTCTTACTAAAATTTTTTTGTTAAAAATTAATTGACGTGTAACAGGATTGAATTGATATGCTGACACACTTATCGGTAATATCCTTGTATATCTATAAATATAAGATGAGCCTAATTCTACATTTTCAGATGGGAATAATTTGTTTGCCGAATAAATTTCTTTATTAATATTTTTCATATCCGGTTTTTCAAATATTGGATCGGTTTCCGGATAGGGTACAATGAATTTATTATTGTACGAAATTTTATCATTACGAAGGACCTTGAATGTTGGTTTTGAATTATGAGGAATTCCAATACTAATATTTACCATGGGCAGCCATGGATCACCCGGATTTCGAAAATAATTTTCATCACCTCCTATTTTACTATATTTTATTCCGTCAATAAGAGTATCAACCAGGTTATACGAACCCCTAAAATCAAATTCAAGAATAATATGATCCAATGTGGATTCAATAACTTTAATATTTTGCGCAAAGGATGATGAAAAGGAAATGAAGACAATAATGTACAGAAGTGACCATAACCTGAAATTTGAAT
Source organism: Bacteroidota bacterium (assembly GCA_022562275.1). Taxonomy (GTDB): domain Bacteria; phylum Bacteroidota; class Ignavibacteria; order Ignavibacteriales; family Ignavibacteriaceae; genus BMS3ABIN03. The sequence continues at coordinate 29,871 of JADFPP010000002.1, forward strand.
ACATTAAGAGTCCTCACAAATTGAAAAATCTTTTGAAACATAGTATTTTGCAATAATATGAGGCAAGGGCAAAAATAAGCCTATTTTAACAGTGCTATAAAAAAATCTGACTGAGAATTATGAAATGAGTGACTCGACTAAAGATTAAAAAAATTAATTTTAATGTTTCTATATATTTCCTTCATTGTTAAGAATAACTTTAATAGTTGATGTAACAATCATTAAATCACTCCAAAAATTTGATTTACTGTAGTATTCAATCTCCATTTTAACTCGCTGTTCTGGGGATAGTTTTTGTCTTCCATTAATTTGAGAATATCCGGTTATCCCCGGCTTGAATTTAAACACTTCTTTCTGCCTGCTGTCAAAATTGGAAGTAATAGAAATTATCTCTGGTCTGGGTCCAATTAAACTCATTTCCCCTTTTAAAACATTAATTAACTGAGGTATTTCATCAATACTTGTTCTTCTTAAAAACTTTCCTACTCTTGTAATTCTTGGGTCATTAAGCTGAGTAAGTTCAGGTCCAATTTCCAATGCATTATTAACCATACCCCTGAATTTATAAATTTTAAAGGATTTACCACCCAATCCCGTACGCTCCTGCACAAAAAAAACCGGACCTTCGGAATCCAGCTTAATTGCTATTGCAGAAATAATAAATATTGGAAAAGATATTATGAGGAGGAGTACGCATAAAACATTATCAGTAATTCGTTTAATAAAGCTGCCTTGTTTTCCCATTAGAAAGAAGTTTTACTTCTTGAATTTAGTTAACATATCAATTAATACATCTATAACTTTATCAACATTTTCATCTTTCATCCCCGGATAGATTGGTAACGATATTAATCGTGGAAAAGCCGCTGTAGCAACCGGGTAATCCTCATCTCTAAGGTTGAAGGATTCATTATAATATAAGTGCTGATGAACCGGCATAAAATGAACACCGACACCAATGTTCAAATTTCTCAATTCATCAATTATTTGTGCTCTATTCTTGGTTAGCTTATCCAAATGAAGTCGTATCGGAAAGAGATGCAAGGATGACTCTCTATCAGGTTTTAAAGTAAGAAGTTGAATGGTATCTAAATCCTTTAATGCTTCAGTATATTTAGCAGCAATTCTCTTTCTGGACTCCCACATTGCATCGACTTTTTTGAGTTGGGGTAATCCTAAAGATGCTTGAAGATCTGTAAAATTATATTTGTAACCCGGCGCAACAACTTCATAGTACCAGGAACCAGATTCCGTATGTCGTTTCCACGCATCCCTATTAATACCATGAAGACGCATAATTGTGCATCTCTTAGCTATTTCTTCATCATTTGTACAAATCATTCCTCCTTCACCAGTAGATAGAGTCTTAGTCGCATAAAAACTGAAACAGGTTACATCAGAAATTGTTCCGATTTTCTTTCCCTTATAAAGAGCAGGAAGAGCGTGTGCTGCGTCTTCCAATACTTTAAGATTATATTTTTGTGCTATCTCATGAATTTCATCAAGATCACAGGGCTGACCGGCATAGTGAACCGGAATAATTACTTTTGTTTTAAGAGTTATCGCTTTTTCCAAAGCTTCTATAGACATATTCAACGTGTCTTCTTCCACATCAACAAAAACCGGTTTTGCACCAAAATAGCAAACAATTTCAGCTGTAGCAGGAAAAGTCATGGTAGGAACAATTACTTCATCTCCGGCTTTTAAACCAAATGCTTCGAGTGTGAGATGACCGGCTGCAGTCCAGGAACTAACAGCGACTGATTTATTTACACCAATGTATTTACCAAAATTATTTTCGAATCTGATTGTTTTAGGCCCCATACCAATCCAACCGGAACGAACAGTATCGACTATCTCGTCAACTTCTTCTTCAGAAATAAATGGTTTATGAAATTGGAGGAAATCGTTTTTCATGCTCTATAATTTTTAAACTTAAAATAATGATTTTGATATCAATTTTCCAAATAATGTACTGCTAAAAATAGTAAAAAACTGATAGTAATCTAATTTAAAAAAGCACAAAATACTCAATTTGAAAAATGTACAAATAGCTATACCACTGATATCGCAGAAACAATTACCGCCTGCGAACTTATTAAATTAGTTTTTACTTTCTGCATGTCGAATCAAATTATTTTTAATTAATTTTAATATGCCAAGCATAAACCCGACACCATAGGAGATATGTATTAAAGGATATATTATTATCAGGTAGAGTTTACTTTTTACATTTAATTTTGAACGCAGAACATTCCAACTAATGACTAAGAAATAGAGAATGAAAGGTAATAACCATAAAGGGAACTTATATGCAATGGGAAGAGATAAAAGATACATAACAAATATTAACGGAACTAAATGCCTGATTTTAATTTTACTCTTAGCTTTGTTTAATGCCAGCGGCTTGTATAATCCATAATAAAAGTATTGCAAAAATAATTTTGAGGGTGTATCTTTTACATAATACACACTTTTTACTAAAGGGGAGATATAGACTTTCCTTCCACTGCTTGTTAATCTCGAACAAAACTCATCATCCTGGTTTCGGATTAATAATTCATCGTACAATCCAAATTCAGAAAATACTTCTCTTCTAAAAAAGGGGAAACAAGCCATTTCAGCATATCCTTCATAATTCGGGAACCTGTGATTAGCATTTCCCACCCCAAATGAACTTGACATCACATAAGCAACAGCTTTTCCGAAATTTGTTTTACCTTTGCTGGTTATGGGTCCACCCACACAATAAGCTTCAGGAAGTTTATTCATTATTTTAATTGAATTTGATAAATAATTTTCATCATACTTTGCGTGGGCACCCATTATACAAATAAATTTACCTTTAGCTTCTTTTATACCCAAATTTAATGCTACGGGAGTGATTTTTCTTTCATTATTAATAACTATTACATTAGAATGAATTGATTGGATCCTTGCCAATAATTCTTTAGTCCCATCATTACTTATTCCATCAACAACAACAATTTCTATTTCGCCTATTAGAATCTTCTGGTCAAGGATTGAAATGATACAATCTTCTATATAATCAACTTCATTCCTACATGGGATAATGACAGTAACAATAGGTTTTTTATGATAATTATTCATTGATGAGATTTCCGGTATTTAAATTCCTATAACTACAGTTTCCTTTAACTTTGTTGACTACCTACTCGAATTAATAAAAATTTCCACATTTTTGATAATAAAGTACTATTAATAAATTTTTACGGCAGATTTAAGATTATTAGGACTGCTGTAATACATTAGTAATCGCTGTTAATAATTTTCAGAAAAAAGACAACTGATAGAATAAATAATCGCCAACGCGGAGACCCAAAATGGCCATTAATACTTTATGATTCATAAAGTAATTTATAAAACTTCTTTTTTATAGGAAATAGATTTTGAATCTTCTGAATCAATAATATAACCACCATTATTATAAAACCTTATCGCATTACTATTTTCTTTCCTAACTGACAGACCGTAATCCTTAATTTCATCCTTACGCAACTGACTTTCAAAATAATTGATCAATTTTCTGCCTATACCCTCTCCTTTATGATTTTCATTTACAGCGATTAAGAATAATCGGCATTGAGTATTAATTACATTTTTTTTTATTAATTGGTTATACAGTGCTCCTACTTTTTCTAAAAGAAACCTTGGCTTCTTCAACAAAGTGAACATTATTGTATATTTATTTTCTTGTGTAAATTGGGACACAGCTTTACCAGTGTTAAATCCTGCAATTATGTAACCTAATAATTCTTCCTCTTTATTATCATAATAGACAAAACAAAACTTATTGATAGCAATAAGTTTTATGAAATACTTCTGTAGCAAATCTTTTGAAAAAACAGCAGAAAAATGTTTTTTACTGAACGATTTTAAATGCAATTCAATGATGTTAGCAATATCATTTTCAGAAACGTCTCTTATCATAATCAAGTGGTGTTTAGGCTTAAAATTTCTTCGTAGTTTTTTATCATTTGGATAACATTTTCATCCCAGTTGAAGAAATTTTTAACTCTTGTCCTCCCGGCTTTTCCTAATTTCTTCCTAAGGTCTTCATCAAGTAACAATTCTATTTTTTCAACCAATACCTCAACATTAGAATGGGGAATAATAAAACCAGTAATATTATTATCGACAACCTCCGGCAGTCCCCCAACATTTGAGACAATCACAGGAGTCTCACAAGCAGATGCTTCAAGAATAGCAACCCCAAAACTCTCACTGTCTTCAGTTGAAACAGCAACATATATATCTAACATTCTATGATAACCAGGAATTTTATTATAACTTACAAAACCAGTTACTTGAACATCTGATTCAATTCCGAGATTAGCAACCAGCGTTTTTATATGGCTAATCATTGAACCTCCGCCTACAATCAATAATTTTAATGATAGGTTCGGATGATTCTCCTTAACTTTTTTAAATGCAGTAACCAAATATTCGGTCCCATATTTTTTTTCAACCGATTTTATTGTGCCTATAACGATATCATTTTCTGAAAAGTAGTTTTTGGTCTTCTTTGGTTTAAAAGTCTCAGTATCAATTCCAAAAGGTACTATGTTAACCTTTTTGTTTGTATATTTTTTTGTTTCTTCAGCCATTATTTTGCTTGTTGAAAATAACATATCAGATTTTTTTAGATTATATATTAATACTTCCTTTAAAAAATTGGATTTTTGTGGAAAGTTATAAATATCTGTTCCCCATACGGATATTGCAAATGGATGAAAGCCGCTCAAAGCTCCAAGGAGGCTATAGCTTGATGCGGAGTGTGCATGAAGAATATCTGGTTTAAAAGTTCTGATAATTTTTTTTAATCTTGGATAAGAAAATAAATAAATTACTTTGGAAAGGCTACCATCCAATCTTGCCTTAATATTATCTGGGGTTTTTAAAGATTCAATTTGAATATTACAATCGTATTGGGCTGGGTCATACTTAGATAAGCCGAAGAGAAAAACTTCCAACCCTTTAGAATGGAGTGAATTTACCCATTTGATTGTATGGGAGGAAGATGGATCAGATAGTATTAAAATCTTCATTAAAGAATGCTAATAGTTGAAAAAAGTTGTATTATAATAATACCTTACCAGAAGTTTCTTCCGAATTAAAATATTCTTTCGGCTTTTGGTAAAAGAATATCAGGATACTAAACATCAACCAAAATGGAAGATCACTAACAATAATTCCATAGGTAAGAATTCCAATACTATCGAAAATACATCGAATAAACATACTACCAAGTGCTGCAGAAATAACCAGATTTGTTAAAAATAATCGTTTGTCACCGTAAATTGTTTTTTTATAATTTGAAATAGAAATCTTCAAAAAAATCCACATAAAATAAAAAATAGTTATGATGCCCGGAATACCCATATCGCTTGCAAATTTAAGAAATATATTATGTGAACCATTCTCTCCATTTGTAGCAATGTTAAGATCTATAATTACATGACCGGGCCACGAGTTTAATAGCACAGGTACATAATTGAATTCCAGATATTTATAAGAACCGGGACCTATTCCCCACATAAGATTATCTTTGATAATATTATAAGAAAGAGCCCAAAAATAATCTCTCTGGCTCAAACCGGTTTTAATTCTAAAGAAAGTAGATACAATTTCGTTTAATTGATCAAATAACAAAAATATTAATATTATAATTAATGTAGAAATTGCAATTTTTTTGAAATACTTTTTATTTAATTGATGAGATATTACCAGTAAACTAACTACAACCGATAATATTGCAGCCCTTGAAATGATCAGGATTAGACCAATAATCAACAGAGCAGCTATTGATAATAATAAATATTTTTTATCCTCGTATATTTTTGAGTAAGCAAACGTTAACACCAATGGCAGGGTTAGAATAAAAAATGCTGTAGTTTTACTTTGATTGGCGATGAAACCGGTAGCACGATATCTTCCAACAAAAACAAGATCAATCAATTTATTTCCGCTTAGGATAAAATCATAAATAGAGCCAAGGGCTAAGATCGAAGCTATAATTATCAGAGCTATGATGTATGTTTTTACATCCTTTAATTCTTTAATAAGTGCGTAGAAAATGTATGTAATTATAAAAAAGATCGTTTGTCTTCCGATCATAAGAACTCCAGCAAAAAAATACTGCGAGAGAATTGAAGTTATGATCATTGAGAAATAATACAGTACTAAAAAGTAAAGAATAGGTTTAGGAACTTTTGGATATTCTGCAATATTTAATCCATAATGTTTAATAAATAGAAAACCAAGCAAAGAGAAATCAATTATCTGAACAAACAGTCTTATAGTACTGCCAAAATCACTAACTATTGAAAGAAGTGAAACTATTATCAATCCAATCAGGAATCTTTCACCATAAAGCAATATCAATAAGCTTATTACTATTGCGGCAATACCAATCAATAAATAATTAACTAATAATACTGTAATTGAAACTGATAAGATTACTAACGTTACAACGATTAAATTATTTTCTATTATTAAGTTTGAACGATTTATCTGCAGCATATTTCTTTAATTAACAATTACCTGATTATTGTTGTTTTCTTTTATACCTAAAAGCTCGATAAAACTATTAATAGAATCTTCTATTTGATCAACAGTAATTTGATTCAAACATTCGTAACTCGGACAATTTATACCACCAAGAGTAAAACAAACTTTTTCTTCTTTTGCAGAGCAAGATAATTCTTTCTGAAAATATCTGTGATTTTCACCAAAAGGTAATGAAAATTTTGGATTAGTTGGACCGTAAATTGTAAAAATTGGTTTGCCTAGTAAATTTGCAATATAAGACGGACCCGAATCATTCGAAATAAATAAACAGGCTTCTTTTGTTTTTTCTATTAATTCATCGACGGTATTCGTAATCTGAATCTCTAGCCCCAAGGATTTCATTTCAATCAAAATATCATATTCAATAAAATTTGGTGGGGAAATAATACAAACTTTATATCTATTGTTTAATCGATCGGCAAGTTCAATAAATTTTTGAAGACCCCATTCTTTTGCTTTTCTTATGGCAAATGGATGAATTAATATTTTATCTGTTAAACTGAAATTACTTTTAAACGCATATGAATAACCTGTATAATGCGGTTTGACACTTTTAAGTACATCTATATAAATATCAATGTAATGAGGAGATGTCCTTATAGGTACAAACGTTGAGTATAAATATTCAAAATATACAAGGTTCGTACCTATTATTTTTCTGGCACCCGAATTTAAGATTAGTGAAGCAGAAGCCGGATTTCCTGTTAAATCAAAAATAATTTCCGGTTTAAGGTCATTAACAGTTTTTCTGCAATTTTTTTTTGCTATTCTCCTTTGCAAGAAAAAATCACTTTTCTCAATTGTAATAATGTTTTCACTTTCAAATTTTATCTCAAGAATATTTTTAGATTCGGGATAACATAAAATGAAGATTTCGTATTCTTTATAACAATCATAAATACCTTTGATTGCAGGAATGCAAAAAACTGTGTCGCCTAACCTGTGAAGACATATTATTAATAATCGCTTAGAATCATAGGATTGTTTTCTTAAAATCAACTGTATCAAAGCGATGCTAAATTTTGTAATGATTAGTACAAGGTAATGAAGTATTCTTATACGCTTTAATATCAGAGTTAACTTTAAAGAACTGTCTTTACTCTTATGAAAATTTCTTTCTTTAACCGGATCCAATTGATTTATAAGATTTATTTTTTAATAATGATTATTGAGATACAAAATATCAATTAGAATACCTTGCCGCATTTTCTTTCAATTTGATCAACACTTTTAAAAGAGTTAATACGTGCTCAGTTTCAAATGTACTTACGTTCTTTATTTTCTTTAGGAATGATAGCTGCAAGTCATTATTCGACTCATGATCATTTTCCAACAGTTTTGTTAAATATGGGTTTATCTCTTTCTGAAAATTTTGGTTTATGGTTACTTTGTTGAAATATCTGTTTACAAACCTTTTCATAAAAAGAGGCAAACGAGGATATACATTATCTTTAGCAAACAAAATTACCTTTAATTTATTGGATGTAATAGGCAGTTTCCACAGTGCATTATTTTCTGCAGCAGCTTCAGGCGAGAGTCTGACTAAAAACTGTTTCTGTAAATAATAATTTTCTTTAATATTATCCGGCAGCATCATAGAATAATTAAAAAACGGTTGTGAATAAAAAGGTGTGATACTCCAAAACCAATACCTGTTTCTATCTTCGCCTTCAAACAACCATTTTAACCCTCTTCCGAAAATTACAAAACGTACATATTTGTTATCAATAATTTTCTCAGAATAATTATTTAAGATATTAAAAAGTTCATTATAGAAATCGTTATAATTTATACCGGTTATTTTTAATACATTTGTTAAAGTAAACAAACTTGAACGTGACGATATAATATACTTCACCAATTCATCTAACGAATTAAACTTAACGGCAGGCAATTGACTTGGTAAAACTCTATGCCCTCCATCTCCCGTAAGGTAAAGTAATTTATTACCTTCCTTTCCCAATAATTGACGGAGGAACTGAACCATAAAATTATTACCCAAATCATTCATACCTCTTTTTGTTTCGAGCAGAAAGGAAATATCTTTTTGTTCCGCCTGATCAAGTTGTAATAAATTCCAATCCATATTAAAAAGCTTGGACAAATCCTCAGAAATATTTACATCATCCTGATTGGATTTATCATCTTTAATAAAAGTATAAGCTTTATAATGAATTGATGCTTTTTCGAGTGCAGCTAAAACCGCTCTTGAATCCAATCCGCCGCTTAAAGAGAGTATATTTTCAAATCCTTCTTTACACCTGTTTTTGCTTGCTGTTAGGAACAAATCCTCCATATTATTAATAATTGTTTCCATATCCGGTAATTCATCAATCTTATTATCAAGATTATACTTATGGACATTCATTGTTTTTATATAATCTTTTTCTGCATCAACAATGAATAAAGTGCCGGGTTGTACTCTTTTTATCTGCTCATACAAAGTTCGAGTGTGCAGCGGATAACCGAAAAACAGAAACTGCGCAATCCCCATTATATCAATTTGTATGGGCAAGGATAAGTTTAAAATAAAAGATATTTCGCGTGTTATTATTAAACTGAAATCACTTTGGTATGAGTATAATGCCAGTCTTCCTAAACTATCATTAAATATTGCAATCCGTTTGTTGGCAAGGTTATGAATAACTATAATAAATTCACCATCGGCGTTATTCAACCATTTTGTTAAATCTTCTTTGTTTTCATTTGATTCATCAAAGACTGTTTCTGCTAATCTTTCTAACTCTTCTTTAAGTTTACCTTTTGATTTATTATAAATTTTACCCTCAATTATTATAAGATACTTATCTGTTCTAAAAATTTCTGATGGGTACTCAGGATACTTAGTACACGCTACGAAATAATTCTTTTCTTCAATAAAATTTGTAAGAGCATAACGTTCGGTAAATAGCAGAGAATTAAGAGAATTATCTATTGCATCTTTACCTATGAAAGAAAAAGATTTCTTGTTGTAGTAAAAAGTTATACCGGGCATTTGATTCTTTCAATTAAATTGTTTGGTTTACAAATAAAATTCGTACCAGCGGGTATTTCCTTTAGATTAATATTAAAGGCATCGCAATCATAATTTAATTCCTTCAAAATCTTCAGTGCAAACAAAGATGATTCAAAATATTCTCCTCCTAATTCAATACAAATTACAGGTTTGTCCTTTAATAGAAATCTTTTACCTCCAAGAAGTACCTGGGGTTCATATCCTTCAGTATCTATTTTCATAAATGAAATCTTTTTCTTTATTTTTTCAGAAAATTTATCGAGGGTTGTCAGTTTAATTTCTTCGGTGATGGCATCAGACGACATTTTGTGAACAATAGTGCTTACACCAGTTTGATGAGAATCGTAATAAAGTATGGCTTTACTTTCTTCTTCTCCTAATCCCACATCAAAAGAATCTACATTGTTAAGATTATTGATTAATATGGTCCTGTTCAATTTTTTAAAATTTTCCGGTGACGGCTCGAACGTAAAAACTTTGCCATTTACACCAACAAGTTCCGATAATATTAAAGTATAAAATCCTAAATTACCTCCGACATCTATTACAGCATCTCCTTTCCGAATATAATTTTGAACTTTATTTAACTCTTCTTCGTAATATTTTTTCCAAAATGAATGATACAAACGTTCACTAATATCACCATTATCATAGTATATAAATTTATGTTTACCATGTGCTACAATTAAGTCTCCCCCGACAAACTTTTTTTTTAATTTTAACTTAAAGCATGTAAAATTAAATTTAATTCTATTGTACAAATACTGAAATGCCTTTGCCGCAGTTGCCTGAATACCAATACTTTTTATATTAGAAAATAATTTTTTCGCTAATATCTTTTATAAGCACAAATTCCTAATTTTATTTACCTAAAAAATCACACCGGAAAACTTTGGTTAACAGTTCAATCCTTAAATGCAACACCAATAAAATTTTGTGTTAGAATTCTTTCAGTTCCGCCTGTTTCAATTAAGCGAATACCATTTAAAAATAACTTCACTATCTTCCAAAGTAATAACCGTAAGATTCCTTTTATATCTTTTGCGTATGGTTCGGATTCAAAAAATTTGATCCCATTAAATCCAACAAGTTTTAAAATTTGTATTGCAGAATTCGGTGTAAAAATAGTTAGGTGTGTAAGATCACCATAGATTATTCTGGTTGCATTTATGCCCAAACCATTTGGTGTGTGAAAAACAAATGCTCCACCATTTCTTAATTTGTTATAAATGCCTTCAAACAAAGGAATAAGCTCATCTTTATGAAAATGTTCAATTAAATCAATTGCAAATATCAAATCAAATTTTTCATTGTTGTTTTTAAGATATTCTAACACACCAATCTCTTCTGCATTTAAATTCTGCGCTTTTGCGATATCTATCTGCTCTTTGGAAACATCAATTCCAAATACATTTTTGTACCCGTTATTGATTAAGAATTCTAAGAATATTCCTCTGCCACAGCCCAATTCCAATATGCGCACATCTTTGTTAAACTCCTTCAAAATTGGCAGGTACTGATATCGATATTTACTTAGCGTAACAGCAACACTTTTTTCATCAAATTCAGAGATATGCTCTTTAAATGTAGATGAATATCTTCTATATAATTCTTCTCTAAAATCATTCATAATTTGTATAAACTTTATTTTGCGTTATGCTGATTTCACTGATCTTACTGAATTCAATAGTTCCTTCACTAACACCAAAGACTTATTACCAGTTAAGTAAACATTCAAAATATAAACTGAAAGAAAAAACAAAATTTTCATCAGGTTAATATAATTGTAATTTGGAATTATATAATAAAACATTAATTGGATAATGAGATATGAAAATAAACCGTTTGTTAAATGAAAAACCAATTCTTTAAAAAATAAGCTTTGATTTTTTATTGGTAATTTTTTATAAACTAAAATAAAACTGGACAGAAAGAAAAATATGTAGCTAACCGATGTTGCGAGAGCCAGCCCGTTTTGTTTCCACAATCCGACAAAAATAAAATTAAGTACAATTTTTAAAACAATGCCTGTTACAGTAATTATCAATAACCAGTTCACAAACTTGGCTCCGTATATTATCTTATTAAAGATTGCATAGGTTGAATAAAAAATTAAACTAAATGCGTAAGCTTTAAGCGCAAGGAATGTATCCAATGTGTCGGAACTGGAAAATTTTCCTCTTTCAAAAAGCAATTTGATAATACTATCGCCATAGAAAAAGAACAGAAATGCTATCGGGACAAAAAATAATAAGTTGGCACTTATAGAATCGGATAAATTCTTTTGCAGATTATCAAATGACTTCGTTTGGATATTTTCTGAAAATTTCGGGAACATAACAGTTGCAAAAGCCAATGACACAACAGTTACCGGTAAATTAAATAGATTGGAGGCATAACTTAAAGATGCTATTCCACCCGGGTCAACCATCTTGAAAAAATATCTGTCGGCTAATAAATAAAATTGACCTATTGTTTCGATGAGAATTATGCTGAAAATTGTTATATCTAAAAAGCTGAACACTTCTCTTTTATCTTTTAGAGAGAAAAACGAGAAACTCACACGAGAGCTTCCTTTAATCAACAAGTAGATGAATTGAAAAAAAATTCCGAGGATAAATCCAAGTGGAATTGTGTAAATACCAAACTTATCAGTAAAAAAAATTAAGATCGGGATTATTGTAAGATTAAGAAACAATCTCCCGATAGCCGGATATTTAAACTTATATTCAGCTTGTTCAAAAGCAGTTAAAATTGAAATGGCAAAGGTAAAAGGGATTGTGATTAGGAATAATCTGAAAATATTTACAGCAACTTCTTTTAATGAATTATTATCAGTATTAAGGTAAACACCAATAATTGTTTCTGACATGAAGTACAAAACAATTGAGATGAAAAAACCAATTAGAATAAAAACAAAAAAGTTTGTTGTGAAAAATTTATTTGTGGAATCAGGATCCCGGGATTTTGCTTTGTGGTAAGCAGGAATGAAATAATTTTGTCCGATAAATAAAGCAACAGTATTTATGGTTATTGGAATAACAGCACCAACAAGATATACATCAAAATCTACCCCTCGTCCAAAGTAATTTGCAAATAATACTTCCCTGAAAAACCCTAATCCTCTGCTAAAAAGATTTAGAATTGTTATAAATATAAATGCACCTGCTAATGTGGAAGTAAACTTTTTGTTCATCCTTAAAGATATTGCTTTTAACTTTTCTGAAATGAGAGATCAAACAAACTTAATTTTGATTTAGATGTGAAGTAACGATAAATGATTAATGATTCTAAGATCATCTAAAAATAATAAATGTTGTTAGACTCAAGATTTACTTAAACCGACAAAATATTTAATCGTTTTTTCCAACCCTTTTTTTCTATCAACAATCGGTTCCCAACCTAAAATTTTTCTTGCTTTTTCAATGCTGGGCTGGCGCACTTTCGGGTCATCTATTGGAAGCTGCTCAAAAACTATTTTACTTTTAGATCCTGTTACCTGGATCACTTCATCCGCAAATTCTTTAACGGTTATCTCATCCGGATTGCCAATATTTACAGGATCAGTTTCTTTACTCATTAACAATTTATATATACCATCAATTAAATCTGATACATAACAAAAACTTCGGGTTTGCGAGCCATCACCAAAAACTGTTATGTCTTCTCCTTTTAATGCCTGTCCTATAAATGTTGGTAAAGCTCTACCATCATCCGGTCGCATCCTTGGACCGTATGTATTAAATATTCTCACTATTCTTGTATCTATTCCATGATACCTATGATAAGCCATAGTAAGGGCTTCGGCAAATCTTTTTGCTTCATCGTAAACTCCACGCGGTCCAATTGGATTTACATTCCCCCAATAATCTTCACTTTGCGGATGAATTTTAGGATCACCGTAAACCTCGGATGTTGATGCTAATAAGAATGTAGCTTTCTTTTCTTTTGCCAGACCAAGAGCTTTATGTGTTCCAAGAGATCCTACCTTTAGTGTTTGAATTGGAAGTTTTAAATAATCAATGGGACTTGCAGGAGAAGCAAAATGTAATATATAATCAACTTCCCCCGGAATAAATATGTAATTTGTGACATCATGCTTTATAAATGAAAAATTATCGTTCCCAGAAAGATGACTAATATTATCAGTATTGCCGGTTGAAAGGTTGTCAACACAAATAACTTTAAAATTTTTTTCTAAAAGTTTATCACAAAGATGCGAACCCAGGAAACCTGCTCCCCCGGTTACAACTGCAGTTGAAGAATACAAATTAACCCCCTTTAATTTCTTTTTGAAGAAGGATTACTTTTTTCTCTTTAAACACAACGAACAAACTGAGAATCAGAAAAATAAAAATACTGCCTACAACTGTTGAGAAAATTACCTTTGGTGATGATTTACGTAAGGGTGGAATTGCTTCATCCAATATTTCTACGGTTGGGATGTCCCTATTTTCTTGTATTTTTTCTTTATAGTACTGCTGCTGAAGCAATAAATATACTTCATTTTGAATTTTTACATCTCGAAGCAAGCCAGCTAATTCTTTCCCCAACTCTGGAACATCACTAAAAGCTAATAAATAATCCTGACTTCCTAATTGCATTTTATCGTACTGCTCTTTCAGTTCTCTAAGTTTATTTCGTAACGAAATTAATGTTTGATTGTCTTCGCGCAAATTTGTTTCTAAAAATCCAAGTTCAATTTCTGTTTGAATTATCTCCGTTTTTAATTTTGATGCTGCATCAATAGCCGCAGATATTTGTTCCGGAAGCGAAATAGTTTTATTTTCATCCTGAAAATTCATTAACCGTAATTCAACGGAATCGAGTACAGCTTTAGTTTTGATAAGTTGTGTTTCAATATATTTCCGGGCACGTTTAGCTTTAGAAGAAAGTTTTGCCTTGTTGATAAAATCCAAAGCTTCTATATAAGTGTTAGAAAGTATTGCCGCAAATCTTTTTAACGAATCCTTGTTGGCTAATAACAAGGGGATAAAACTCGATGTAACTTCAACATCTAATTTTATAATTCCTTCTTTGGTGAGAATAATGTTTAGTTGGTTGTTAAGATAGTTTGCTGCTATTATCTCGGTTTCTTCACCATAATAATCTTTTAAATTAAATTTCCTCACTACATATAGGGCAGCCGTTCGACTTTTAAGAATCTGCACAAACAATTCGGAGTTAAATGCTTTAGATGATGTATAAAAAAAGCCTGACATAACATTATCGCCTAATAAACTGGAAAGTGCGCCCGATTGATTTCCCTGCTCAGGGGGCAAAACAGTAATTTCTGATCTATAAGTTAGCGGGTAAATAAGAAAAAGAATGACAAATAAAAATATTGTAGAAATTATAGTCGTTTTAAGAAGAAAACTAATGTTTCGTAAAATTATGTTTAATAAATCATGAAAACTCAATGTTTACCTCGTAGCAATAATAATTGCTGCAGTTGCAGCCACAATTGTAGCTAACTGTGCAATAATTTGTAGTCCATCCATAAATACTTCCCAGAATTTAGGTCCGGGTGGATCTTCCGGAACCCAGATTGTATCCCCAGGATCAAGTTTAACAACATCATCTGCATCAATCCACTCTCCTGTTGTAGCTTTTATAACTCTTACCTCACCCTCCAAAGCACGCCAGCCGAATCCTTCAGCAAGGGCTATATAATCTTTTATTGTTAGTGACGGATTGTAAATTATTTTACCGGGATTAATAAACTGTCCAAGCATAATAATATAATTTTTCTGTTCAGGGATAGTGATTACATCACCTCTTCTAAGAACAATGTTTTCAGTAAGATTATTATTAATAAAAAGATCAACAAAATCTATTACCACCCTGCCAGAAGTTTGTCTTGATTTGGATTTAAAATAATCATATTCATCGTCGGTCATATCGGCAGGATTGATCAGCTTTAGTCTTTCGAATTCAGGATCTTCTTTTTCTTTGTCTATATTGCGTGTTAGTGTTGCCTCAGTTAATGATGCTTCTTCTAAAAAACCACCCGCTTGTTCGATTACGTTTTTTAATGTTGTTTTATTTTTAATGATTTTATAGAAGCCGGGGTATATTACAAATCCATCTATTTTTACAAAATATTCTATGTAATATTCCGGTATTTCTCTAATGATCACATAATCTTTTTGCTGCAATAAGAATTCATTCTTTTTTAATTCTTCCAGACTAAAAAATTCGCTCTTTTGAGAAATACCATTATCATAGAATCTAACTACTTCAATAGTATCGATCTTAGCTGTACTTAAAAACCCACCTGCAAGTTGTATTAAATTGTAAATTGATTCACCCTTGACATAGGCGTATTCACCCGGGTATTTTATTAGTCCGTTTATTGTCACCGTTTTATCAACTCTATCTACAATAACTACGTCTCCCTCCCGCAGTAACGGATTCTGTGCGTAGTTTCCAAATCGTTCAAATGACAGTAAATCATATATCTTTGTAGAATTTTTTTTAGAAATTATTTTTATGTTCCGGATATTAGATGTTTCTGTTAATTCATCAGACAAGGAGACCAGATCCATCAGTCTGGAATTAGCTGTTATTATAAAGTTTGAAGGTTTTTTTACATCCCCTAATAATGATACTTTGATTATTCTAAAATCTATTAGCGAAATAAAAATTTGTACATTTTTATAGTAATGGTTAATAGATTCAACCATTTTATTTTTTGCCTGAGCCAGGGTTAAATTATTCAAATCTATACCGCCCACTTGCGGTAGATAGATCCATCCTTCTTGATTTATAATTAAATTGTAAACTAACTCTCTTACCCCACTAATAGATAAAAATATATTGTCACCGGGTCCAACGAAATATTCATTCACATCAACACTACCTTCGGTAGCAATAATTGGGGAAAGATCTTTTGCGGATGTTGGGGTTCTTAGATTATCAGCGGGTAAATCCTGGGTACTAGATACATTAAAAAATAGTATCCATACTAATAATATTAAAGCTGATTTATTAATTTCGTTCAATGTTAAAATTTAATTACTGATTAAGATAGGTATTAGCGATAGTATTTTTCTATAATTTTTATTGCTAAAATTATAAAATATTACTCCTACATCAAATCTTTAATGTTAATTTTCTCAGGGCGATAATGGTTACTAAAAAACTTAAAGCTGGTCCTATTGAAAGAAGAGTGAATAAATAAAAGTATCTGTTAGCAATTATAAAATTATTAACGAGTTGATATTTATCGACTTGAATAGAAACAAAATAATACACAGTAACCGCTAACAAACTGGCTATTAGACCTGTTATAAAACTATTAAGAATGATAGGCATTTTTATGGTCAATAGTCTGGCACCTACTAATTTCATTGTTTCAAGTTCACTCATTCTGGCGTTAGTTATTAATTTAACGGTACTGTAAACCAGATAGACAGCAATAAATATTAATACGCCGGTAATAATAATAAGATATTTTTTGCCGGAATCTACATATGATAACAACTTGTAAACGAACTTGTTCCTGAATATTACTTCATCAACCCATTCCATATTTGATAAGCTTTTAATTATCAGACTAAGCGAATCTTTGTCAAGAACATTTGGATTTAACTTTACTACAAAAGAAGCTGGCAATGGGTTGTAATCCAGTATTTCCCTAAAATCTTCACCGGTTTCTTTAATAAATGACTGCGCTGCATCATCTTTACTTACATATTTGAATGATCTTATGAATTTATACCCGTCTAATTCAGTTTTATAGTTTTCAATTTCTTTTTCATTAAAAGGATCTTTTATGAAAACACTAACATTAATGTTGCTTTTGATTTTTTTTTGAAACATAACGGAAAGTTGCAGCGCTACTATAGAAGCTTCGATTACTATTACTGCAAGAGTTAAAGAGATTAGAGTAAGTATAAAAGAAAATTGGGCACGACCGATTATTTTAAAAGCTTCTTTTACCCAAAATATTACCATAGATAGTTAATCGGAGATATTTAATTTAATGATAAATAACTGACTCAAAAATTTGATTCATCCAGCCATCTGGTGATTTGCCAGGTTTGAGTTTCCTTATCTTTTCTTAAAGATAAATTTGCTCTTCCATCGACCCGAACAACATCAGTAGGATTAAATGTAATATTTAGATTGAATCCTCTAATAACGGTAGCTGCTGTTGAATCTTCGGTGCTGAGAATTATATTGTTCCAGATCAGGTCCAATCTTTCCGAATTTCTAAATAATCCGTTTGTGGTTAACATATCTTCATCACGCGCCCAGGAAACATCAAATCCCTGATCATAATCACGGTAAGTAAAAATAAAATCACCTGCCAGAAGTTTACCATAAATTAAAGTGTCTTTAAATGTGTATGAATATTGAAAATTCTGGAATACTCCTTCAAGTGTTGTAAGATCTGAAAGTGAAGGTCGGTTATCATCAAAGTTTTCATCAAAAGCAGGTGCAAACGGATTTGTGCATCCCATCAGTAGAAATAAAAACACAAATAATATGTATAAAATTTTATTAATTGACACTCTCTCCTTTAAGATCACTCCAGCTGGAATTATTTCCGACAGCATTATCCTTCCAAAAATAGATCACCCAAACGGAACCGGACTCTCTTGTCATTGAAAATTCTAAATTACCCTGATAATTTCTAGCATCAGAATTTATTTGTGGAACATTGATGGAATATTCGGAGGCATATTTTAAACTATCACCTAAAATAATTCCGAATGATTCTAAAGAGAGAGATAGCTTAAGTGTCACTGAAGAATCATCAGGAGCAGTATTTTTCAGGTTATTGAAGTACTCCTCTTCAGAATCCAAATCCCAGGTTGGCCAGATATTCGAATATGTTGATAACGCCGTACCAGATGGTAAGAAACTAAAAACTTTATTTGAAAAACCGGTTACAAATGAATTTTTATAATTGACAACATCTTTGTCAGAAAACGAATTCATAAGATTCTGAATTAATATTCCCGGTTCACTGGCAGTTAAATAATCCGATCTGCCCTCATCTGGTTCTGCAGCATCTCTGGTGTTAAAAATATCACAGCTTATCAGGAACATTAAAGACAATATGAAAACTAAATATTTCATTTGAACGCAATTATAATAATTCTGGGTGAAAAATCAAGTTCAAATGGTTTTCCACTAAAATCTCCAAATATTTTTATTATTTTAAATCCCAGGTTTTCCATAACGCCAATTAATTCTTCTTTACTAAACATTCTAACCGATTCATAAAACTTATTTGTTTTTCCTTTCCTTTCTACAGTTATCTCTTTTATTATTCTTTCACCTTCAATAAAACGATTTTGCGTGATTATACTATCATCAACTTCATCTATGGTTTGTGCAACCAGATTTTTCTTCACAAAATTTTTATTAAAATAATCCAATACAAAAAAACCGCCATCTTTTAATAGTTCAAATGCATTTTTTAGTATGTTATAATTTTCATCATCACTTTCAAAATAGCCAATGCTTGTAAATAAGTTAATAATTAAATTATACTTTTTTGTTGAAGTGAAATGTCTTATATCGGATTGAATAAATTCAATGTTAGCACCTTCTTTTTCAGCATTATTTTGTGCGATTGATAAAAGATTCTCGCTAAGATCAACCGCTGAAACTTTAAACCCCTTTTTTGCGAATAAAATTGCATGCCGTCCAAAACCAGCAGCCATATCAAGAATAGTATCACCTGGGTTTAGCTGTATGCTGTTAAGGACAAGATTAACCAGTTCTTCGGCATCCTTTTCATCACGATGTTTGTAAACTTTGAGATACTCTTCTGAATTAAACCAATGTTTGAACCATTCCATATTTAGATGGATAATCTGTTTATCATTGCTCTGCCAATAGTCGCTTCATCTGCAAATTCAAGATCTCCACCAATTGGTAATCCTCTTGCAATGCGTGTTACTTTAATACTAAGTGGTTTTATTAATTTAGCAAGATAAAGTGAAGTTGCTTCCCCTTCAGTATCCGGATTAAGTGCAAGAATAACTTCTTCAATGTTTTCAGTTTCAAATCTTTTTAACAATTCCTTAATTTTTAATGAATCTGGTGTAATACCGGAAAGAGGAGAAAGAACACCACCCAGAACATGATATAATCCATCAAATTCGTGGGTTTTCTCAATAGCAATAACATCACTTACTTCTTCAACTACACATATTATAGAAGTATCACGTTTCACACTCTTACATATTTCACAATATTTTTCCTCAGATAGATTAAAACAACGGGAACAGAAGAAAAGTTTAGTTTTCAGATCCTTCAATGAATTTAAAAGATTATCAAGTCGGTCATCATCCATTTTTAACAAGAAAATAGCTAATCTCTGGGCTGTCTTTTTTCCTATACCCGGAAGTTTACTTAATTCTTCAATTGCAACTAATAATGGTTCGGCTATCTGCAAATTTACAACCCCGGGATGTTAATTCCAGGCGGCAGCATACCCTTTGTTACTTTAGCCATTTGCTCTTCAGCCATTTTTCCTGCGGAGTTAAGTGCTTTATTAACTGCAGCAACCACTAAGTCTTCTAAAATTTCCTTGTCATCTTTATTTATGACCTGCTGGTCAATTTCTACAGAAATTATCTCCTTCTGACCATTTGCAGTTGCCTTAATCATTCCGCCGCCGGCTTCTTCACTTACAGTTAAGTTAACAAGCTCGCTTTGTATTTTTTGCATCTCCGCCTGCATTTTTTGCACCTGTTTCATCATACCCTGCATTCCGCCTTTCATACAAATTTCTCCTATAATAAATAATTCTTTTTTTCTTTATTTTGGCTTTAAATATAATACAATCAATTGACTTTATATACTTAATTTATATAATTTCTCACGTGAATTTCTTATATTTGATAATAACAAACTCCTTGATTAGCTGATGATTAAAGAACAAATGATAGCAGATGTGCCATTCGATAATCTAAATTACTCGAAGGTTGAATATCCGGATTATTTTTTCCCCACAAAAAATAAAAAGGTAATGGTTAAAGATTTGGGTAAAAAATTTACTGCAATAAATTCTTTTTTTTGTGCCTATTTAAAAGAATTCCATATTCCTTGTGCTTATATTAAAATTCATCATAATAATTCTCTTCTCTATTTAAAACACCACCAGCTTCCGTTCTCAATAAAAATATTGAATACTGCAAATAAAAGAACTGCAAGAATTTTCTCGATAAAGGAAGGTAGTTTACTGCAACTGCCTGTTTTTGAATATCATTTTGGAAATGCGAAGGATTCACTGGTATCCGAAAGCCATTTAATTGCTTTTAATTTGTGTACTCATGAAAATCTTAAAATTATCAACCGAATCTGCTTCAAAATGAATGCTGTGTTAAAAGCATTTTTTGAAAGAAGAGGAGAAACTGTTGCCGAAGTAACTTGTAGTTTCGGAATATGTGAAAATAAAATTTATCTTATAGATGATTTTTCACCCCTCAGTTTAAAAATTCTACCGAACGGTAATAATAATAAATGGACTGATCCTTACATGCTTAACAGTTCGAGTGAAATGCGAAAGTACACAGATTTTCTTTTCAATATAAGCTGCTCGTAGACGATGTTTACAAAGTATGGTTACAGCACAATCGGAATAGTTTCAATAATATCTTTTTTGCTAATAGTTTTAGGTATTTTCCTTAATAATAATATTGCCAGGATAAGCTTATTTGTTCTTGCATTTATTCTCATATCTTTTACACTGTATTTTTTCAGGGACCCTGATAGGATACCACCGGCAAAGGAAAACATTGTTGTATCACCAGCCGACGGCAGGGTTTTGTTCGTTAAGGAAGTTATTGATAATAAATTTATTAATGATAAAGCAAATCAGATTTCGATTTTTATGTCACCACTAAACGTTCACGTAAACAGAATCCCAATTAGCGGAACAGTTGAATATTTTGATTACATCGAGGGAAGATATGTTGCTGCTTTTGAGGATAAAGCATCGGAGCTAAATGAGAGAACAGAGATTGGAATTACAAATAAAAACGGCAAAATATTTTTTACCCAGGTAGCCGGCTTTGTCGCCCGCAGAATAGTAAATGAATTGAACATGGGAGAGGATGTAAAGATTGGTGAAAGATTTGGAATGATTAAATTTGGAAGCCGGGTTGATGTTGTTGCTCCTTTGAACTGGAAACCCAATGTAAAAAAAGATGAATCTGTTACAGCCGGTGAGACTATATTGTTTGAGTTAGTCGAATAATATGCGTCTTAGAATTACGAGATCAGTAATACCAAACCTTTTTACCGCAACAAATATGTTTTGCGGTTTTCTTTCCATCATCGAAGCCGGCAATGGCAATTATAACTATGCTGCATGGCTTATTGTTGTTGCAGCACTTTTTGATGCATTAGACGGATTGGTTGCACGTCTTACAAATTCCAGTTCGGAATTAGGTGTTGAGCTGGACTCATTATCGGATATTGTAAGCTTCGGTGCTGCCCCATCAATTCTTCTTTACTCAACATACTTCTATCAATTTAATACTATTGGAATAATCGTGAGTTCATTGCCTTTAATTACAGGTGGTTTCAGATTAGCCAGATTTAATTTGCAATTAGTAGGGTTTGAAAAATCATTTTTCCTGGGGCTTCCTATTCCAATTTCAGCCTTAACAATTACTACTTTTGTACTTGCCTTTTATAATAATGGTTTTGCAACATCATATTCTGATGCGATAATTCCACTTGTTGTTATTCTTTCCTATTTGATGGTAAGCAATATCAGGTATGAAACCCTTCCAAAGATCTCACTGAAGGGAATAATGGAGAAGCCGTTTCACTTTGCATTTCTGTTAGTGGCTGTAATTCTGGTTCTTATGCTATATAAGAAAGGAATGTTTTACGCATTAATTCTCATGATTGTAATTGGTATATTTAAACACATTTTTTATCTTATTAAAAAAAGAACTGTTTAACTTATAATTATATATTAGAATCCTTTGCATAACCTAATAATTTATGATACCCGGGTGGGCGAAGTAAAAAAATAGTTGAATTACATACTAAAAAATAAGTTTTAAATTAATAGTCTTTAAAGTTGCATAGGTTTCGCGAAGCCTCCTATTATTTACATTCAATCATTGAGGTAATAAATTGTATAAAGCCAAAGTAGTTATAACAAGAAGATCTTCCATTCTTGATCCGCAGGGAAAAGCCGTAGAAATTGGGGCAATGCATCTCGGATTAAAAAATATACGCAATACCAGAATAGGCAAGTACATTGAATTTGATGTCGATACTACTGATAGAACCACAGCAGAAAAGGAAGTGAATAACTACTGCGATAAACTTCTTTCTAATCCGATTATGGAAGATTTTGACTTTACGTTAGAAGAAGTAAAATGAAAAAACCAAAATTTGGTGTGGTTGTTTTTCCCGGTTCTAACTGCGATAACGATACATTTTATGCATTGCATAAAGTACTGGATTACAATGTAAACTTTTTATGGCATAAAGAAAACGATCTTAAAAAAAGCGATGTAATAATTCTTCCCGACGGATTTTCCTACGGAGATTATTTACGAACAGGTGCTATCGCCAGGTTTTCACCAATAATGAATGCTGTAATTGAATTTGCGAACAATGGCGGGTATGTGATAGGAATATGTAATGGATTTCAAATTTTATTGGAAGCAGGATTGCTCCCGGGAGTTCTATTAAAGAATATTTCACTTAAATTTGTTTGTAAAGATGTTTATCTTTCCGTTGAAAATCATGAATGCAATTTTACAAAAGGAATTGAGACTGAAAAACTCTTTAGAATACCGATAGCGCATGGTGAAGGCAATTATTTTGTTAGTGATGAGAAATTAAAAGAATTGGAAGATAACAATCAAATTGTATTTAAGTATTCCTCTCCGTATGGAAGTTTAAGTGAAGAGTTTAATCCCAACGGATCAGTGGCAAACATTGCAGGAATAATTAATAAGAACGGCAATGTTCTTGGTATGATGCCTCACCCCGAAAGGAGTTGTAGCCCGGTTCTTTCACGAACTGATGGAAGTTTAATTTTTAAAGCTCTTGTTAATAATATTTTTAATTAAAAGGTGATAATATGTTTGGTAATTTAGGTGCGGGCGAAATAATTCTCATCTTACTTGTAATCCTTATTCTTTTCGGCGCAAAAAAAATTCCGGAATTGGCAAAAGGACTTGGTAAAGGAATGAGCGAATTCAAAAAAGGACTGAAAGAAGTTGAGAACGAAATTAAGGATGCAGATAAGCAAACTGATAAGACAACGGATAACAAAAGTTAGGTACTGATTTAAATACAATTTTTATTAACACCGTAATTTAGAAACTGTGTTAAGTCTGATTGAATTAGGTTAACACAAACTTTAAGTTGTTTTATTCCTTCTTATCTGTAAACTTCAACGACCCCCGATTTTAGTAATTTTCACACAGCTTCTTTTTATTTGGGTGAAAATAAAAGAAAGCATAGGACCAGCTTCCGTAACTATTTTAATAGTTTACACAAACGGTTGGACGAAGGATTTCTATGTATAACCGTTTCACATATTTGTAAAAAAACAATTCATAATCCAAATGGTTAGATGATATTTCTAACAAATTCCTTAATGTAGCAAACTTAATTATTCACTACTCTTAAAAAGCAGGATTGACATTTTATGAGCATATTAATAGATAAGAAGACACGTCTTGTAGTTCAGGGAATTACCGGCAGCGAAGGTTCATTTCATACAAAACAAATGGTTGAATACGGAACAAAAGTGGTAGCCGGAGTTACGCCAGGTAAAGGTGGTACAAAGTTCGAAGGTATACCAATATACAATACTGTTGAAGAAAGTGTAAATGAACAAAAGGCGAACACATCAGTAATTTTTGTTCCCCCTCCATTTGCCGCCGATGCAATTTTAGAAGCTGCCAATGCCGGAATAAAAGTAATAATTTGTATAACCGAAGGCATTCCGACCAGCGATATGGTAAAAGTATATAATTTTATTAAGCATAAAGATGTTGTATTGATCGGTCCTAATTGTCCGGGAGTCATTTCACCGGGCAAAGCTAAAGTAGGAATTATGCCGGGGTTCATTCACAAAAAAGGAACAATTGGCGTGGTATCACGCAGCGGGACTTTAACTTACGAAGCTGTAAAGCAAATAGTCGATGTTGGGCTGGGTCAGTCAACCGCTTTAGGTATAGGAGGTGATCCGGTAATTGGATCAAAGTTTACGGATATCATTGAAAAATTTAATGACGATAAGGATACGGAAGGGATAGTTATGATCGGTGAAATTGGTGGTACTGCTGAAGAGGAAGCTGCTGTTTATGTTAAGAAGAACGTTAAGAAACCTGTTGTAGGATTTATTGCAGGAAGAACAGCTCCTCCGGGAAGACGAATGGGACACGCAGGTGCAATTATAGCCGGTGGAAAAGGTACTGCAGCAGAAAAAATGGCGGCAATGAAAAAAGCCGGGATTAGTGTTGTAGAAAGTCCTGCAGAAATTGGAATAACTATGCTGAAAGCTTTAGAAAAAGCTAAGAAGAAAAAAGCAGCGGTTAAAAAGAATTAATAGAAATAACTCTAACAAAGAATTATAATCCAGGAGAACAAATTGGGAAATAGAACACTTGCAATAATCAAACCTGATGCAGTCGGCAATGGAAACTCAGGTGCAATTATCGATCTTATTATTAAAGCCGGCTTTAAAATCAAAGCAATGAAAATGGTGCATTTAACCCGTTCATCAGCCGAGGGTTTTTATGCTATTCACAAAGAAAGACCTTTCTTTGGCGAGCTAGTGGAATTTATGACTTCTGGTCCCTGCGTACCAATAGCATTGGAAAAAGAAAACGCTGTTGAAGATTACAGAAAGCTTATTGGAGCAACCGACCCCGCGAATGCCGATGAGGGAACTATCAGAAAATTGTTTGCAAAGGGTATTCAATTTAATGCTGTACATGGCTCAGATTCAGATGAAAATGCTATAAACGAAATTGCACATTTCTTTTCTACAGATGAACTATTTAATAATGATTCTGAAGAATTGATTAAAAACGAAAGATGATTAAGTGCAATACCAAAATCGTAATTCCGCACTTGATACGGAATCTATTCTATTTACACTATTGAGATCCCCGTTTTCGAGGGAATCATATAATTATAACGGGTCCTATCTTTTTAAAAAAATGAAATCACTTACTTTTATAATATTAGCCCTTTTGTTATTTACAAATTTAAACTGCCAGGAAATTTCCAAACAGGAAAAAATACTTTTTGGAGCTGAACTTTTATTACAAGAGAATCTCGAATTACTTAATGACAAACAAATCGGAGTGGTTACAAACCATTCGGCACTTCTACCAAACGGTGTACATCTTGTAGATACTTTAATTTCATCAGGCATTAATATCACTGCCTTGTTTTCACCGGAACATGGAATTAGAGGAGAAGCAATCGATGGAGAAAATATTTCATCTTCGATTGATCATAAAACCGGGTTACCAATTTATTCTTTATACGGTAAAACAAAAAAACCAACTCCTGAAATGCTGAAGAAAGTTGATTTAATCCTTTTTGATATTCAGGATATCGGTGCGAGGTTTTATACATACATCTCAACTCTTTATTATTTGCTTCAATCATCAGCAGAAAATAATTTTCCTGTAATTGTATTGGATCGCCCAAACCCGATAAGCGGTAATCATATTGAAGGACCTTTGCTTAAACCCGGTTACAAATCATTTATAGGAATAGCACCAATCCCGGTTAAGCATGGAATGACAGTTGGCGAACTGGCTAATTACTTTGTTAAAGAAAACATTATCAACACCAAAAATGAACCGGAGTTAAAAGTAATAAAAATGAGCGGGTGGCATCGGGGTTACTTTTGGAATAATTTAAACAGAAAATGGATTCCGACATCACCAAATATTCCAAAATTTGAGACAACCATTGTTTATCCCGGCACTTGTTTATTAGAAGGCACGAATATTTCTGAAGGAAGAGGAACTTATGATCCGTTTCTTAATATTGGTGCACCTTTTATTAACTCTAATGATTTGATTACTATGTTAAATAACTTTCAGATAGCGGGTATTGATATAACTTCAATAAAATTCACTCCGAAGAAAATTGCAGGTAAATCGAACAATCCCAAATTTGAAGGTGAGCAATGTAATGGAATTAAAATTTCGGTTTCCGATGAAACAAAATTTAAACCTGTTGAATTTGGTGTTTATCTTATTTCTGCACTCATCAAATTATATCCTGAAGAGTTTAGATTTAAACCGGATTATTTTGATAATCTTGCGGGGAATTCAAAACTTCGAACAGAATTACAAAATGGCAAGGAACCATTAAAAATTATAAATAGTTGGGTGAATGATCTGGAAGAATTCAAATTAATAAGAACCAAATATCTTTTATATTGAAGGGAAATAATTACAAAGGGAAATAATGAAAGATAATCCCAAATGAATGGCATGGGCGTCAACTTAAGGATTATTCCCTAATAGCTGACTTATAAAAGGTGTGTTTATTGTTGAGTTCCCACGCCATTTATAGACTGTGTTAAAATTAGCAAACTCACCCTAAATCCCTCTCTTACTAAGAGAGGGACTTTTAAAAAGCTTGGAAAGCTACTTGTTTTAGCCCCTTCTCTTTTTAAGAGAAGGGGTTGGGGATGAGTTCTTAAATTTAACATATAATTATCACACAGCCTCTTTATGGCGTGGACTAAATTAACAAACCAAATCTTGGCTTTTCCGAAGGAATCCCTTGGATAGCTAAAAATGTAGGATTAGTAGTGGCTTCACAAAGTGATCCCTTTGGGAAAAGCCTTTATTTACTTGGGATTACAAGGCCCCCGACTTACTCGTCTCGCTCCGCTCACCGGAGCGGAAAAGTCGGGGCAATTAAGTTGACGCATATACGATAAACCGGGATTGAACGGTTTTGAGTAAGAAGCTCAAACCCAATGGAGAACATGTCCGGTGTAGTTTTTTTTAAAGACGGAATGCGTTAGTTAATGAAATCTAAGTTAAATGTTTTGCTTTAATATATACAGCTTAAATATTTCTGTTACTTAGCAATAATTTATATAGAGTCTTATTTTGATACTACTTTTGCTAAATTAATTTATTAAATAGTGGGGACTAGTTTAAGTTTGATATAAATTAAATTTCTTTTACAACAACTCTAATTCCTTCAACAGCAATCACTTTAATTTTTTGTCCTTTCTCAATATATTCTGATTCACTAACTACATCAACCCTATTACCATCAATCTTAGCAGTGCCCGCAGGTCTTAATGTAGTTATTGCCACACCTTTTTTACCAACTAATTCATCTGAAGTAGAATGGGACACAAAACCTGCGTCTTTTTTTTCTTCTACAGCAAGAACAAACTTGTTAAATATTGTAGTCTTCGGAAGAAATTTTGCAAGAATAATAATAAGAATGATTGCAGCCACAAGAGAAACCGATAGTTGAATTATTGCATTTGAGACCATTTCAAAATCTAAAAACGGATCGCTTCCTATTAGCGAGAAAAAGAGGGAAGCAAAAACCAGAATTATTCCGCTTACTCCGGCAATTCCGAATCCCGCGATGACAAATACCTCAAGTAAAATTAGAGCAACACCTATGATGAACATCAAAATTTCAATAACGGAAGCTAGCTGTAAAATGTAAGACGTTCCAAAGAATAGTGTAAGTGCAATCAATCCGGCTGTACCAGGAACTCCCCAGCCGGGAGATTTTATTTCGGCAAGCAATCCAAAAAATCCAATCATTATTAATATCGAAGTGATAATAGGATTATTTAAAAATCTTACTACTGCTTCTGCCCAGTTTGGATGAATCTCAATCATTCTCGCACTTTCTAAATTGAAAGCAGCTAACAGTTCATCCAAATTATTTGCTAATGTATCTGCAATACCAAATTTATATGCTTCTTCCGATGTTAGAGTTACTAATTGTGTAGAATCTACAAGCCCTTCAATCACAATCCTTTCATCAACCATCCCTTCTACAATATCAGTTCTTCTTCCGTTTCTTTCCGCAGTGGAACGCATTTCAGAACGCATATAAGATTGATATTTTTCACTTTGCTTCTGTCCTGTTTGATCAACCACTGTTGTTGCCCCTATAGAACTACCAGGCACCATTACAATTTTATTACAGGATAGTGCAATAAGCGAACCTGCAGAAATTGCACGGTTGTTAATAAATGCAATTGTTAAAATATCAGTTGAAATTATCGCATCCTTTATTTGAGTAGCAGCATCTACCCTTCCACCAAAAGTATTAATCTTAAAAATAATTGCATCGGCATTTTCTCTTTCAGCCTCCGAAACTACCCTCCTAACATAAGGAGCAAGTCCAAGATCAATTTCGTTTTCAATAACCGCTACATAAACTTTATTTTGCGCGAATAATATTGCTGAGGCAGCAAGGACGATGAAAATTATTTTATTAAAGAAGTTCATATTTAAATTGTAGATATAATTTCATTCTGTCACTCTGATTTTATAAAGTGTGACATCTATTTTCGACTGATCTAATGATGAAAAGATAAAAAAATCATCAACAATATAAAAAGGCTTAAATCGACAACAAATATCGATTGAAGCTAAAAAGATATTTTTGGAAAAAATTATTCTCCTTTTTTTGATATAACCTGACCTATAGCCGATCTATCAACTTTAATTTTGAGATTATCGCTTACCTGCAATAACAAAGTTTTTTCATCCAATCCGGCAATAATGCCATGGATGCCTCCGCTTGTAACAACCTTATCACCCTTTTCCAGATTTGAAAGAAGCCTGGTTCGATTTTTCGCTTTCTTCTGCTGAGGTCTGATTATCATAAAATAAAAAATTAAAAATATGGCACCGAACATAATAATGGTGCTAACCATACTTCCGCCGCCTTCTCCACCCTGAGGCGACATTGCAATTAATAGATCCATGAATTCTCCGTTTTTAAATTAATTTTTAATTGATATTTTTTTTACTGTTCTATTTTTCCAGTCATTAAAGGAACAGTTAACAATTTGTTTTCTCGCTTCAGTTACAAGCTCCAAATAAAAATGAAGATTGTGAATACTTGCAAGTTCTAATGCTAAAATCTCTCCTGCGTTAAACAAATGCCTTAAATACGCCCTTGAATAATTTGAACAAGTATAACAATTACATCTCTCATCAATCTTTGTGAAGTCATCTTTGTACTTCGCATTCCTTACAGAGATAACACCGTTCCATGTAAATAAAATCGCGTGTCTTGCATTACGAGTAGGCACCACACAATCAAACAAATCAATACCGTACCCGATTGATTCCAAAATATTTTCAGGTTTTCCAACACCCATTAGGTATCTTGGTTTATCCTCAGGCATTAAGTCAGATGTAAAGTTGGTAAACTCGTACAATTCTTCTGTTGGTTCGCCAACCGCTAATCCACCTATTGCATATCCATCAAAATCTAAATTAACCAAATCTTTGGCAGATTGTTCACGCAGATCTTTATAAATGCTTCCCTGTATTATTCCAAACAAATATTGCTCATTACCATAAAGAGGTTTTGATTTTTCGAATGCTTTTTTATTTAGGACAGCCCAATCACTTGTAAGTTTTGTGGAATTAACCGCATAATCATATTCACAAGGATACGGAGTGCACTCATCCAAAACCATCATTATATCAGCGCCAATACTGCGTTGAATTTGTATTACTTTCTCCGGTGTGAAGAAATGTTTTGATCCATCAAGATGAGATTTAAATTCAACTCCATCCGGTTTCATTTTTCTTAAATTAGAAAGACTGAAAACCTGGTAACCGCCGCTGTCAGTTAGAATCGGTTTTTTCCAATTCATAAAATTGTGCAAGCCGCCTGCGCTTTCAATAATCTCAGTTCCTGGTCTTAGATAAAGATGATAAGTATTTGAAAGAACAATTTGTGCTTTAACATCCTGCTCAAGATAACTTTGGTTAACGGCTTTAACAGTTCCCTGAGTGCCAACCGGTATAAACATAGGAGTTTCAACTTTGCCGTGATCAGTCTCAAAATATCCTGCCCTCGCCTTCCTGCTACTATCCTTTGCAATAACTGAAAATTTAAGCAAACCACTCCGGTTGGTAATTATTAGAATTTAAAGCTTACAAATTTAAGGGAAAATGAGGGAAGGGGCAAAAGTTCTGGATACTTGTTACTGTATACTGGATTCCAGATGCCGGATATTTTTTGCAAGATAGCAGGGTTTGCGGCAATTCATCTACGAACACAGAATGATGATTGATGATTTCAGAATTCCTTATCTGAGTTTCCTTTTTATTTCGTTGTTCGTTAGTCTTTGTTCTGAGATCAAAATTTTATCTATAAACATCTTTTCTATGGGCAACTTTAACCACAATAACTAATAATAGATTATCTTGAATCTCATATAACACTCTGTAAACACCAAATCTTATTCTATATTTCTCTTCGCCTGAAAGTTTTAAACATCCTGCCGGTCTTGGATTTTCTACAAGAGAAGAAATTTTTTCTAATATCTTCTTAATATCATTGGCAGGTAGTTTTTTTATTTCCTTAACAGCAGACTTCTTTATCTCGATCTTATATTTTACCACTTTTCTTAAGATCTGCTACTAATTTATCGTAAGAGATTGTTGGTTCAGATGCTCTCTCTTTAAATGCTCGCAAATCTTCCTCATCTTCAAGCAACTCGCGTCTTATTGCTTTATCAATAATATCGGAAATTGAAGTGGAAGTTTCTGCTGCTTTTACTTTTAGCACCCTGTGAATAGCAGGATCAAAATAAACAGTTGCTCTTTTGGATAAGTTGGGCATATTGTTTCCTTTTATTTACAAAATTAACATTTTAGCGTTATAACATCAAGATTGGAGCAAGTGCCAGTCACCTCTGACTTAATTGGCTCACAGGTGACTGGCACTTACCCTTGTAAAAACTTTTCTTTTTCTTCATCAGTAGGCACTCTGCACACATCTCTCTTCCCAAAAATTTTATACCTGTAGCTTGCAACAATTGTGTAGAAAGGATCGCGTAAGAATTTTGGCAGGAAAATTAATGGATATAATATTTTTAAAATTGAATTGAGGTGTTTTAAGATCTTTAGTGCAGCGGTTGATTTTAGATAATGATCATCACCATCAATTAATACAAATGTTTCAAAGCCATCGGTATTAAGACTAAATTTTTTCAGTAATCCCTGTCCCTTTTCAGATTGGAGTGAAGTAAATCTGAAAATATCATTCTTATCCCGATCAAGAATAAAGTTTACCCAAAAATTGCAGAAGTTACACACCCCATCAAATAATATGATTTGGTGCTTTTCCATAGAAAAAATTATTCGGTGTTATGAATAAGTTTAATCATATCAATTTTCTGCGAAGAAGCCCGGGAAATTAGAATTGTATAATCATCAATATTAACGGTTTCACCTTGAGCGGGTATTCTGCCCAATTTGGAAAGGATATATCCGGCTATCGTTTCATAATCCTCCCCCTCAAAATTCAAATCATATTTTTCATTAATAAAATCGATCTCAACTTTTCCGCTTATCATATAAGTGTCAGGTGCAACTCTTCTGCATACATCTTCATCAACATCAAACTCATCCTTTATTTCACCAAAAAGTTCTTCTAAAATATCTTCCATTGTTACAATTCCTGCTGTTCCGCCAAACTCATCAATCACAATAGCAATAGAAATATTTTTATCCAGAAATTCGTTCAATACATCAAAACTTTTTTTTGTTTCAGGTATAAAACTCACATCTCTTATTATGTTTTTAATTGTCTCAGGCTTTTTAAAAATATCTTTTACGAGAATTATACCTTTTATGTTATCCATATTTTCATCGTAAACAGGAAGCTTTGAAAATCCAGAATCGATAAAAACAGCAAGCGACTCTATTATAGAGTCATTAATTTCCACTCCAATTATATCAGTTCTCGGTGTCATTGATTCATATACCCGCTGTTCGCCAAGTTCAATTACCTTTTCAATTATATCACTCTCCCTCTTATCAACCACACCGGCAATTTCACTTTCCTTTACAAGGTTTTTTATATCATCCTTATCAAAAAGATGTCCAACTGCTTCTGCTTCAATGCTTGAAGACTGAGTTAATTTTTGGCTCAGAAGAGAAGCAATTTTTACGAAAGGATAAAATAGATATGTGAATAATCTTAAAGGCAATGCTGTTAATAAAAATATCCTGTCCGCACTTTCGTGTGCGATATATTTCGGCAATAATTCTCCGAACAGTAACAGAAGGAAAGTTGATAGAATAAGAATACTCAGATCGTTCATTCCAAAAATCATAGCTAGAAATACTGCACTTAGGGACGAAAGCGTTACGTTTACTATGTTATTTCCTATAAGAATTGTGGAATAGAATGTTTGCGGATGAGTGTTGTAATAATACGCACTTTTAGCTGCAGGATTTTTTTTCCTGGCTTTAATTTCGATCTTAAGTTTGTTTGCTACAATATATGCCATCTCCGAGCCGGAAAAAAATCCGCTAAGAATAAGTAACAGTACTAATAATATAAGTTCTTCAATCATAATTTAATAAGCCCGTTCAACCTCGATATCATGAAACCTAAAATAGATACTTCCCTGTTCAGATATAAATTCAAGCTTGATATCAATTTTATTATTTTTTTCAAGTCGTTCATCAATTTTTAAAACATTATCAGTGCCAAAAGAAAATTCTTTTTCCTTGTTGATTCCAAGATTATAATTATCTTTTTTATTCTTCGGACTAAAATATGGTTTGATAGTATAAACCACCTCTTCATTTGAATAAACAGTGATGTTCTTTAATTCAATATTTTTTATTTCATCTGAGCCTTTATTTTTCAGAGTTATCTCCGCGGTTAAATGAAATTTACCTGGAGATGTTCCAGGCATAAGATTCAGCCACGCATTGATTTCTAATTTCTCAATACTGAGATCTAAATTGTAATTTACTTTTTCAGATGATGCACAGGAACTAATAATAAATGGAATGAACAGAAGTAATGAAGTTATTCTAAGAATATTCATAATATAATATTATCTGCTAAAAAACTTAATAAATTATTAAGATTGTTGTTAGTGTATAAGCAAAAATAGTAATTATTAATTGTACATCTGTAAATACAATTTTAGTCGTATTGTCTCCCTTGTTGCGGATATACTCGAGGTACATAAACCTGAAAATTCCATATACAACAAAAGGAGTAGTATAAATTAAATTTTCCGTTCCGAATATGTTCACTGTTCTTTCTGAGACAGAGTATAGTGCATAACAAATAATAACTCCCGCGGCTGCAATTGTAGCCATTTGATCAGCAAAATTCAGAGAGTATTGCGAAAGCACTTTGCGGCTTGGTGCATCTTCATTACCTTCAACTAATACTAACTCCGAATGTCTTTTCATTACACCAAGGAAAAGGGAAATAAACATTGTTGTAAGAATTAACCAGCTTGAAATGGGAACCATAATCACAACAGCACCTGCTAACACTCTAATTGAAAAACCTGCTGCAATACTGAAAACATCAAGGATAACTATATGTTTAAACCAAAATGAATAAAAAATATTTAGAGCGATAAATCCCGTAACAAAATAAATAAATTCAACGTTGAAGTTAGGCAGAAGAATAGCTTGAAGGACTGCAAGTATTGCAACAACAATTATGGCACTTTTTTTAGATATCTCTCCTGCAGGCAGAGGTCTTTTCTTTTTTGTCGGATGCGATTTGTCGGCTTCAATATCAATTATATCGTTGATGACATAAATTAAACTAGACGCAAGGCAAAAAATTACAAACGCAAAAAGAGTCGTCAGGAAATAATCTTTGTCAAATAAATGAAGGGAAAAAAGAAGCGGAACAAAAACAAAAAGATTTTTTACCCATTGATGGACTCTAATAAGTTTTAAATAATTAAGAAGCATTAAAATACTGCAACTTCTTCATATGTGCCGAAAACTTCTTTTAACGCTCCAACCATTTCACCAAGCGAGACATAGTTATGAGCAGCTTTAACAAATATTGGCATTAAATTATTGCTATTAGTAGCAGCTTCTTTTATTTCAGCAAGACTTTCCTCAACTGCCCTTTGGTCTCTGCTTTGACGGATGTCTGCCAATCTTTGCTTCTGTTCAATTTCCACTTCCGGTGAAATTGTAAGTATTGGAATTTCAATTTGTTCATCTGTTTCAACAAATTCATTAACACCAACAATAAATTTTTCTTTTTTTTCAACTTCTCTTTGGTAACGGTAAGCTGCATCAGCAATCTCTTTCTGAAAATATCCCGTTTCAATTGCAGGAATCACTCCGCCTAATGAATCAATCTGTTCGAAGATCTCGTTTGCTTCTTTTTCCATCCGGTCGGTTAAAGCTTCCACAAAATAACTGCCGCCTAACGGATCAACAGTGTTGATAACTCCTGTTTCATAAGCAATAAGCTGCTGTGTTCTTAAAGCAATTTTAGCTGCTTTCTCGCTTGGCAAAGCAAGAGTCTCATCCATTGAGTTTGTATGCAGAGACTGTGTTCCGCCAAGTACACCAGCCAACGCCTGGAATGCTGTTCGTACAATGTTGTTCTCAGGCTGCTGTGCAGTTAAAGTACAGCCGGCAGTTTGTGTGTGAAATCTTAGCCACCAGGAGCGTGGATTTTTAGCACCGTATTTTTCTTTCATTCGTTTAGCATAAATTTTTCGGGCTGCTCTGAATTTTGCTATCTCTTCAAAGAAATCTAAATGAGAATTAAAGAAGAAAGAAATTCTATGAGCAAAGACATCAACATCCATTCCTCTTTCAATGCAAGCCTCTATATAAGCAAAACCATCTGCCAGTGTATAGGCAAGTTCCTGCACAGCTGTTGAACCGGCTTCTCTTATATGATACCCACTCACTGAAACCGGATTCCACTTAGGAACCTCTTTCGTACAATATTCAATCATATCGGTGATTATGCGCATCGAAGGATGGGGCGGATAGATATATTCCTTTTGTGCAATATATTCTTTAAGAATATCGTTCTGTAAAGTTCCTCTTAGCTTTTTCAAATCAATTCCCTTGTCTTCGGCAACTGCAAGATAAAATGCAAATATCATTGCAGCGGGTGAATTGATGGTCATAGATGTAGAGACCTTATCCAAAGGAATTTTATCAAAAAGTATTTCCATATCTTTCAGTGAAGAAACTGCAACACCGCAAATTCCAACTTCACCTTCGCTTTCAGGTGCATCGGCATCCCATCCCATCAAAGTAGGCAAATCATATGCAACCGATAATCCTGTTTGCCCATGATCAAGTAAATAATGAAATCTCCGGTTGGTATCCTTTGGTGAACCAAATCCGGCAAACTGCCGCATTGTCCATATCTTTCCCCGATATGTATTTGAATGAATCCCTCTTGTGTATGGATACTCACCAGGAAATCCGATCTCACTTAAATAGTTAATATTTTCAATATCATCGGGTCCGTATAATACATTAATATCTCTTCCGCTAACCGTCGTAAATTTCATGCCGGTCGTTTTCGCCTTACTTACCTTTTCTTCGTAAAGCTGCTTCTGTTTTTTATATACATTATTATCTTTCATACCTTACTCAATTGTTTTTAATTTTCATTTTAATCATTTACTAAAATAATTTATGTTCTTCCAAACCTTCTGTCAAATTCATTCAAAGATATTTTAACCACTATCGGTCTGCCGTGAGGACAAGCATACGGCATGGATGTAGCAAAAAGCTGGTCAATTAATAATCGCATTTCTCTATCGTTAAGTTTATCGCCGGCTTTAATTGAAGTATGACATGAATATGACTTTGCTAAATTATCTTTTTCTTCAAGTTTTTTTTCACGAAGATTTGTCGAATACTCTTCAATAGTATCCATCAATATCCTTTCCTCAAATCCTTTTTTTACATCATCCGGAACACCTTCAATTACGATCTTATTCTTTGCTAAAAATTTAATTTCAAACCCGAGCTTATTAAGATAAGAATACAATTCCTTTGCCAACTCATATCGTCCGGGATCAAGCTGAACAGTTTTAGGGAAAAGAAGTTGTTGTGAGAAAGGAATATCGGCTTCAAACCTGTTAAGAGCTTTTTCGTAAAGTATGCGTTCGTGAGCAACATGCTGATCAATGATCATCAACCCGGATTTTATTTGGGATAAGATGTATTTGTTATGAAGTTGAAAAAAATATACTGACTCTTCTTTATCAGAACTACGGTTTTCAGTTGGTTTATGAAGAACTTCTCTCGATTCACTTTTTTCAAACGGATGCGCCGCTGTTACATCTGAAGAAGATGTTGCTACATCGTCGGTAACTGTACTAAATATTCTGTCAATCTCTTCGGTGGAAAATCTCGGTGGTTGAAAATCGTAATCCCTTCTACCTGGTCTGTCACTAAAATCATTTCCTTTAGAGGGATGAAACCTGTCCACTATCAATTTTTCCTCATCGAGTATTTCATTTGAAAAAACCATTGAAGGCACTAAATCATGCATACCCAAACTCTTTTTTACTATTGCCAGAATAAAATTGTAGATACCCTTTTCGTCATCAAACTTAGCTTCCAGTTTCGAAGGATGAACATTCACATCAATTCTTTCCGGATCAATATCCAGCATAAGAATAAAAAACGGATAGTCCCCCTTTTCAAGAAGATTTTCGTAAGCAGTAAACACAGCGTGATTAATCTGCCTGTTAATTATGTATCTTCTATTTAAAAATAAATATTGTTCTCCTTTACTTTTCTTTAAAAGACTTGGTTTACCAATAAATCCTTGCACACTTAAATAATCTGTTTTCTCATTTACCGGAATGAGAGCATCGAGCATGTTATCTGCAAAGACCTGTTTAATTCTATCCTCCAGAGAACCATGTTGATAATCGAAAATAAGATCATCATTGTTATAAAACCTGAAAGTAATATGAGAATGACTCAGCGCATTTTTTTTAAATGAATCGATTATATGCTTTAATTCGGTTGCGTCAGATTTCAAAAATTTTCTTCTTGCGGGGGTATTGTAGTATAGGTTTTTTACTGAAACACATGTTCCTTTGGCAAAGGATCCTTTTTCCTTAATTAGATTTCCCATCTCATCATTTTTTATCGAAGTACCAAGCTCTTCGTCTCGTGTCTCAGTTTTTATTTCAATTTGTGCAACCGCAGCCATGGAGTTTAACGCTTCTCCTCTAAAGCCAAGAGTTCTTAATACCTCCAGATCTTCGAATGCCATTATTTTGCTTGTAGCATGCTTTTGAACTGAAAGCAGAGCATCATCTTCTGTCATTCCCGTTCCATCATCACAAACCCGAACTAAATTCTTACCAGCTTTTTTAACTATCACTTCAATGTTCGTTGCTTCTGCATCGATTGAATTCTCAAGCAATTCCTTTACAACCGATTCGGGACGTTGAATAACTTCTCCTGCAGCAATTTTGCTTGCAATGTTTTCGGGTAATATTTTAATTCTATTTTCGCTCAATCTCTTCTTAAATAAGTTACGATTTCAAATTCTTCTTTTTCTTCTCTGGAAATGATCTTCCAATCATCAACATTAAAATCAGGAAATTTAACTTCACCAACAACATCAAATTTCATATGAGAAATTATCATCTCATCCGCAAATGAAATAGACTGATTATAAATCTCCCCACCACCGGTAATAAATATTTTATCTTTGTTTAATGATCTGGAATAATCTACTGCATCTTGTAAAGAGTAAAAGATTTTAATTCCGTCAAAATCGTATTTTAAATTGGTGTTCCGTGTAACTATAATATTTTCTCTGCCTGGCAATGGTTTCCCCAATGATTCAAAACTTTTTCTGCCCATAATAATCGGAAAACCCATAGTTGTTTTTTTGAAATGTTGAAAATCTTCTTTTATATGCCATGGCATTTCACAGTTAGCTTTGCCTATCACTCCGTTTTTGGCAATAGCAACAATTATTACTATCCTCAAACAGCAACCTCAAATTTTATTTTATCGTGATGCTGATAATTTATCAATTCAAAATCATCAAATGTTAAATCATCTAATGGTTTATTTGCAATTATCAATTGTGGAAGAGGGAGAGGTTCACGTTTTAATTGTTCCTTCAATCCACTAAGATGATCGTAACTTTCGGTCTCACTTCTTTCAGCGGCAACGTAAATATGTGCATCAATTATTGTATGCGCAAACTCACCTAACTCTAACCCTACCTGCTGTGCGATAATCTGAGTTAGAAGAGCATAAGCAGCAAGATTAAATGGAATACCTAAAGCAATATCACCCGAACGCTGCGTTAGATGACAGTTAAGTTTACCATCATTCACGTTAAACACAAAGGTATAATGACAGGGCGGAAGTTTACTTGTAGCGGCATTGCCCGGTTCCCAGGCAGATACAACCAATCTTCTGCTGTTTGGATTTCTTTGTATCTCATCAATAACATACTGTATCTGATCAATTTCTTTAACTTCCCATTCTCCAAATTTATTTTTCTTTGCACTTGGAAAATGTCTCCAATAATGTCCATATGCAGTTTCCAGGTTTCCATCTTCATCTGCCCATGCATCCCATATTTTAGTGTACTTTCTTAAATTTCTAATATGGTTCTCTCCGGAAAGATACCAAAGAACTTCACGCAGTAATGAATTCCAATACATTTTTTTAGTCGTCAATAAAGGAAATCCTTGGTTTAAATCAACTTTGTAAAATGCACCGAAGTATGAAATAGTATCTACGCCAGTTCTCGAAGGTTTTAGGTTGCCCTTATCCATTACTAATTTTACGAGATCTAAATACTGTCTCATTCTTTTCCCATGAATAATTGAATTCTAATTAAGAAATGATTTAATACGAAATGTACTAAATTTTCATCAAGCCGTAAAATGCATTAATCCGACTTACTAACAATATTTTTCCCAACCACAAGATGTTATGCGGTTACCAAGTAAATAATTTTCTCTTTTAATACAATACCCTGATATATCTTTGGTCCTGCGGATAATATCCTATGATGAAGTTTTTCAGTAATTACTTTATTAGTCCATTTTTTACTTTCCAGGCAATCTTTGATATTTTCTTCTTCACTCCCTGTGATAAGAATTATAGAAATCATATTTTGCAGCAAAAAATTACTTCCTTTACTGTTAATATTTTTAATGTTTTATAAACTGATTATAATTAAACGATTTCAAACTTGTTCAAATTGATATGGTAAAAAAGGTAGCAATTGTTACAACCGGTCATCCACCAATGGACGAACGTATATTCTGGAAATTCGGTCTCTCGCTCTCCGATAATAATTTTGAAGTTGAAATAATTTGTTCAACTGATAAGATTCAAATTCACCGGGATGGAATTTTCATCTCCGGGTTCGATGGAAGCAAGTTAGAGAAAAGACTTAAGATCATGAAACTATACGATATGCTTCAGGATTTTTCACCGGATGCAATAATCTGCTCAGAACCGCTCGCCGTATTTTCTGCCCATAAATTCAAGAAGAAAGCAGGTAAAAAAGTATTTATTATTTTGGATGTTACCGAATGGTATCCGGAAAACGTAGCATTTAAGTACAGTGGATTTAATAGATATTTTCTTTACACATCCCTCTTTTTGTTGAACGTGGTGGCTTCTAACTTTGCTGATAATATAATAATTGGTGAAATTTCAAAAAAGAAAAGATACGACATCATTGCGCCGGGTAAACCTAAAACGATAATCGGTTATTACCCGGTTCTAAAATATTTTAAGTATTCGACACCGAAATACAACGGCAAAACATTAACCTTATGCTATGCCGGGTTGCTAAACTTTGACAGAGGATTACTAACTCTTTTAGATATAGCGCTTCTATTAGCCCAAAGACAACCACAATTAGAAATAAAAGTTAAAATAATAGGCAAATTTCCAAACGAATCGGATGAGAAAATATTTGATGAAATCATAAAAAAAGACAGCTCAATTTTTGTTGAACGTTCTAACTGGGTGGATTACGATAAAATATCAGCAGAACTGGAAGATACAGATATCTGTTTCGATCTCAGAAAAAAATCTTTTATTTATAATAATTCGCTTCCTATTAAAATATTTGAATACATGGCTTGTGGTAAGCCGTTTATATTTACAAAGATTAAACCGTTAGAGAAGGAATTAAACATATTGGAATCCGGCTTTCTCGTAGACCCGGAAAATCAAAGCGAGATAATTTCAAAAATTGAAAATTATCTAAGTGATCCCGATCTGTTTAAAAAACACTCTGAAGTGGGAAGACACATAATTGAGAGTGAGAAAAATTGGGAAAAAGAATCGAAAAAACTGATTCGGATGATCAAGTCACTAAGTTGATTTTGCTTTTTTCACAAACCTTAAGTCGGTATTAAAATAAACAACAACAAGATATGCTGCCAGGAGAACTGTACTAACGATAATATTTTCTACAAGCGTTCCAACCACGAAGGCAGCGGCTGTGAACAAAACGATAATGAGTGTTTCTTTTTTACGATAAATTACCTCTACTTTCTTTCTTCCAATTAAAAAAAGATAAATGGCATTAGTTAGAAAAGCCAATGTCGTGGCGATTGCTGCTCCCGTGATTCCGATCAAAGGAATTAAATAAAAGTTGAATGCTATATTAACACTGAAAGCCAGAAAATCAGCAATCAAAAAGTGATAGCTTTTATTTGAAACAAAAGGATAAACAGAATAGAATGAAACAAACCCGTTAAAAAAATAGCCCATTAAAACGAAAGGCAAAATTACTATGCCGGACTTGTACTCAACATTGAATAAATTAAAATTAAATATCCGAAAATTAAAAAGTTCGGCTGTGAACAGCGATACGACAAGGAAGATAAATCCCATCCCCGCAACAAGTTTTACGAACGTTTTACCGTAATGTATTTTGTAATCGCCGGTGTAGTATAAATTTAACGAACGAGGTGCCCATGCCGTTCTAAAAGATATCACAAAAACATTCATTATCAATGCGATGCGATATGCAAAACTATATATCCCTACTTCCTCTTTGCCCAGAAAATGATTAAGAATAAATCTGTCGGCAACATCAACTGACGCTGTTAAAATGCCTGCGGCTAAAAAAAAGTATGAAAATTTTATAATCGAAGATAAAATTGAAACGTCAATTTTAAACCTGTACTCGAATTTTACTTCTTTAAATACAATAATAATTAAAATAAGAGCAGAGATTATTTGCGCCAATAATATTCCTTCCACACCTAATCTTAGAAAATAAACAAGCCAGACGTTCAATAATAAATTTATAATGGCTGCAATGGACGAGAAAAAAACTACAACTTTAGAACGTTCCTGAGTTTTTAATAGATGAAGGAAAAAATATCCGGCAGTTTCCAAATAAAGCGCAACAAAAATTAATCTTATAAAGTCCGAATATTGGCTATCGTTAAAAATTACTTCCGATATCCAGGGTGATGAAAAGAGCGCAAGTGCAGTTAATGCCCCGCCTAATATCAGTACAAAGTTTAGTATAGTTGAAAATATTATTTTCTTTTTAATCGGCGAGCGTTCTTCTATAAAAAATTTCGTCAATCCACTCTGCATTCCAAATTGATACATCGCTGCCACTAAAGCGTACAAAGACATTATTAAAGCGTAATCACCAAATTCTTCAGTAGACAATAAGTTGGTATAAAGAGGAAGCAGTAAAAAACTAATCGACCGGGTAAATAAGTTGCCTAAACTATAAAACAGCGTTGATTTTGTTAAACCAGTTGCGCCTTTCATTAAATTATATTTTTTAATTTGTAAAGTTCTTTTAACCTCCGGTTCACCTGTTCGTAGCCGTGCATTTTATTAACCCAGGCTTTTCCCGTTTCTCCCAGTTCAGATCTTAGTTCCTTACTATTGATTAAATCGTTCAGTCTCCCATAAAGTTCGTCGGCGTTGTTCGCTATCACAAAAGGATTCTCCGGCAGCCAATCTGCATACTCTTGAACCATATTTGTAATCGTTGGAATTCCCATTGCCAAAGTTTCGAGTCCCGCTTTTCCATATCCTGTTCCTCCCATTGAACCGCCAACTTGATCAATACAAATATCGGAACCACTTTTAATCTCCAAAACTTTACTTCGTTCAACTTTTTCCAACAAAATAAAATTTATTTTCTTTTCCTTCTTAATTTTCTCAATTACAGATAGGATTAAATCAGTGCCTTTATATTTTCTGTTCGTGGGAGAATGCACGATTGTAATATTTTCATTTTCTTCAATTTTTTTTTGAGGTAATTCAGAAGGATCGTACGGATAGAATAAATATTCCAAATCGGGCTTTAACGACAAATGATCGAATTCAGATGTGATATTTAAATCCGATATTTCATCTAATTCTTTAACAACACCTCGTATCCGCAGATCGCTGCCAAGATAACAGCACACTATTTTCTTTCCTTCTTTCTTCCACTTTTTCGCCAACGACGCATTTCTGAAAATATCCAACCCTGCGTCGTAGTGAATAATATCGTAGTCATCAAGACCATACTGCTGTGTTAACTTTTTTATTAGAGGTTTCCGCAGCCAATCGTTTAATCGAAAGTAAGTTTGCTCAATGATATTAGAAGGTAAAAAGTACGGCGCGTAATTCGAAACATCATTTTCTCTTTCCATCATTTTTTGCCTCCGCCACATTTTAGCTAATTTAAAATTTGGGAGCGACAATCCTAAACATATATCTTCCGGAAAATCGAGCTGATATTTATGATAGGTTATTAAACGTGACATATCGCCGCAGGTAAGATGCATTTTAAAAAAATCGTAAGGAACGCCTGCGTAGTTTTGAGGAGCCAGATGTAATATTTTAAGCATTAAAGATCTTTATATAATGTATCCCGAATAATACCCCTCGCACCGAAGTTTTCTTTAAATCTTCCAAGCCCCAAATTCGGTTCCATATCGACAGTGAATATTCCAAAGTCAAGGAATTTAAATCCTTCGTTCTTATACCG
The DNA here is from genome assembly GCA_022562275.1 of Bacteroidota bacterium. Lineage (GTDB taxonomy): Bacteria > Bacteroidota > Ignavibacteria > Ignavibacteriales > Ignavibacteriaceae > BMS3ABIN03. Next base: position 73,474 of record JADFPP010000002.1, read on the forward strand.
CTTCATAATATCGTAAAACAATAAATTCACTGCACGGAATTCCTGATATTTTTCGTCATGGCTTATATAGAAAGCTAACACAACTTTAGAATTCGTACTAAAATTACAAACTCCGGCAATTAACTTTTCGCCTAAAAACGCACCCCATAGTCTAATTTTCCCCGGGAATAATTTCTTCAATTTTAAAAGTTCCTCTAAAGAATGTGTGGGTGCTACATTATGCCGCATTTTCAGATTTTTTTTAAGAATTTTATAGTAATCTTCAAACCGTTCACACTCGGCAATTTCCACATTTAACTTACGCGCCTTCTTAACTGCCGTTCTTGCTTCAGGTCTAAAACTGGAAAGCAATTTTTCATCGGGAATATCTAATTGAACAACACTCGAGACTTCACGCTTCTGATATTTAAATCCTTTTTTTATCAGGGCAAAATCAATATAATTTGAATATTTGCTCTGATATATAATAGGCGGGAGCGTAAGTTGAATTTTATCGCAATCAAGTTCCTTTGCGAAATCGATTACACACTGCGTTATTGAAAATGCTTCTTTAAAGTTAAGGTTCGATTTATAAACGAAGCCGCCGAATGAAGCACCTTTGTGAGAAGATAGAATTTTTTTTCCTTCTTGCTCAACAATCACCGCCGGAAAAACTGCCAGCAGTTTATCGTTCTTTTTCACAATTAAAGAAGCATCTTTAAATCTACCTTCGGGGTGATATGACAGAAAAAGTTTCCGGTGGAAAATAGTTCCGTTATCGGAATCCTCTACAAATCGATCCCAATCTTCGTTTGTAATATTCAACTCTTCAAACGGTTCGTAATCAATCATATAATTTATTTTTTGTAAACAGAAGCAGAATTATTTTTTCGAACAGCTGCAAATTCATCCGGCTCGCAGATTCATTCTAAAACAAAATAGTTACTACTAATAATGTAATGTTTTTATGAAAATTATTTAATCAACAATATTAATTTTATCATCAATGTTATAACTCAGAAGAAATGTCATTAATAAGTTAAACAATCATTTTCAATTAAAGAATAGAAGCCTAACATGGTAAGCCGCAAAAAAAAGAAAATGTATAAACATTTACATATTCCGAAAATCTAAAAAGTATGATTGTATGAATGTACAATTGATCGAATTGTCTTAAAAATTAAACATATTTCCATACAGTTATACAACCATTCAGTCATACAGTCATTCAATCAATTTTTCAATTAATTTTCTTGCAAAAAAAACTTAGACTTAACTGACAATACTATTATTAGCATTATTAGCGTTGCTGCATTAGAAGGCTGAAAGCTTTATTTATTTGGTAATTGAACTTAATTATAAGAATTCCGGATCAGAAAAATATTTTAGTTGATTTTATCCCTCTAATTTACTACGTTCAAATACACTTTCAGGAGGAGAATTATGATTTTAAATAAACACATAAGTTCTAATCTTTTTCTGATCATCTTATTCTGCTTAGGTGGATTAAATGTATCAGCACAGAATCAAACGATTTTAATATTTGATCCAAATCAAGTTTCTACCAATTTTCAAAACTCGTTTCATCAGCTTAGCTCAGATTCAATTTATATTGTTGATTCTTTGGATGAAAACATCAACAATTTCGATGTACTTTTTCTTTTTATCGGGTATCCTTATGTACTTTCGGAAGAGGAAGGGAACAGGTTGATTGAATATCTAAATCAAAACAAGCCAATTTACTTTTATACAAATTTATATTGGCAGGGTATTGATTCCGTTGCATTCTGGAATCACATCGGTATTACCTGGTATGCTGAAACATTAGCAGAGGTTCAAGTAGACTCGGTGGTTGGTGTTGATACGGCGTTCACTAAAGGGATAGTAATTGACACCAGTTTTACCAGTTCTGGAGCTCCTCACATAGGAGATAATGTTAAACCGATACTTGATGGAATAGAATATGGAAATACCGGCTTACGTTCTACTTTTGTACCAGAGAATGATTCTTTAAAAGTAATAATTGATCTTTACAATCTAATTCATCGTTCAGAATTTCTTGAAAGAGTATTAATCCATTTTGGATTGGAAGACCCAACTAATATTATAGATGATAATGCTGATCAGCCAAATACATTTTATTTACACCAAAATTACCCTAATCCTTTTAACCCAAGTACAAAAATAAAATTCACAATTCCGACCTCACCCTTAAATCCCTCTCCTTACCAAGGAGAGGGAAATAGGGGGAGGTTAATTACACTAAAAGTTTACGATGTTTTAGGAAATGAAATCGCAACACTTGTTAACGAAGTAAAACCCGCTGGAATTTATGAAGTCGATTGGGATGCAAGCAGATTTTCAAGTGGTGTCTATTTCTATCAGTTAAATGCAGGCAGTTTTGTTGAAACTAAGAAGATGATTTTGTTAAGATAGGATAGGTTATGAAAAATATAGTTTCGGTAGTAACATTACTTTTATTCTTTACTTCGCACATCAATGGACAATGGTATCAGCTAAATAGCGGGACAACCTCTACTATACTATCAGTACAATTTGTAGATAATAATATTGGATGGGCTGTTGGTACTGAATCACAGGGTGTACATATACTTTTTAAAACCACTAATGGCGGATCAGATTGGTTTGAGCAAGATACTCTTCTATCTTCATTAGAAGGGTCTTTCACAACATTCTATTTCCTGAATGAATCAACCGGATGGTTTATTGCTTATAAGTTTGATGAAACCAGCAATATTTACAAAACAACTGATGGAGGTGATAATTGGAACATACAGTTTACAACTCCCCCCTTTGGAGCTGTCCTAAATGATATCCAATTCACAGACTCATTAATCGGTTACTCTGCCGGGTGGGGTCAACTTAGTTCAGGATATATTTAAAAATCGACTGATGGTGGTAACAATTGGGATTTATTACTCGGTCCTGCCTCGGCAATCTCTACTACTTCCTTAATATTTATTAATAGTGACACAGGCTGGGTAGCCGGAAGCAACATTTTAAAAACTACCAATGGTGGCAACATCTGGCAGGAACAGATTAATATTGAGCCATACGATTTTATTTCTGTTCAATTTGTTAATGATGAAATAGGTTGGGCGAGCATCGATTTCCCAAGTGGCATTTTCAAAACAACTGATGGTGGGGGTACCTGGTATCAACAGTCCGCAATTGAATTGCGCTCTACTTTTTTTGTTGATACCTTGTATGGTTGGTTGGTTAATGGCAGTAATATTTATAAAACAAATAATGGGGGAGATGATTGGATATTGCAAAGCTCAATTTCTGATCAAGAATTGTGGGATATATTTTTCATTGATCAAAATGCTGGTTGGGCAGTGGGAAACAATGGAGCAATTATTAAAACTACCAATGGCGGAGTTACCTTTTTGGATGATAAAAATGAAGTTAATATACCGCAGTACTTTTCCTTGTCTCAAAACTATCCTAACCCATTCAATCCAAATACATATATAAAATATCAAATCCCAGAATTAAGATTTGTAACACTAAAAGTTTACGATATTTTAGGCAATGAAGTTGCAACACTCGTGAATGAAGTAAAACACGCGGGTAGTTATGAAGTCGAGTTTGATGGAACGAGATTGACAAGCGGAATTTATTTTTATAGAATAATTAGCGGCAGTTATTCGGATACAAAAAAACTCGTTTTATTAAAATAAAATTTATGTGTGATCAGAAACTCTAAGCGATATCTTTAATCAGTTTAGTCGTACTTTGCAAAGCAAACGCTGGAATGCGACAACTATTTTCTGTGTTGAGGATTGTTTGAATTACCGTTATATTTTATAAGGAATAAATATGAAAAAAGTATTTTCGATACTCTTCCTAATGTTGATTGTTAGCCTGTTTAAACCAATCTATGCACAATTTCCTTTAGAAGTTGGTAACAGGTGGGACTATGTTGAGGGGTGGTGGGATGGTACTGGGAATGGTGATAGCGATACTATTGTTTATAGCCTTGTATCAGATACCCTGCTGGAAAATGGAAAATTATATTATCTGATAAGACCTATGAACCATTTCTTCTTCAAAGAATATATGCGAGTGGATTCAATTGGTATATATTTCTATTATAATAACTGTAACAAAGAATGGTTGTTCTTTAATTACAATTTAGCTGTCGGAGAATATGTTGAAGTACCATACAATTCATACAATTATTGTGATACGGTTAATATGCCTAAGGTTCATAAGATCTTAGATACTACTGCAGTTTTTTTTGGTAAAAGTGTGAGGTTTATGAAATTTTATTACGAGACTGGTCTTGACGATGAATACACAGTTGGGATTATTCCGGATTTTGGATTCGTTGAATGGGATACGTTTAACTTTTTCGGATATTATTCTATGAATTTATTGGGTTGTGAGTTGTCTGGGGTTGTTTATGGTATTTTAACTTTTATAAATGAAGAAAATCAAATACTATATAAATATTCGCTAAACCAGAACTTCCCAAACCCATTTAATCCAAGTACAAGAATCGAGTATGAAATACCGGAAGTTAGTTTTGTTACAGTTAAAGTGTATGATGTTCTGGGAAACGAAGTTGCAACTCTCGTTAACGAAGAAAAACCTGCTGGTAGTTATGAGGTTGATTTCGATGCATCTTCACTTCCAACCGGAGTGTATTTCTATCAATTACACGCTGGAAATTTTAGTGAGACAAAGAAGATGGTTCTCCTGCGTTAGAATTGCATCAGGCAAATGTTGATGAAGTATCCTGGTATTAACAATGTTTCTTAAATACTGAATACATTTTATCACATACTCTAGTATTTTTTTGAATCAGACAATTTATTCGTCCTTCCGTAGTTTGACGCAAAGAATTACGTTTTAGATTTATAGCATCATTTAAAGCATTTCGAAACAAAGAACTCACGTATTTCCTGATCAATTTCATAGCTTAAATATCAGGTATAATTATTGCGAATTAATTTTTGGTTGCAAAATTTGGAGAACATTTGCACATATTTTTATAGTAACCAAATTATTTCTTAAATAATTCATATAGGAGATTATGGCACTAGGAACAATAGTATTCTGGGGTGAAAGTATTGAACATTACGGAATACCAAGAACATTGCACAGTTATTTAATAACGGTTTCAGTTAACCAGGTTATAGGCGATAGAGATAAAATTGTGAAAATTACTACGCTAACTGAAAATACACCAAACCCATCCAAAGAATATCCTTTTATTATAAAGAATTCAGACGCTAAAAAAGCAATAACAGCTGCATTCAATTTGTTAAGGAATATGTCAAGTATGCACGGACTGAATAATCAATTTACTATTACTGAGAACTGATTTGGATTATTAAAGAATCCACCTTCTAAGAAGGTAGCTTTGAGTTGCCCAAAAAGGAGCTTAAAACTTTTTCCTGTATTTTGAATATCGAACATTGATTAACGATTTTAGAATTTTGAAGTATTTCTGTTACGTCTTAAATCATTATTCGTTAATCTGTAGACTTCATCTCCGAGATAAATCGAAATTCAACATTCAATTTTATTCCAAAAATACAGGCATAGCCAAACAGTTCATAACCACGCCCAAAGGACGTGGTTTTTCAAAGTGAAATAAATCTCCCTGCTCCAATTTAAACTGTTCAATATTACTAATATAATTTTGGTGATATTTATTCTCATTCATATATTAAATTATTACATCTTTTAAATTTGGAGAAACAATGAAAATTATAATAATCTTATCATTTCTTCCGGTATTTATTTTTGCTCAGCCAATATCAATTAATCTTGCCGGGTACAATATAGAACTTGGTATGGACGAGGAGGATGTTTATGAACTACTCGGATCAAAATTGAGATTAGATGTTGATGAAAATGATAATTTATTTATATCCGATAATTCTTCAAATATTGCTATTGGTATTATTCATTTTAAAAATAACAGGGTATCTAAAATTGTAAAGAGTTGGGGGACCGGGCATAATAATAATGTTGGCAATGTATTTAAAACTTTGTGGAATGTTTTTAGACAATTTGGTGAGGAAACCAAACTTTTGAAAGCGATGCCTAAAGAAACTTATTCACCTTCTAATGCAGAATATAGTTTACAATTTTATATTAATGAATACAGGTATGTTGAAATAAAAATTTTTCACAGCGTTTTTATTTATGAAGTGTTAACAGAACCGGAGATCTAATTGACGAAAGGCTAAGGTTTAATTAAAATTTAAATTGAAGTGAGAACAAATTAGCATTACCCAAATTCTTGTAGAAAGGCATATAAGCATAATCGAATCTTAAATTCCCCCACATTAATCCTATGCCCCCGGTAAATTCTTTTGCCTTATATCCCGATTGATAACCAACACGCAATGCAATAATTCGATCGTATATAATATCTCCGCCCATATTGAAATGAATATCATCGGTATCCAAATAAGTCAGAAATTCAGCCACAGCTACAAAATCGAGTTTAGCAGATTCAACATCAAATTCATATGCCGTTCCCAATCTGAAATCTGTGGGAAGTTTTGTTTCTTCGTTTCTAAGTGCGTTCATGGATCCAAGATTTTTTATAACAGTTGAAACTGATAATCCCTTAATTGGCGTGAGATAATTTAATCCAAAATCAAACCCCCAGCCTGTGGATTCATCACTTAGTAATCCTTCGTATAAATATTTTATTGTAGTGCCGAACGATAGTTCGTTCCATACATAAAATCCTGTTGAGAGGCTGCCGTAAAAATAGTTAGCATTAAATTTTGATTCTGGCTCGCCGGGACGTGTTCTTATTTCTATATCGTTAATGCTTGTGTAATTCAAACCTATTGCCCAGGGCAAACCAAACAAATTCCATTTAATACCGAATACTTCACTGTTAATATCCTGAATCCAATTGCTGTGCATAAACAAAGCTTCATTCATCTCAATTAAAGGTAATCTGGCTGGATTATAATATAATGCTGAAAGATCATTTGATGCAGAAGCTCCGGCATCTCCCATTGCTAAATTACGTGCGCCAAATCCGAATTTTAAAAATGATAATCCCGTATTACCTGCAGATTGTGCAAAGACTAAAGTTGAAGCAAAAATAAATATTAAAAGAAATTTCTTCATTCTATAATTTAAAAATTAAAAGTTACACCGATAATATGTCTATCGGCGTTTGAATATTGCTCTATTACAAAAGCATAATCGGCGCCCACAACGAAATTACCAAAGGATTTATAAAAAGAGAACCCCAACGAAGGTCTGACCGGCCAATCTGTATTGCTAAAATTAAACTGATCAATACCGCCTCTTAAATAAAGTCCTTCGTAAATGTTAAATTCAACTCCGGCGCGCAAAATATTTGTTTCCGCACTGCTGTTTTCAAATTCAAGAGAGACCAGTAATCCAATGGTTTTGTTCAAGTAACTTACACCAAGTTTTTTTAGCACGGGAAATTTATCTTCTGTTATTACACCGTCTTTATCGTAAACCGGGCCGGTATCCCATTTATACTTACTGTTAATATCAATTACAGCAAGAGCAACAGTAAACTGATCATTAATCTTATAAATTGCTCCAATATCAACACCAAGGTTTGTTGTACTAATTTCTTCAAAAAGTTTGTAGTAGTAGAATTTTGCCGTTATACCTATCGATAATTTATCAGAAAACCTGTTAGCCAGAGCCAGGTAGAATTGATTTTCTGAAGTTGAAAGTTCACCGGTTGGCAAACCGTTATTATCTCTTCCATCTATATTACTAACTCCGGCATTTATTACACCAATGCTTACTCCTGCACTGTTCCGCGGTTTTAGATTTTCTACAAGAGAGTCTTTCTTAGAATAAAAATCAAACCGTCGCGAAAAACTTAAAAAGTTAAGATTACGATCTATAGAAAGGAATGAATATCCAGTAAGAACAGAATTGTTATTTTGGAATACCGTTACAGCAGGATTGTAATACGAAACAAGTTCACCATTTATAACTGCCGACATTGCATTACCCATAGCTATTCCGCGCGCGCCAAATCCAATTCTGCTAAATGCACCTACACGCGAACCCAACTCAGTAAATTGAGGTTGTGCAAATACAAATGTGCTTGTTAAAAAAATTATGGTGATGAAATATTTATTTAATATCTTCATTATTGCATCACTATAACTTTTCCGAAATGCGGATTGTCAGAATCAACATCAACTCTGTATAAATAAACTCCGTTAGGAACGATGTTCCCCATTTCGTCTTTACCATCCCAAAAATCGGGTGCTCCTTCAAGAGTTCTGTTCCTTGGAGCATTTTGAATAATAGTTCTTACATAATTCATCCCAAAATCATAAATCCTTATTGTAACCGAGGCATCCTTTCCACCTGTACTGTATTTAATTTTTAACTGTTCCTGTTTAGGTGAAAATGGATTAGGGTATGCATAAGTTTCGTCTGGTGCTTTTAACGGCTGCGATGCAAAATATACTTTCCACGTTCCGTTCCACAAACTTGTATTATCCCGTAATCTGGCTAATCCATCATCCGATCCCAGCCAAACAGTATTTCCTTCCGAAGCCGCACTAAAATAAACAGATGTATTAAGAGATACATTTGATGATTCATCAACTATAGAATTTGGAAGTATCCAGCTATTACCCTTATTTGTCGATCTAAAAGCACCGTTATCCGTAGCCGAAATAACATCAAAAATTTTAAATCCAAAGTTGTGAGTTCTCTCATCCCGCAAAAAAGTTTTCCACGAAGCACCGCCGTCATCGGAAGAACTTACTCCATAATATTCACCAGGCCCATCGGCTAACCACGTTGCCGCCCATATAGTTTTTGTAAAATCGTTAAATCCAAGAGCAGTAATAAAATTACCGCTTATCGGTTCGTTTTGGTTTTGATGATTGAATTTAACCCAGCTAATTCCGTTATCAGTTGATTTATTAATTCCGTTAGCAGTACCCACATAAAGCGTTGTATCGTCAGTTGAAATAACAGAGAATACCCGGTGATTTAAATTCCCGACTGCACAAAAGCTGCCCGGAACCGGGGAAATGCAAAAATCCAAAGTATCTTCGGGACTAATAGAATCAAGGGCATCCGGTGGAAGAACAACTCTCTGCCAGCTTTCTCCTTTATCGGTACTTTTTCTTAATCCGCCTGCAAACGAAGTGATCCAGATTGTTCCCGGTGTAAATGCAATATCGAATGTTAAGTTTTGTTGTGTAACAGTAACAGGAAGAGCCTGAAGGATGTTAAAACCATATTCAACAGTTGTAGAATCCTGATGATCTACAGGCTGAGGGACTGCTGTCCACGTCAATCCGTTATCGATCGTATATTTCAATCCTGTTCCTGCCGGAACACTTTCTCCTGCCACGCCTTCAACAATTGTTGCCGTTGCGGCCCAAAATGTTCCGTTGTCATATCCGATTGCTGAAATGTTATCATCTCCAAATGGTGATGTTCCGAAGAAGTTTGTCCAGTTCTCCCCCCTATCAAAAGATACGCTAACTCCTCTACTCGTTCCCAGCCAAACTGTATCACCGATTGCTATTATATCGAGTATGCTGTTGCTTATAGGATTGCTTGAGTTAATTTTTGATAATGATTTTTCATCTTGAATAAGGTTATAGCCACTGGGCACAACTTGAGCTAAAATAAACTTCGTGAACAAAATTGATATTAATAAAGTTTTTAAAATTCTGTTCTTCAAATTACTTCCAGAAAATGAATTATGATGTTACTCGTTAAATTTCCTCTGTCTTTTGCAGTAAATACAAATCTCCAGCTTCCAGTTTCCACATCAACAGGGAACGTTAATTTGACGGTATAAACTCCATCACTCTCAACCAAATCACCATTTAATGAAGTATCGCCGTCGTCAAAAAGCGGGAATTCAGTAATTCCCTGACTGTTAGAAACTTGTGTCCCATCCGGTTTATATAATTCATAAAATACATTCGTTATATCACTGAGACCATTTGGATCATCTGCATCGACTGAAAATATCATTATTACACTTCTGGCCAAAGTATCAGGCATCATCAGATTACATAAAATAGGTGGCTCATTATCCTGCCCGTTATTGTATTTAAAACTTGCCAACGCAACCTGCTGCAAAGTTTCATCGGCATTCTTAACAAAATAATTTATGTTATAGATTCCGTTGGGATAAAATTTACTCAATGGAAAATCATTTAAATATCTATTATCGTTATCATCAAATAATTGGAAAGGTGATGAATTTAATTTTGATTGGTCCGAAGCAATTATATCGCAAAATACATCACCTGGTTTGCTTGAGGAGGTAAATCCAATTACGATAGTTACTAATGAATCATCTGCACGAAAGGTTATACTATCAGTAGGACTTACAAATGAAACCTGGTAATTATTTTGGACCGTCTCAATAATATTATCGAAAGTCTGTTCACATCCGATAATTATTATTGGGAGTAACAATAGAAGTATTTTTCTCATTAACAAATATTATTTTTAGTAAATCTTCTTAAAAGGTAAAAATAAATATACCTGAATTAATTAGGGTAAATTAAATATAATTGGAGCAGGTGAAAAAGAGATAATAAAAATAATAAATGTACAGTACCCGATTATCATTCTTCTTCTGTCCAGGGGAACAGGATCCGGAACAGGCGGGTGTTTTAATTTTATTATAAAGTATAATACCAAAGACCAGAATAACCAGCCGCTCCAGCCAACACTTAATCCAAATTCCATAGAGGCATCAACAATCCCGAATATTCCTAATACAAACAGGATAATAAATGCGATAGCAGAAATTTTGTACGAATTTTCATCACCAAACATTGCATAAGAAATATGTCCGCCGTCAAGCTGCCCAACAGGGATCATATTCATCGAGGTTATAAATAATCCAAACCACCCAACGCATAGAAAAGGATAATGATAGACCTCAGACATAGGTGGAAAGAATGCTGATTGATTGGCAAATATCGATCTCAAAAAAGAAAAAAGAATTGAATCGCCAAATACAAGACTTGGAATACCCTGTCCGAATTCGGATTGAAAATAATCAGGATGAATACTTAAAATATATTCAGTGCCCGGTACACTAATAAATCCATAAATTAAAATTACAAGACAGGCAGCAAAACCAGCTAATGGACCTGCAACTCCTATATCAAACATTGCTTTCCTGGAATAAATTCGTGAACGTGTACGAATAACGGCACCCATTGTTCCAAAATTTATAAAATACGCTAACGGCGGAAAAGGAATATAATAAGGAAAAGTTACTTTAATTCGATGAAACTTTGCGGCAAAGAAGTGTCCGAATTCATGAAAAGAGATTATGGTCATGATAGATAATGAATAAGGCAAACCTTTCATCAGGGTATCAAGTTCGTATGGACCAATTTGCCCCGTTGTCCATTGTACTCCTGCAATTGTGGTGGTAATAAAAGTTACAATGAATAAACCGATGTGAAGAAGATAATTATCCTTTTTCTTCTCTTTATCTTTTGATTTAAATGATGACTTAAAATAATCGGTGAATGATTCGGGCATATATCATAAATCCAGATTAAAACCAAGGTTGAAATAATTTTCACTTAGATCAAATAACTCGCCATGGATACTTTTACCTGAAATGTATGATAACAAAATGCTAAAACCTCTTGAAAGCGGCTCTCCAATCTTAACTCCTATTTTAGCAATGTTATTTCCTGAATAAACATCATTTAATCCGTTCAATTTAAAATCATAAGCTATAAAAGGTGTAATAGACCCACTGCTTAAAAATAAGATATAGTAATCGAACCCGGCTTGATAGATTCCACTATTAATAATATCAGGTATAACGTGAATAATATAAGTTAGCCCCAGGTAAAATCTAAATCCTTCAATCCTGTAATATGGGATCAACTCAAAAAATTCTTTACTGTAAACAAAAGGTTCACGTCCGTCTATCCAGCTTTTAGTATTCCCATCATAACTTCCATCAACAAGATGAGCACTGATATGACTGAAACGGAAACGTGCACCAATTTCTTTATTGGCATTACTTACTTTATATCCGGCATTAATTCCAAAAAAGAAATCAATAGTCTCAACGGGGAATTTAAAATTTTCTTCACTTCGCAATCTTGTAAAAGTAAAAAGATCAGCACCAAATGAAAATGATTCCTCCCTGGATTTCAATAGGAGAATATCTCTTGTCGTACCAATATCCAATTTTATTCTATCCTCATTGAGTGCGAACATAAATCCGGTGCGTGCTTCAAGAATGTTAGCAATAAATGGTTGAATGTTCAGAGCTGCCGGGAACCACTCTTTAGTCCATTGCGAATAAAGATTAACTGAGAAAACAATTATTACAGTTATCGTTAGGTTCTTTATCATTAATTCACTTCCTGCTTGGAAAATTTCTTCTGCATTTTCTGTTTAATCAATTTATTATATCCATATTTGAATTTTGATGTTAAACTTGCAACCGCATAAAGATTTGTAGGGAAAGCAAACGATGGTTCGAAATAACAATTAACTGTGCAGCCCTGACAAAAATCGAATCGTCCCTCCATCTTCTGATAGTATTTATACTTTTCAGAATTTCTTATTTCTTTGATCGATTTGTCAATCGGTATTGTTTCATTTTCAAAGTGATAGCATGGAAGAATTATTTCGTTATATGGCGATATGACCACTACCCTTGATACTGCTTTGCAAGAAGGGTTTTTTATATCGTTCCCTCCATCACGGCGTAATTTCATAAATCCTTTATTTAAATAGATGTTCATCTTACCGTTGCAATACTCATCAACATAGTCAACAGCCTTTTGATTCAAACCGGGATTTCCAAAATAAGAGAACACCGGGTTAACCAACAGAACCAAATCGTATTTTTGTACAATTGCATGCATTTGCGGCAATTTTTTGTATGTGTTGTTTGTTACGGTAAAAATAATATCAGGATACTCACCTAATGATTTTGCGATTTTTATACTTTCAAAAACCGAATTATAACAATCAACTTTTCTTATTCTGTTATGTTCTTCCTCATCGGGTGAATCTAAAGAGAAATGAAGAAGATCTATTTTACCGGCTAATTTTTCTGCGAACCTTGAATAGAGAAGCGCGTTTGTTGTAATGCTTGTTTGCATCTTTAGTCCCTTGGCAAACTCAGCCATCAAATGGATTTCCTTATGAAGCAGCGGTTCACCTCCTGTAAGATCAATAAATTTTACTCCCAGCTTTACTAATTGTTTTACGTTTGATTTAAAATCAGCTAAAGATGCATAAGGAGTACCTTTAAATTGATCGTGGTCGGCAAAATGGCAAAACACGCAGTATGCATTGCAGCGATAGGTTACATAATAATTACAAAGGAGAAGCATTAATATTCTCTACCCTTCCAAACAACTTTACGACTTGCAAAAACAATAAAAGGTAAAGTAAACACATACAGTATGTAATAAATCTGATACACTAAAAAATATTTGAGGTTTTTTATTATGCCCAACCTTTTATGAATTGGATATAGTACAAACAGATCAATTGTTATTTTAAAGAACGTTAAATATAACCAGACCGGTGAGAAGAATAAAGGAGTTAAAATAATAGCAAGACCTGTTAAATATCCCCAAAACATAATGAAGAATCCGCGAACAGGAACACCTAAACCACCAACCGACCAGCGCTTTTTTTGGTGGTAAAGACTTTTAAGATCAGGACAGGGAATGGAAGTAACCAATGCATCCTTATTTAGAGGAAAAAGTATTTTATATTTTTTTAGATTATAAATTGCTTTCAATAACGTGAAATCTTCCGTTACGCTGAATGGGAGTGCTTCATAACCCCCGACCTTCTCATAAGCTTTTTTCCTGAACGACATATTATTTCCAATACAGCTTATAGGAATTCCAAGATTAATTGTTCCTCCACCTACGAGCAGAAGATAAACGAAATCAATTGCCTGCATCCCTCCAAATGAATTGTTCGCCACCTGGGTTGTGTAACTATCGACCATACCAACATCTGTTTGATAATAGGAAGTGATAGTCTTTACCCATGCCGGCTTTACTTCACAATCTGCATCAGTAGTCAAAATAATCTCTCCACGTGCTTCTCTAATTGCTGTTGCCAATGCATTCACTTTTCCAACCATATCTCCTTTCGGTTCGTCCGGAATGATCTTTCGAAAATTGTTTCGATTGGAAATAAACTTGTCTATTATCTCTCCTGTTTTATCAGTTGATCTATCATCAACAATTAAAACTTCAAGCCTGCTATTTGGATATTCAAGCTTTCCCAGGGAATCAAGACACCGTAGAATATTTTTTTCCTCATCTCTTGCAGCAACAATTACGGTTGCTGTAGGAAGCTTATTTTCATTCAAGCGCGGAAATTTTTTTTTCGCACCAATTACAAAGAGTATCGATTGAAGAAAATATCCACAAAGAATTGCAAGAAATATTATTTCAGGCATTCTTCCGGTACTCCAAAATCGAATCCATTTTTAGATACTGCATCAACAATATATTTAATTGAATCTTCAATAATATCTTCTGTTTTGTTACTATCGTGTAAGACTATCATTGAATTGATTTGTAAATAATTATTAACACTAAATTTAACTTTTTTTATGTCCTTTTTATAATCGTACGTAAGTAAATTCCACATCACACATTTCATTCCTGTTTCTTTCATTAGTTTTTTTGTTTTAAAGTTAACCATTCCAAAGGGCGGTCTGAAATATTTAACTTTGCGATCGTACTTTTCTATCATTAAAGAATTAAAACTATTTATCTCTTCAAGTGAATCAATTTTGTTTAATCTTGTTAAAATTTTATGGTTGAAGGTATGATTACCAATTATGTGTCCTTCATTTAATATGTTTTTTGTCCATTCACTATATCGTTCAACGTTTTTACCTACACAAAAAAAGAGTGCTTTTATTTCCAATTTGCTAAAAAGATTTAATATTTTTTCAGTTGATCTGGGATTCGGTCCGTCATCCAACGTAAGAAGAATTTTGTTGTTTGATGTTTGCCAGCAAAAATCTTTGAATAATCTTTTAATTAATAAAGGAGGATCGTATAAGAATTTCATTAACCTTTAATCACTCCAATCGGTTTAACTTTAGCAACCTTTCTGGTTATTCCTTCGTTATGCATTACTTCAACAACATCCGATACATCTTTATAAGCACCGGGCATCTCTTCGGCAATTGTTCTGTATCCTTTCGCCTTAATTACAATTCCCTTTTCATTTAACTCCTGTATAAGATTTCTTCCCTTAGCATTTTTCATTGCTTTTCGTCTGCTTAAATTTCTACCTGCACCGTGGCAGCTGCTGCCAAAAGTTTCTTCCATCGCTTTTTCTGTTCCCACAGCAATGTAAGAATATCTTCCCATATCACCGGGAATTAAAACCGGCTGTCCAACACTTCTGTATTTTGAAGGAATTAATTCACTGCCCGGCGGAAATGCTCTTGTTGCACCTTTACGATGAACACAAACATTTTTTTCTTCATTATTAATTTTATGTTTCTCAATCTTTGCAATATTATGGCAAACATCATACACAAGTTTAAAACCTAATTCAGATTCACTCATGTTAAATGTTTCCTTAAATGCCTTTTTAGCAAGATGCATTATCACCTGCCTGTTATTCCATGCAAAGTTAGCTGCAGCCTGCATTGCTGAAAGATAATCCTGTCCCTCGCTCGATTTAATCGGTGCACAGGCAAGTTGTCTGTCTGGCAGTTCGAATCCATACTTGTTACTTGCATTAAGCAGCACTTTCAGATAATCATCACAGACCTGATAACCCAACCCGCGTGATCCGGTATGAATTAGAACAACAACCTGATCAATAAATAATCCAAATACCTCTGCAACTTCCTCATCATAAATTTCTTCAACAACATCAACTTCTAAAAAATGATTTCCCGAACCTAACGTTCCTGCCTGATCTGCTCCTCTTTCGAGTGCTCTCTCGCTAACAATATCGGGG
>JADFPP010000105.1 GCA_022562275.1 Bacteroidota bacterium
TTCAACCTAAAATAAAAGAGCAGAAAAGTCATCCAATATTAATAAAGAGAAATATATTTCAAATAATTTTAAACGCACCTTTAAATTCAAATCTTCGTACAATCAGTAATGATCCAAAAGTTAATAAGAAATTTTGGGAATGCGGTTATACAGAAATATTTCAGGATGTTGATACCGAAGAAGACTATTCAAAATTAAATTAAAAGAATCCTTTTTTGCAAAGCCCCCTAAAATTCTTATCCGGCTTTATTTAAAAGCAACTGCGGTGTAATCTCTTCAGCAGGTTTCAGTTCAATACCGTTTAAATCTCTCTCAAGAATTGCCAGGTTGTTAAGCAGATCAATTTTAGTCTCTTCAATTTTTACCATAATTTCTGAGAACAGATATTTATAGTAATCTATTCCATCCTGCATATTTTTTTGAAACTTAAGGAAATACTTCAATTCTTTTTCGGAAATTGGTTTTGGTGAGTCATCAATTTTATCTTTAAAATAATTAATGTACAAATCAATTTCTTTAATAAACATATTAGGACGGTCATTTCTTTTTATAATGTTTGTTCTGCCATAGATGTGATCGACCATCTTTTTTAAAGAAATAATTTCCGAATAATATGCCATGTTAGGTCCGGGACAAATAGATACATTTTCACCTTCAACTTTTCTATCAATATCGTTATTGATGAGCGGAGTGGTTCCAAGTCCTACACATAAGCAGGATTTATCAACAATCTTATCAAAATGTTCTTTATGTTCTTCAGGACTCAAGCCCTTTGAATCAAGTTCTTTTAATTTTAGATTCTGATATTGACGGGAAGCAGCACATATTGCTTTTTCGGTAAATTCAGTATTAGATACGAGAAATTTTTTCGGACACGGACTTCCCGGTCTTCCTTTATCAACAAGCATCAGCTTTTCGATGTCTTTTGTGTTTCCTTTAAGCGAGTTGAAAGGAACACCGAGGGGTGAAATCTTACTTAAGTACAAATCTTTTTCTTTGGCTTCGGACAACGTCTTCCGGGTATGCTCATCAACATTTGTAACCTCGGGAACAAGCAGAAACGGTGTTGCCCAGCCAACGGAATCAAGTTTATAGTAATCTAAAATAAACTGATGTTCTTCAAACGTTCCGATTCCGCCTTGAGCGGTTATTTTCACATCAGGTGGTTTTTGCGGGCATACCCTGTTTTTGTTTTTAAGTGCGAGAATGTAAATATCAAAAATTGTTTCGATAAGTGTTTCCCGGCTTACTCTGAATTCATCTAAAATCGGTCCCATCATAAAACCGTCGGAAGCAAATGCATGTCCGCCGCAGTTCAATCCCGATTCAATTCTGTATTCGGAAACCCACAGACCTTTTTTCGCAAAAAACTTTCCTTGAATGATCGCTGAACGGTAATCGCTTACTTTTAAAACAATTTTCTTTTTCAGATTACCATTTTCATCCGGATAGAAATCTTCAAACTTTTCGAAGTAGCCGTATAATCTTGGATTTAATCCTGCAGATAAAATAATTGATGAACTTAGCTTGCTGTTTGCAAAACCACGCAGTGCAGCATGTGCATCGTTGTATTCAGAAGGAAGTTTTTCATCTTTTAAATAGTTCACTTTATCAAGTTTGGTCATAATATTTACATCAATACTTCCAACTGTTAAATTGTTATGAAGCCAATCTTTTATGTCATTTGCGTTTTTATTGTTTTCAACCAGCTCACAAAATTCTTGCTTTAATTCCGAACTATCGGGAAGCATATCTATATACTTTTCTACTTCAGTTCTATCTTCAGCAAATGAATTTTTAAGTTCATCAAAATTATCTTTTACAATATCGTCTATTAAATTTAGATAAGCCGTAATTCTTTTAGCTCTGAAATCTTCAGCTTTTTCAGTTATAGGTTCGTAAGGAATGTTTAATTTTTCACAGTAAAAGCCTCTCATTTTTTCTATCAAAATATCATCTATTATAGAAATGACGGATGATATTCCATACTTAGCCACTCTTACGGGAGTATCGATGGTAAACCCAAGTCCCATCACAGGAACGTGAAATGTATGTTCGTTTTTCATAGAATTTTATTCTTTCAGTATAGTAACAAACTACATGAATTATGCCGAATAAAAAACTATTTTTCATTACCATTTAATACTTTTACATTACTTTTACATTAAACTAAAAGCAGTAGTTTCAGCTTTATGAATGGATATAACTTTGAGGATCAACTTAAGTTATCTTTTCAATTCAAATAAGTATCCATTAGCCGTTCAAATTTTCAAACAATCGTTTCGGCTTATCCAAATAAATTTTATCACGGTCAACCATCTCAAATTCTTTCAACAATTCATCCTCTTTTTCTTTTGAGAGGCGAGTTTCTGCTATTGGATAGCGGGCTGAATAAACACATGCTTTTTTACCCGCCGTAGCTTTAGCAAAGGCGGGAATTAAGTTTCCTTTTTATCAGATATAGTTTTCAAATATTTTGTTCAAATTTAGAAAGCAGTTTGTTTGTTTGAGCATTCAGTTTTTTCTTAAAAAAAGAAGTCCATCCAAGCAGAAGCCCTTTGAAACCTAATGCTTGTCTCGACCATTTGTATAAATTAAATTGGTCAAAATGTTTAATGATTTTGCCATCCTTAAATTCAAACTCAGCATTAATGATGTTATGGACTTTTCTGCCGGTTTTGCTAAAAATATAAAATGCTTCCCAATGAGCTTTTCCTTTTTGGTTTTCAAATTCAATGTTGGAAGTTTTTATCTTGAAGTCTTTTCCTTTTTGGCTGATGCAAAGCATTCTCCACATATTCTTTGCTTTTTCACCTTTTAAAACTCCAAACGCCGGATCTTCAAATACGATTTCCTTGTGATAGCATTCGACTATACTTTCTGCATCAAGGTTTTTAAAATCCCGATAAAACTTTTCTATTATATTTTTCATATAGTAACTTCTCTTTTTTTTCTTCACACAATATAAAAAAAGTTTCCTGCAAAGTATTTATATGCAAAAGTAAAAAAAAGTTATCTCACATATTCTGTTACCTGCCAGTCTTATTCGATCGTTGGAATAAAACTTCTTCCACCTCTTCCAGTTTTATGTGTTTGGTTTTAAGCAAAACTAAGAAGTGATATAGTAGATCGGCAGCTTCATTTTTAAAAAGTTCATCATTGTTGTCTTTTGCTTCAACTACTAACTCAACCGCTTCTTCACCCACTTTTTGTGCAACTTTATTTATTCCACTTTTAAAGAGTTTGTTGGTATAAGAATTTTCCGTGTTGTTATCAATACGTTGGGCAATGGTTCGTTCTAATTTATATAAAAAGCCTTTGGATGTTTCCTCTTTAAAACAAGAAGTAGCTCCGGTGTGGCACGTTGGTCCTTCCGGTTCGACTTTGATAAGAATAGTATCATTATCGCAATCGGGTTTAATATCTTTTACCAGCAAATAATTACCAGAAGTTTCTCCTTTAGTCCACAACCTTTTTTTGCTGCGGCTGAAAAAAGTAACCTTGCCTTCAGTCTGTGTTTTCAAAAAAGCTTCTTCATTCATGTAGCCGAGCATTAGCACCTGAAGACTTCTGAAGTCCTGGATAATTGCAGGCACCAAGCCGGTTGTTTTATTAAAATCTATATTCATCTTACAGGTATGTTTTGAGTTTTTAAATAATCTTTTAATTCAGAAATTGAGATTTCTCCAAAGTGAAAAATGCTGGCAGCTAACGCTCCGCTTGCTTTTGTCTGTTCAAAAATTTCTTTGAAGTGAGCTTTTGTTCCTGCTCCCCCGGAAGCGATTACGGGAATATTTACAGCTTCACTTATTTCATTAGTAATATCAACAGCAAAACCGTTTTTCGTACCGTCATTATTCATAGATGTAAGTAATATTTCACCTGCACCTAATTTTTCAACTTGCTTTGCCCAGGCGAGAGTTTTAAGCGGGGTAGGAGTTTTCCCTCCGTTTACGTACACCATCCATGCGTTGTTCTCAAATTTAGTATCAATTGCTACTACCACACATTGACTGCCGTATTGTTCAGCCATTTCAGAAATAAGCCCGGGACGTTTAACTGCAGAAGAATTAATACTTACCTTATCGGCTCCTGCTTTTATAATTGCAGACACATCTTCAAGCGAATTAATTCCTCCGCCAACCGTAAAAGGAATATTAATTTCCTTGGCAATTTTTTCTACGAGTGCCGAAAGTGTTTTTCTTTTTTCTTCGGTAGCAGTAATATCTAAAAATACTAACTCGTCAGCGCTTTCCCGCACATATTTTTTAGCAAGGTCTATGGCGTCTCCGGCATCGCGAATATCTAAAAAATTTACGCCCTTTACAGTTCGCCCATCTTTAATATCTAAACAAGGTATAATTCTCTTTTTTAGCATAACATACTCAATTTATTTAGTTTGATTTTCCCTTCATAAATTGCTTTGCCAACAATTGCTCCTTCACATCCAATCTCTTTAAGTGTCTCTAAATCTTTAACAGAAGAAACACCGCCACTTGCAATAAGCTTCACGTTGGTTTGTTCTATAATTTCGGCGTACAGTTCGGTTGAAGGTCCCTGCAACATGCCGTCTTTTGAAATGTCTGTGCATATAACATACTTGACGTTTTTGTTTTCATAATCTTTAATAAAATCAAGCACATCTGTTTCTGAACATTTTTGCCATCCTTGTGTCGATATTTTACGGTTATAACAATCGGCGCCTAATATTATTTTATCCGCACCGTATTGATCTAACCATTCTAAAAATAAAGCGGGATTATTAATTGCAATACTGCCTCCTGTAATTTTTGATGCTCCGTTTTCGAAGGCAATTTTCAGGTCTTCACTACTTTTTAATCCACCCCCAAAATCAATTTTTAAGGATGTTTTTGTTGAGATTTCATACAAAACTTTATGATTGATTATGTGTTTCGATTTAGCTCCATCTAAATCAACCAAATGTAAATATTGAATACCATTGGCTTCAAATGATTTGGCAACTTGCAAAGGGTTTTCGTTGTAAATTTTTTGTGTGGAATAATCGCCCTTAGTAAGCCGAACACATTTTCCATTGATTATATCTATTGCAGGTATGATTCTCATTGTTCTAAAAAGTTTTTTAAAATTTTTTCTCCTACAGCAGCCGATTTTTCAAGATGGAATTGGGTGGCATAAAAGTTATCCTTTTGCATGGCTGCACTAAAGGGAACGATATAGTCACAAACAGCTATTGTATTTGTGCATGTTTCTGAATAGTAGCTGTGAACAAAATAAACATTATCATTAATACTAATTCCTTTCAAGAGTTCTCCTTTTACATTTTCCAAATTGTTCCATCCCATGTGGGGCACTAATTCATTAGGAGGAAATTTTTTAACAGAAGCATCGAAAATTCCCAAACAACCGGTATTGCCTTCATCCGAATATTTACACATCAACTGCTGTCCTAAACAAATTCCTAGAACAGGTTGATTTAACGATTTGATAAGCGTATCTAAATTGTTTTTCTTTAAGTAATTCATAGCCGAACTTGCCTCTCCGACCCCCGGGAAAATGACTTTTTCGGAAGTTCTTATTTGGTCTGCGTTATCGGTAATTATACAATCGTATCCCAATCTTTTTACTGCATTTTCAACCGATCTGATATTGCCGGCGTTGTATTTAATTATAGCAATCATAATGTTCCTTTTGTGCTAGGGATTGAATAATTACCGGTTTTACTTACTGCCATTTTTATAGCTTTTGCAAATGCCTTAAAGATTGCTTCTATTTTATGGTGTTCGTTATCTCCTTCGGCTTTGATGTTTAGATTGCACCTTGCACTAACGCTGAATGATTTAAAAAAGTGCATAAACATTTCAGTAGGCATTTCACCAATTTTTTCTCTTTTAAATTCAACTTCCCAAACCAGCCAGGGTCTTCCACCAAAGTCGATAGCTGCTTGTGCCAAACAGTCGTCCATAGGCAATAGAAAGCCGTATCGTTCAATACCTTTTTTACTTCCTAATGCTTGAAAGAAAGCTTCACCCAATGTAATAGCTGTATCTTCAATTGTGTGGTGTTCATCGATATCTAAATCGCCATTTACTTTAATGAATAGATCGATGTTTCCATGTTTGGCAATTTGCTCTAACATATGATCAAAAAAACTTAAACCGGTTGAAATGGAACTTTTTCCGGAACCATCTAAATTGACTTTAACTTCGATATTGGTTTCAGAAGTTTTTCTTGCAACACTAGACGTTCTCGGTTCGGATTTCAGAAATTGATAAATATCTTCCCAGTTTAATGTTGATATCACAGCATCTTCGCATTTATCTTTATTTATGTAGATTGCTTTACAGCCAAGATTTTTTGCAAGCTGCACATCTGTTAATCTATCACCAAGTACGTAAGAATTTTTGATGTCATAATTTCTTTTAAGGTAGTGCGTAAACATAGCAATGCCGGGTTTCCGGGAAGGAAGATTTTCGTGAGGGAATGATCTATCAATCAGAATATCTGCAAATTCAATCCCTTCATTTTTGAATGCCTGAATTATTTTATAATGTGCCGGTAAAAAAGTTTCTTCAGGAAATTTATCAGTTCCCAATCCATCCTGGTTGGTAACCATTACTAATTCGTAATCCAGCTCTTTTGCAATTCGGGATAAGGATTGAAAAACTCCCGGGTAAAATTCCAGTTTTTCTAAGCTGTCTAACTGAAAATCGATAGAAGGTTCAATCACTAAAGTCCCGTCCCTGTCGATGAACAATACTTTCTTCATAATTTATAATTCACTTAATTCTTTAATTAGTGTTTTATTTTCCTCCGGAGTTCCAACTGTTATTCTAATACAGTTTTTAACCAAACTATTTCTGTTTCTAATTATCACCTTTTTTCTGATTAGTTTGTTGTAAACATTATCGGAATCAGTTACTTCAACTAAAATAAAATTAGAATCAGAATGGTAGACCTTTTTTACAACAGGTATACCTTGTAATTGTTTTTCCACCCATGATTTTTGCTCCAGTATTATTGATTTTCTTTTTTCAAATTCGGAATAGTTTTTCAAAGCTTTCAAAACAGCTTTTTGATTGAGACCGCTGACATTATAAGGAGGTTTTACTTTGTTAAACAATGAAATTACCTGGTCGCTTGCATAAGCTGTGCCTACCCTTGAGGCAGCTAAGCCCCATGCTTTGCTGAATGTTTGGGAAACAATCAAATTAGGGAATGCTTTGATTTTTGTAATGAAGGAATCTGTTTTGCTAAAATCAATATATGCCTCATCTATTACTACAATTCCTTTAAATTTTTGCAGGAGTAATTCAATGTTATCAATGATGTTGCCGGTTGGATTGTTTGGTGAACAAACAAGTATGAGTTTTAAAGCTTTATCATTCAAACACTTTTCTACAGCATCAAAATCAATTTGAAAGGATTGATTTAAAGGAACTTTTATTAACTCAATGTCATTAATTTGAGCCGAGATGTCATACATTCCATAACCAGGTGAAAAAGTCAGAGCTTTATCTTTCCCCGGGTTACAGAATATTCTAAAGGTCAAATCGATAACTTCATCGCTGCCATTGCCGATAAAAATATTTTCAGAAGGAATAGATTTTATTTCACTTAATTTTTTCTTTAGTTCCTTTTGATAAGGATCGGGATAGCGGTTAAGCTCTCCAAACGGGTTTTCGTTGGCGTCTAAAAACACTCCATCATCACCGGAAAATTCATCTCTGGCACTTGAATAAGGTTTGAGATTGAGAATGTTTTTGCGAACTATGTTATCATCTAATTCAAACATTTTAAAAACTTTTTAATCTTAATGTAACTGCATTTTTATGGGCAAACAATTGCTCTGCCTCCGCCATTAGTTCAATTGAAGGACCGATATTTTGAATGCCTTCTTTCGTTAATTCCTGAAAGGTGATTTTCTTTACAAATGAATCTAAAGAAACACCACTATAGTTACGGGCATAACCATTTGTCGGGAGGGTGTGATTTGTTCCGCTAGCATAATCTCCTGCACTTTCACAGCTGTAATTTCCTATAAAAACCGAACCTGCATTTGTAATTTCGGGGATCAACGGTTTGAAGTTATTACCTGCTAATATCAGGTGTTCGGGTGCATACAGATTACTGAAGTCAATGCACTCTTTTAAGTTGGGTAAAACAATGGCTTTACTATTTTCTAAAGCTTGTTGTGCTATTTCTTTTCTTGGTAATGATTTTAATTGTTGTTCAAATTCTAAAAGAACCTGATCAATTACATTATCATCATCGGAAAGTAAAACAACCTGGCTGTCTTTTCCATGTTCGGCTTGCGAAAGTAAATCGGCTGCGACAAATGAAGGGCTGCAGGTTTTATCGGCAATAATAAGTAACTCACTGGGACCAGCGGGAAGATCGATGGCTACACCGATATTTTGAGCTTCCTGTTTGGCAGCAGTTACATATTGGTTTCCGGGACCAAAAATCTTATCTACTTTAGGAATGCTTTTCGTTCCGAATGTCATTGCTCCAATTGCCTGGATTCCTCCAACTCTGAAAACAGAGGTGATCCCTACCAAATCAGCGGCATATAAAATCACATGATTGATCTCGCCATTTTTGTTAGGAGGAGTGCACAGAATCACCTCTTTGCATCCGGCTAGTTTAGCAGGAACACCTAACATTAATACTGTTGAAAACAATGGAGCAGTACCACCAGGAATATAAATTCCTACTTTTTCAATAGCCCTGCTTTCACGCCAGCAGCTTACTCCTTTTACAGTCTCAACTATTTTTAAACTTTCCCGTTGAGAAGCGTGGAATTTTTCAATGTTACTTTTTGCAAGTTGAATAGCTCCCTTCAATTCCTCCGATACTTTTTTAGAGGCATTAGTTATCTCTTCTTCATTTACCGCCAATGAGTCTAATTCTACCTTATCATAAATACGATTGTATTTTTTTACGGCTTCATCACCATCTTTTTTTATTTCTTCAAAAATTTGATTTACTATGTTTTTTAACTCGCTTATGTCGGCAACCGGTCTTTGTGTTAGCTCCAGCCAGCTTTGTTTATTTGGATTTACTAATTTGTTCATATTAATTCAAATTAAAATTTTACAACACCATCTTTTCGATTGGAATAACAAGTATTCCTTGTGCCCCGAATGATTTTAGCTTATCAATGATATCCCAGAATTCATCCTCCTTTACCACGGAGTGAATACTGCTCCATCCTTCTTCTGCCAACGGTAAAATAGTAGGGGATTTCATACCGGGCAGGATGGATGATATCTGCTCAACGGAACTATTCGGTGCATTAAGTAAAATGTATTTGTTTTCAGCAGAGTTTTTAACGGCTTTAATTCTGAACAGAAGTTTATCCAGAATTTGAAGTTTATCAGTATCTAAAAATTTATTTGAAATTAAAACTGCTTCACTCCTGGCAACCACTTCTACTTCTTTTAAACCGTTCATTAAAAGCGTACTTCCTGTACTTACAATATCAAAGATTGCATTTGCCAAACCAATTCCGGGAGCAATTTCAACGCTTCCGCCAATTTCCTCTATTTCAACGTTAATCTTTTTTTCATCAAAAAACTTTTTAAGGATTTTAGGATAGCTTGTTGCTATTTTTTTATTGTTGAAATATGAAAGACCGGTATAGTTTTCATCTTTCGGTATTGCTAAAGATAAATTACAGGCGGCAAAGCCAAGCTTCTCAACTGTCTTCACGTTTTTTTCTTTTTCCCATAC
>JADFPP010000106.1 GCA_022562275.1 Bacteroidota bacterium
AATCGGCTTTGTTGTATATCTTGCTCCGTTGCTGCTCTTTTTCCTTGTAATGTTTGAATTTCATCCCCGATTTTTATTAATTCCCCTTTACTTTCTAATAATTGTTGTTTTAATGATAATTTTCTTTGTTCTATAAAATCTTTTAAAACTTCTAATCTAATTTTGTCAAATCCAATTTGTTCTTTAGTAATTTGAATGATTTTATCCAGATTATTTGTTAAATTTATTAAGTTTTCGCCCTGTTTTATAAATAAATTTTCTAAATCAAATAATTTTTTTGTTCTTTCGTCAAGTAATTTATTACTTCTTTCTAATTCATTGCCAAAATCTTCTTCCGATTCTGTTGCTTCTGTCGCACTATCTCTAAATGCGAAAAATGCTGCGACTGCTGCTGCTAATAAACCAACTAACAAACCCAATGGATTTGCTTTTACAGACGTGTTAAATGCTTTAGTTGCTATGTTGGCAATATTTACGGCTATCGTATAAGCCCTTTTAGCAATTGTTGCCCCTCTGGTAATTAACGTATAAGCTAACAATCCTGCCCCAGCAATACCGATAATTTTGAAAAATGCTTGTATGTTGGTTATAAAGAAAGTAAATCCTTGAATAATTGTTCTTAATATAGGATTTAATTTTTCGCCAATCTGAATAACCATTCCTTGTATTGCGCTTGTTGCCCTATCTAAGTCACCAATAAGCGTATCTCTCATAATATCTGCCATTGCCTTAGCCGATCCTTCTGCATTATTATAACTTTCAGTCAAGGTGTCTATTTTCTCTGAATTATCTGCTATGATAAGTGCTGCCGTTGATGCTCTTTTTCCGAATAAATCAGTTGCAGTTCTCAATTTGTTTGTTGAGTTTCTGACCTGTTCCATTGCATCTTCCCATGTGATACCCTGTTTAGCAAGTTCAATAAAGATATTTCTCAATGAAGTACCAGCGGTTGAAGCATCCAATCCGGCATCTACTAATGTAGAGAGTACCGCAGTTGTGGATTCTAAAGTTGAGTTCACAGCCAAAGCAACCGGAGCAACGGTTTTCATGGCATCTTGAAAAGCGTTTAGATTAAGTGCAGATGAACTAAAAGATAAAGCCATTACATCAGTAACCCTTGCGGTTTCTTCGGCACTGAGATTAAATCCTTTTATTGTTTTGGCTGCTACAAGTGCGGATTGAGCTAAATCTTCATCGGTTGCTGTTGCTAAATCTAAGGTCGCTTCTGTTGCTGCGATGATCTGAGGCGTTGTGAAGCCCAATTTTGCAAAAGCAAGCTGTAATTCGCCTACGTTGGCAGCTGTCTTTTCCGTGGATTCTCCCAAACGCTTTGCATCATTTACTAAAAGTTTGAACTCTGCATCAGTAGCACCTGAAATAGCTCTTACTTTTGCCATTTGCTTCTCAAATCCCGAGAATATCCCTATCATTTCACGAAATCCACGAACTACTAAGGTTATCCCACCTGCCAATCCTAACGCACCTAATATTCGCACAAAATTCTGTGTTACCCTGCTACTTCTTTCCTGACCGCGATTATATTGTTTTAATTCGGATACTATTTGTCCATATTTTTTTCTGGTATTAGATAATTCTAATTGTATTCTTTTTTGTTGAGTTGTATTTTTTCTTGTCTGGAATTCAGCTATTTTTAAAGCTCGTATATTTTGTTTTAGCTGGGTTTCCTGACCTCTCAATTTTTTTTCAGCTTCTAAAATTGCAGCAGCATAATTACCTACATTTCGTTGTGAATTCCCTATCGTACTATCTAATTTTTTAATTTCTGAATCCTGTCTTTTTACGGTCTCTAATAATCTGCCACCTATATTAACATTCGCCCTTTGAGCTTCTGACAATTCTCTGTATTTCTGTTTGTTTAGTGTCAATTCAGCACTAATAGCAACCATGCTACCCTGTTTTGATCTGTTCAGGGTAATTTCTTGCTTAGTTAGGCGATTCTGGCGACTGATTGCATCTCGCACCTTTGCAGTTTCTATCCCTACGTTGGATTGTGCTGTTTTTAGTTTTTGTTGAGCAGTGGTAAGGGCTTTTATAGCTTTCCCGGATTCATCTACGACTTGTTTTTGAGTGCGAAATTGTTGAGACTGATCTCTAATCGCTTCTGCTGCTCCTTTACTTGTAGGTACTATTCCTTTTGTGGCTTCTTTTATGCCTTTGATTGATTTTTTAGCATCTTTTTCTAATTTCCTATAAAGACCTATAAGATTATCAAATCCGGCTTCAACATCACCTTTATCAACAAGTTCACTAAATTTTATCGGATTTGCCATTTCATATATATTTTAAATTGATAATATTGAAATAGAATATTCCTTATAACCCATACTATTGCAATCAATGTCCAACCAATTAGAGAAAGAAAAAAATTGATTACGATTAGTAGTTTTTTAACCAGATATTTTAACCCTTTTTTTATCATATACATTTGACATTAAACTATAAAATTCAAATACTGTCATATCTTTGACGTTTCTCATCGTTTCTTTTTGCAGATAAGCGCATAATTGTTCAAAATCTTTGTCGTGTTGTTTGTCATCTCCGAAATTATTAAAATTAGCAATGTCAGTCATGCCTAAAATATGACTTTCTATATTATTTATAACTTCGGTATTATCTTTTTTCTCTAAAACCTCTTCAATTTCTAATAATAGTTTCTTTTTTTCTTTTGTTGTAATTTCCTGAAAACGTCCTTTTTCAAAAAACTCCGGAAAATACTCATTCAGTTCTTCGTGGACTTTTTTTTTACATTCAGTTCTTGTATTAATTTTTGTGTCAATCCAATATCTGAGAGTTTTTGTTTTGTTTTTATCAGTGAATTCTCTGAATAATCGGTTATTTCTTTCCCGTCTATACTGTGAACAAAACAACAAAATCCTAAATGTTCAGGATTGACTTCATTGAGACTATGCCAAAATAAATGCCTGACATTGCTTAGTTCTTTAATAGCTTTGTCTTTTTTGTCGTGTTTTAAAAATTCAATTATCATTTCAAAATGCTTGTCAAAATCCGCTATCGTACTTCCTATTCCCTGTTCCATGAGTTGATATTTTTGTACTTTAGAGAACAAAGTTATTGGTAAGTTTTCAATACTATCGTAAAGACTAATTGTATGTTTTCGCAAACCCTTATGAATAATTATATCGTTCATGGTATAAAAGTATTTAAATCGCAATTTTCATTCTTATAAAAAACAGTACATTCAAATTTCAAAGCTCCATATTTATCTTGTAAAAATTCCGGCTTGATCTCATCAACGCTAAAATCATTAAACACCTCTTCGACTTCGTCTATTATCTTGTTTATTTCGAGCTTATCCGGTTTTAAAGATGCTAATTTAATTATTACATCCTCTTTTAGTTTCTCAATAAACCTATACTCTAAAGTATTATCTATTCGTTCAAAGTCAAAAAAGAAAATAATGGAAATATCACGCTCAATTTGATGTGTACCTTTTGTGCTGTACTCTGTTATTTCACTTGGCTCGGGAAAAATAAACGAATAACTCTTTATGTTGTCATTAGGGAAAGCATCATACAAATCTTTTCTCCACTCCTGAAAAATAGCCGGATAGTTTACCTTTCTGCCATTCTTTGCCCTTGCGCCTCTAAAAGCCCTTCCAAATGATTTTTCCAACCATGGCAACGTGCTTAATGCTGTTTGAATGTTCTTTATTTCTTTGTCTAAAAGAACCGGATCTGCAATTACTTGTTCTATGGGATTTCTGTAACTCATTTTAAATTATTTTATATCCTTTAAGTTCTTTATCTAATTGTTTTATTTGCTTTAATAAATTTTGTGCCTTTTCTGTATTGTCTTTTGATGCAATTATATCTTTGTATTCATTCCTTAGTCGTTTCAGGAATCTATTTCTTTGATTATAACTGCCACTTATTAAATTAGCCATATTACCATCTATTTATTTCACATTTACTATCTACTGACCTTGTTTTAGCCGGTATAGGACAAATACATTTAGTACATACTTCCAATATATTAAAATCGCATGTAGCGCACTTTAAAGCCCTTAACTTTGCCATTGCCTCTATTTCCTTGTCAGGAAACAAATAATTACCCCAGCCCTCTATAATGCGTTGTAATTTGCCTTTGTTTGATGTACAACTCTTACAGGGCTGCTCGGATTTTTCTAATGAGGTCATCTTTTAATAAAACATTTCTAAATTCTGTTAGATTTTCTTCGGTCAAAAATAGTATTTCTTCGCCATATACTTCTAATAAATTCTTATCTTCTTTAATAGGATCAGAGTCTATTTTTATTCCATCCCTTTCTAATCTTACTTTTATACTACTATGAAATGCACCGGTATCTCTTAATGTGATGTGATCTGACCTTGTATCTCTGCCTAATCTCCCTGCTATTGTACGCTTAAAAAATTTCGTAGATGGTGCATATTGTCCTAACGACTTACCTAATCCATCAATTCCTTTTTCAAAAAGTTGATCCTCTGTAATGAAATCTTCGATAATATTACTATGTCTCAATGCAGATTCACCAATGAACCTGTTAAGATTCTTTTTAATCTGTCTTAATTGCGATATTTTCTTTTTAAAAAGCATAAAAAAAGCCGTCAAGGACAATATCCCAACGGCTTTTTAAATATATTAAAGATGGTTATTTACTTTTTTTTTTCAATTCACCGTCAGTTAATTTCCATTCGCTATCTTTTGGTAATTTCCACGAAGGATTAATTTTCTTATTTGCCGGATGATTGAGAATATTCTGAGCGTGCTGTTTAGAAAATTCACCCTCTTGCTTACCTTTTATGAGTTTTACCATGATTAATTAGTTAAATCAATAAGTGCATCAAAATCAACCGGTGTAGCTTTTTTAGCTCCCTTGCTCCATCCCGGCTCTAATTGAAATCCAAGTCGGTTTTTATTAATAGTTCTTTTCTTTAATTCCAAGTCTTGCATGAAAAAACTGTTATTGCTTAGTTTGAATCCTTCCGGCACTCCTGCATTGAGGTTGTAAATTATACTACCATCACTGTCAACAAAGAAAACATAAAGTATCTTTTCGCAAGTCAATTTTGTAAAACTCGCTACAGTTGTTTGTGGCGCACCTGCTAAAAATCCTGTAAATACAGTTGGCTCAAAACCAGTTATGATATTTCTGGTAGTAAGTTCTTCAGTTATAGCTGCTCCCGGTTCATTCTCTATGTCATCAACAATAGGAGTAATCAATGACTTTGTGTTATCGACAGCTGCCAATGTAGTCACCCATTCTGCTAATGTGATTATGTTTGTTTCTGTAGGATCAGGAAATGGCGTTGTAAGGTGTGTAGCACTTTGGAATTTCCTTTCTCTGCTAAATATCAGTTTAGCAATTTCCGAGAAATCAATAGGACAATCAAAATCTACTATTGATTCAAGGGTTGATGGGTTTGGACATGCGCATAATTCAGACATAGTTTTTATTATTTGTGATTAATTTGACACAAAAATAAATTAAATATTTATAAAGTAAAGGTATTTTATCTAACCTAAAGGTCTGTAAATTGAAACGGCTCTCTAACAGGCGTGGTTAAATCGTCCAATGCTGAAAAATCAAATTCCGTTTCTTCAATAGCTTTTTCAAGTCTAAACAAAAGTCCTAATTCTCGGTTTTCGTCTGTTCCTTTTAGTTCAAATAATGCCAAATCCCTTGTTTCTTTTTTAATTGCGTTTGTTCTTGTTGAGTTGAAAATCTTTTCCAACACATCCGCTGCCATTTGCATACCTATAAGATTGGCGAAAACTTGTTTTTGATCGCTTATTAAATTGGTAAGATCAATAGTAGTGGTAAACTCAAAGTTTAATCCATGCGTTTCGCTTGAAACTTCTATATCGTCAATATCAAACAACTCATTTCCTGTATAGTTTTCTACTCTGATTGGCTCAATATCAAAATGTTTTGGTCTATTTGCTCTTTCAGATATTTCAAAAGTTCTGTTTAATGCCTGTACTGATCCCAGATCATCTTGTTTGTAACCTATATAGTAAGTACCTCCAATAAAGGACAAGTAATCTAAGACAAAGTCTGACAGGTCATCAAATTTAGAATCGCTTAAAAGAGTAGTCAGGGCAAATGTTTTAATAGCTGCTTTTTGGGAACTATGGAACAAAGAGATTGTCAAATTCGTCTTTATGCTGTCAAACTCACTACCTAAAGCATCTATTACTACTTTTATATTGTTACTTTTATTCAGATCTATTTTGAATCCAACCCATCTTTGAGATACATTTGGTATTGGATCATCCTTTATATTGGCATTGTCATATAGTCTCAACTTATCAAGTAATGCTTTTGTCAGTGGTTTTTTCTTTTGAAATACGCTTTGGACTGTCTTTGCGATAACTCCCCTTTGCATATCTGAAATGAACGTATTAAAATCTGCATCTGACAGACTTTCAGGAACAACATTTTGTAAGTTTTCTATTGTAACAAGGGGGTGAAAATCCTGAAATATAAGACCGGATGAAGATGTTAAATTAGGAGTATCGAGAATGGCAAATTCCGTTTCAAGTGGTTGTCGCCATCCTACTTCACCGAAAAGATTTGTTTTTATTGCAGGTATGTTATACATTTAGAACTATCTTAATTCATTTATTGTTGCCATTGACCTATCCCAATACATAGAGACAGTATCAGGAGTTCCCGTATATTCAGTACATCGTAATTTAACATCAGTATCTACCGTGGGTTTGTAAATTACTTTAATCGTAGGTTGGTTGTTTCCGTTAGAACTTGAACTTTGAGGTCGTAAACGGGTTTCATGTCCTTCGTATAAAGGTGAATTATCACTTGCTTTAACCCATTGAATAGCTACCGTTTCACTTGACCCAATCGAGAAAACCGCCACCGTGAACCACAACACATAAACCTTGCCGGCTTTTAGTGTTGCAACCCCTGTAGTGGAATTATATGTAATATTTCCATTGGCACTATCTAATATTATATCAGTTCCTTCATCAATTCCTGTTTGGTCATTTGTGGATGACTTACGTTGTATGTCAAGCCACTCAGCAGGAGACGAAGGTGCGGATGCTTCATTAACAGTTTCGGCTATTGCTGAGGGTTCAGCATCTTTAATATCATTGGCAGTATTTATAATGCTTTCTATACTTAATAAACTTACCAATATTTGTGCATTTTCTTTTTGTTCTAATGCGGTATGAACTGAATTACGATCTGTTGTCGTAGCTAAAAACCACTTGCTAACAACTTCTTTTTTCAATGTTGATAATGCCGAAAAGGTAGTTGCTTGGAATAATGTATCTATTGCTGTTCTAACTACGCTAACATTTGCAGAAGATAACCCATACTTATCAAACAAGATAATAGAACTTATATCTGCATATCCGTTAGGAGTAATAGTATCAATTACAAAGGGATCATTACCATTCAAACTATCCCTTTCCCATTCCGTTACAGTCGCTCCTATGGTGTCACCATTTGATAATACAAAACCATTAAGCAAATCCTGTCCGTAACTGAAATTGCAAACAAAGAAAATAAGTATTGAAAATATATATTTCATATTAATTTTGTCTTATTGCATAAAATGCTATTACCCCCGCACCGGTGTGTACAGATCCGCTATGGTTTCTGGGTATAAATTGAAAACTTGTTAATCCTACACTTCTAACTCTAACGAAATAATCAAAACCGTTATCGTCTTGAGGAGTAGCCATAATTCTAATTGTTGACCCCGATGGAAACGATACTGGGTAATTTACTGTCTGCCAAGTTGCTGACCCATTAATTGTTGCCGTGAATACTTGATGGTCTTTAGGAGCATCTATTTTCCCATCACGTTTATAAGTTATTAAATTTGTAAATGTAGGCGTGTTATCTTGAATTGAGATAAACAAATTATCAGTACTGGCATCATGCCTTATTGTCCATCCGAAATTGATGTTGTTCTCGGTGAGCATTAATCCTGAAAAGTTGGAAGTCGTACCTCCGGCATCAATTTTCAAATAATTGTCCTGACCGGATTTTTGTAAATGAACTATCTCGGTGGGAACAGTAATGCCAATCCCCACGTTTCCTCCCGATGGTTGTAATACGAGTGCACGTGCACCAACACCCTGCTCTATTGATTGAATATCTACATAACGATCTGCTCCGGTAGCGCCACCGAAAATCCTTGTAGCAAGTTCCATAGTACCACCACCGTCATTTGTTCCTATATTCCATCTTACTTGTTCGCCAGATGCATTTTTTGATCCACGTACAATATGAAGATCGGATATTGGCGAAGAAATACCTATCCCTAATCTTTTATTAGTATTATCCCAAAAGAAATTGGAAGAATCTCCGTCAAGCGATGAAATACCAGTAGCAAAAATTACAGCCCCAATTTTCAGACTTGATGCAGGAGCATGAGTAATCCTTCTCCATGCCGTACCATTATAGAAATTAGGATCATTATTTGTAAGATCATAGATAGAAAGTCCTGTTACCGGGCTTGGAATATTATCTCTTTGTGTTGTAGTCATTCTCGGGTATAATAGTCCTTTTGTTGTGCTTGTTATATCTAAAATTGCTGATCCATCAGGTGCAGAAATTCCGATACTGAGAGTGCTGTCTAAAACAAGATCATCTTTATATACTTTTAATCCTGCTATGTTTTGATTTGTGAATATATCCATATAGAAAGAAGCAGGTTGCCCCCCTAAAGAATCCGCATTACCGATAGATGTCGGCCCGGCGGGGCTAAATAGAAGCTCGCTTATTTTTTCGATAATAGCATAGGTAGCATCGTTACGTAATCCTTGATTTGGTGCACTCACAGCAGAGCATCTTAATTCTACTTCAATATCTGAATCCGGAGTTATAATAACCGAAGCAACAGGCTGTTGTCCATCGTTTGTTAGGGCATTTAAAGAAGCAAGCTGGCTTCCCCCGCCTATAAAAGTTGCATTTGTTACATCATACCACCTGTAATTTGCAGCCGTATTTGAGGTGCTTCCAAAATGCCTTGTATATGCCTGAAGTTTGTAAGTTTTATCTTTTTTTAATGTTGCTCTGTGAGTGATATTGTCAAAAATAATACCATTATTTACAGAAACTCCAGCCACGTCATCCCTTAATTCTATAACAGTATTGGCGTTAATAGTATTTTGCTGCGCCGCCAAAGCAAGGAAACAATTTTCTTCTGTTGTAAGTCCATCGCTTTTTCGTATATCAATAGTTTGTGAGAATAAAACAATAGGAAATAAAAACAGAATGAAAAATATATGCTTCATTATCTGCGTTGTTTACGTGAGAAATAAAATGTAATTATACCACCTGTCAATGATCCTTTAGTCATTTTAAAACCCAAAAATTCAAAAGGTATGACATCACTTATTAATGCTTTTTGAGTGTCGCTTGTTATATTAAACGATCCTGAAGGCATTACCAGTTCTATCTCCCTGACAGGACTGTTAAGAAATTCAAAAGTACCGGAACCGCCTGTTATGCTTTGGAAATCTGCTAATACACCAAGCGAATAACTGAATTTGCTTTGGTCTTTTGTCATCCAAATAGTCGTA
>JADFPP010000148.1 GCA_022562275.1 Bacteroidota bacterium
GAATTACTACAAAAGAAACGGATTACTGCTTGATTATTTAAACTTATTTTTTTTTATCAGATTTATATCCAAACTGCTTCAGTAAGTTTTCATTTGAACGCCAATTTTTTCTAACCTTCACACGTAAATCCAGGAACACTTCACGCTGAAGAAATTCCTCAATTGCTTCCCTTGCAATTTTCCCAAGCTTTTTAATTGCCGTTCCACCTTTACCTATAATAATTGCCTTCTGCGAATCCCTCTCAACAGCAATTTCAGCGCTAATAAAATATTTTCCTTCTTCCCTTTCTTTAAAATCAGTTATCACTATTTCAACACTATAAGGTATTTCTTCCCGGTATAATTCAAGTATTTTTTCCCTGATAATTTCCGAAACAAAAAACCGTTCGCTCTCATCAGAAACAATATCTTTGGGATAAAAACCCGGTCCTTCCGGCAATACTTCAACAATAGTATCAACTAACTTTATTATATTAAAATTTTGAGAGGCTGATATCGGGATGACTGATTCGAATTTGTTTAAACTTTTAAAATTCTCTATTAGCTGCACTGTCTCGTTCTGTTGGATTAGATCAACTTTATTAAGAAGTAGAATGATAGCTCTCTTTTTATTTTCTAAATACTCTTTAACATACTTCTGGTTAAAAGTGCTTTTCCCATAAGGATCTTTCACTACATCAATTATTAATAAAACCACATCGGCATCAATAATTGATCGTGTTATTTCTTGCATCATCTTTTCCTGCAACAGGTAAGATGGCGTAAGAAGACCGGGGGTGTCTAAAAAAATAATCTGATAATCATTTTCAGAAAGGATACCAACAATTTTTTTGCGGGTTGTTTGGGGTTTTTTATTTGTAATTGCTATCTTCTGCCCAAGCAAAGTATTAAGTAAAGTAGATTTACCGGCATTTGGTAATCCAAGTATTGCTACGTACCCTGATTTATGATTCATTTATATTAATATTTTTATTTGATGGCAATATATTAAAGGAAGGTAAAGAAAAAAACTTGGGGATTAGTTACAAATCTTTTATAACAAAATATCCACTATGCTCCCATATTCACTTTTGTACTCTTTTGATGTTCATAAAAGAAAAAACCCGAAATCATAATTCCCAAAGAGAATATCGAACCAATTATAAATAGATTCTTACTACTTAGCAAATTTCTTAATTCCATAATTAAACCATTGCTAAAACGATGCACGGTTTCTGTTACCTGAATACTCTCTGTTTGGGGTGTAGATGAAGAAATAATTGCTGCTGAAATATAAACCACAATTCCAACGCAGATTAAAATAAAAACAGCCGCAACCGATAAAATAAAATAATTCTGCTGGCGCGGGAGTACAAATTTCTTGCTGATATTTGCCATAACACGATTTGTAAAACCGTTGGGAACTTTATCTTCCTCAATTAAAGATAACTCTTCATGTATTAGTTTAAGAACATTAAATCGTTTTCTATCAGCTTCAGAGTTTTTAAGCAGTTCCTCAACTTCTGCTGATTTCTGTGTATCTAATTCACCATCAAGATATTTGTTCAATATTTCATCTGAGAGCAAATTCATATTAATTCCTTAACAAGATTTTGTTCAACTATAAGATCCCTCAAAGCATTTCTTGAACGATGCAGCATCACTTTAACATTTGAAATTGAAATATCCAAAACTTTACTAATTTCTTCACAACTCATCTCGTCTAAATAAAATAAACTAATTATTGCAGAATGCTTTCCGGGTAATTTATTAACAAGCTCATTTATAAATTCTGACATATCCTTCCTTTCAGAAACGTTATAATCATAATCACTTTTCAAATCAAAATGTTCATCAACCGAAGACATTTCATTTTCTATTTTTCTTTTCTTAGATGAAAGCTTTGTTAAGGCTGTATTATAAACAATTCTGTAAAACCATGTTGAAAACTTTGCCTCTCCCTTAAAACTGTTCAAAGAACTGTAAGCTTTGAGGAAACAATCCTGCAAGGTTTCTTCTGCATCCTGCTTATTTTTT
>JADFPP010000107.1 GCA_022562275.1 Bacteroidota bacterium
AATCTTTTTCTCAATGGCCTCTTTGGTTTTTTTATTCCCTGTCACGTTATTTAGAAACCATTTAAGATAGTCATAATTCTCTACCTCCGCAACTGTTTTGCCTTTAAAACGTCCAAAATAAAACTGTATTTCTGTCTTTGATTCCATAGTTAAAATAGTGGTTCTTTTGGTTGAGAATAGTCGGCTGTTTCAAAATCTTCATCCCAGTCCTCAAACTTTGTTAAATAATTTATGAATTTTGAATGTACCCGCCCTGTTGCTCCGTTGCGGTTTTTTGCTATTATTAATTGCGCATACCTTTCAGAGTCAATTTCAATACCGTTGACTTTTACAGTTCTCATGTTTTCGTGTCCCAAATCATAGTAATATCTCGGTCTATATAAAAATATTACAATATCAGCATCTTGTTCTATTGCTCCGCTTTCCCTTAAATCCGATAATTTTGGTTTCATTTTACCGCCTCGTTTTTCTACTTCTCTGTTTAACTGCGATAATGCTATTATAGGTATTTCCAACTCTTTTGCAAGTGATTTTAAACCTCTTGAAATAGCACTTATATCCTGTTCCCTGTTATTTGAATGTACGTTTTTATCTTGACCTGCCAACTGGATATAATCAATAATTATCAAACAAATATCATTATCTACTTTCATTTTTTTTGCTCGGTGTGTCATTTGTGAAATAGTCAATGCCGGAGTGTCGTCAATTATTAATAGTTCTTTGCCGTTTTTGCTGTAATAATTTGATTTCACACTATCAATTTCATCTTTAAAGTTAGCCGGAATGTTACCTTTTAAAAAATCTTGTGCCGGCATGTTAATTTCCTCTGAAACTATCCTTGCTGTTAATTGAAAACTCGACATTTCTAAACTGAAAATAAGTACTGGTTTTTGTAGTTGTTTAATTGCCTCTTTTGTACATGCTTTTAAAAATGCCGTTTTACCCATTCCGGGACGTGCTGCAATGACTATTAAATCACTCGGCTGCCAACCGCCTGTAATATGGTCAAGTGCCTTTAAACTTGAAGGTACTCCAATTACTTTGCCCTCTGCTTTATTTTTAGCTGCCTTTTCGGTTCGCTCCGTAAATTCTTTAAACAATTCGGTTGTGGCTTTTTCTTTAGTTGGAAAATTTACGTGTAACAATTTGCTCATATTATCATGGTACTTTCCAATCAAATCAAATACATCTGTCATGTCATCATAAGCATCAGTAAGTATTTCGCTATTTAACCTTATTAGTTCACGTAAAAAATACTTTTCTTTTAAAATTAAACAATGTTGTTGTACTGTATGGGGTGTTGAAGATATTTCTGTTAATTGAGTTAAGTAAAAAACCCCGCCAACAATTTCAAGATCGCCTGACTTTTTTAATTGTTCCGCTAATGTTAAAAAGTCAATAGTAATATTTTGACTATACATTATTTCTATTGCTTTGTATATTTTTTGATGAGCATCTTTATAAAACACTTCCGGTTGTAATATTTCTATAACTATGCCGATTACATCTTTGTCAATTATTAGTCCGCCCAAAAGAAGTGTCTCAATATCTATTGCTTGCGGAAGCAGTTTTCCGCATTCTAAAGACGTTATGTTTTGCTGTTTTTCCATTAGTTTGTGTCCATGTCTAATATTTCCGTAGTGCTGGATTTGTCTTGCAAATAACTATCAAAATGTTCAACGCTGAATAAAGTTTCAGGTCTTAACCATTTTGCGTTTTCGGTATTTAACCATTCCACACATTTGTTGTCAATTACTTTTATAAAATCTTTTAAGGTAAATTTTTCTTCCATCCTATCCATAATTAACTGTTGTATATTTCTCGAATGATAAGAATAATTGTTTTTAGTCTTTTGGTTTAAATGTTTTACAATTTCAATTATAATTTCATTTACATTTTCACTTTCATTTTCCATATGTGGATCATATGTTTTAGATATGTTTCTCTTTTTTCCTGTCCTGTTTTTTCTTCTACTTTCGCTATAAGTCCTTCGTTTTTCAATACTTTCAGCAACCCATTCAATTTGATAACCGCTATTAATTTTCTTTAAAATCATTTTCAACTCTTCTTTTTCATCTTCACTTAATCGTTTTGTAAAGAAATTTAGTTGCTTTTGTGAAATACATATGTTTCTCATATGTTCACACATGATACGGTCATATGCTACTTGTGTTTTTTCGCTTAAACATTGGGTGTCCCTTAAATAATCACCCGGATAAAATAAAAATGCAGGGTCTTTCATTTTTTTGTTTTGTGATAATTGTTATGTTTGGGATTAAGTCGCCTAATAAGTTTTGCTTCATCCATTAGCCATTTACCGTATTCTTTTACTAATTTGAATTTTATCATAATATCGGAAGCATATCCAAAAGTTGTATTTATTCCCCCGCCAATACTATAATTGTCTAATTTATAAGTAAGAATTCGTTTTTTTAATGAAAGTGCCGAACCTATATAAATTAATTCAGCAATTTTCTTTTTGAATGGATAAAAATAAATAGCATAAACACCCGAACGATATGGTATGTTGTCTAAAAACTCCATATTTATTTTTGACTCTTTTTTATACCATTTTTCATTTTGAAATTCCATAATTTAAAGCTGTTTACATTTGTTTACCAACAAGTAAAAAAAATATCAGGCAGGAACTTCACCAAGTTCACTTAATATTTTAGTTGCCTTTTTGTTTTTTTCATCAGGCATTTGCCTTTCGTTGCTTAACCATAAACTCAAAAGTGCTTTAGATACTCCGAGTTGATCTGCAAACCAAGTGTGCTTTATGCCCCACTTGTCTAATTTTTCTCTAATTGTTTCTACTTTCATTTTGCAAATGTAAACATTAGTTACATATAAAAAAATAAAAAAAGGAATAGTTATTAACAATCCTGAAAGGTTATTTACAACCTATCCGCAAACGTTTAAATATTTTCAATTCGTTACAAGTCATTCGTTCTTGTGGTACAAATTCCCAATATACACCCTTTCGGCTTTTTATACGTAATCCTTCAGTTCTTATTTCAAACAATTCCAATCCCTCCCCTTTAGCTACTCTAATTGTGCTCCAAACATCTTCATAATCCCCGGCTGATAAATGCTGATTTGTTGCTCTTATTGTTTCTTTTATCCATTCTTTTGCTTTAGGCATTATTGAATCGGGTACGTAATAATCAATCGTATATTCATATTTGGGATATTTTTCATCTTTGATTTCATCGCATCCAATTAATACTGCAAATAGCAACATAATAAAGCATAGTTTTTTCATAATAAATAGTATTAGTTTATATTAATTTTCTTTAGACGGTTATTGGCACATTGGTCTTGCAGTCTTATTAGCAGCACTTCAATATTATAAAGGTCTGTGTCGTCTATTGCTTCACCTTTTTCTAATGCCTTTCTTTGATCGGCTACATATCCTATTAGTTGCTCAAAGCCCTCTTGTTCAGTCATATTATTTAAGTTTTATTCTATTGTACACCACAAACCATCTCGGTTTCTATTAGATTTTATTAGTAATCGAGTTGGTTTTAATGCTTTATGCTGCAAACCTGCCTCATAAGCCATTTTAATAGCTTCTTTTGCAGTGGTTACATCAACAACCCTTTCATTGTGTCCAAAATAATGTTCAGCATCTTGTGCTGGCACTGAATGTTTGTTGATGAATTTTTTAGCTTCTTTCATAATTTTTGGTTTTAACAATTATAAATTCCTCTCTCATGCTATCAATAGAACCAAAACAATGATCTACCGGAATATAGTCGCACTTTGTACATTCTACATTCCACGTACCAGTGCATTTATCACCGCTTACGTTTTCGTGATAATAGGCATATAGCTTTGCTTTACATTCAGGACAGTTGTTACTTAAATCTTTTGTTATGTCTTCTTTTTTCATAATCCATTTATAAGGTTTTGTGGTTTGTTAATTAAAGCAATCCCATACTTTTAGCCAATCTATCAGACATTTCTCCGCTATTTAATGAACGGTCAAAATATTCTCCTAACTTATCAGAATTTTTTTCTGTTTTTTTTAAACGTTTCCTAAATGCTTTTAATGCTTCCATTCCTTTTGCATCAGTTTTTATATTCTTCCTGACTTTATCAAATTCTTCAAGTAAAAAACTCATATTTCCATTTTGTATTGTCCATTTTGATCTACATTTTCAAGTGAATATTGGGCTACAATCTTATTTGTGTTGGTCTTTATTAATTTGGTTAAAATTGTATGTCCTGCCTCTTTTATGCGGTGGATTCTCGCCCCAAGTCTAAAACTATCAAACATTTTAAGTGCCTGTATAGGTGTTAAAGTTTTCCCGGATTGCAGATGTTTTAATATTTGGGCTTCCTGTGATCTCATTTTAAAATTGTATATGTATTATTTTTCCACACTTTTTACATTGGTGTCCTGCCGTTGATTGCTCAAATTCATGGATGCAAACCGTTGGACTGAATGTATTGGTTTGTATGTTAAATTTCTCTTCAAGAACAGAGAGCCGTTGCTTTATTAAAGTAAGTTCCTGTTCGATTTGTTGTTCTTTTGTTGGACTCATAGTAGTAATTGTTTTATCTTATCGTTTCAAATCGTTTCAAAAAACTCAGTTACGGGTTCAACTCCAAAATCCATGTCAAGTCGTCTGTTATCGTTTAACGCCCTTTTCGATATTTCAACTACTGTTCTGCAAGTTTTCTCAGAAAACATTCCAATATGAGTATAATCGAAAGGGATATTTAACTGCTCTGATAACCAATTATACGCTTTTGTCCGATCTAATATTTTTAATTTCCAAATCTTATCAAAATAACGATGGGCTTCATTCTTTAATTTTCTTAAATTCTTATTTGCTAACCTGCCTAATGGACGTTTAGAATT
Organism: Bacteroidota bacterium; assembly: GCA_022562275.1. GTDB lineage: Bacteria > Bacteroidota > Ignavibacteria > Ignavibacteriales > Ignavibacteriaceae > BMS3ABIN03. The sequence goes on from JADFPP010000107.1 coordinate 4,871, forward strand.
TTTATGACAGCCCACATAAGCATCGCAAGGTTTACAAATATATAACCACCCATAATCTTTGCCGTATATCTCTTTGCTTTTTATCATTTCTGATATTCCTTTACAGTACGGACAAATTACACCATTGTAAATTTTTGATTGTTCAATGGTCAATTCTATTTCATTCATTTTAATAGTTCTTTTATCTTTGAGTTAATTTAAAGAGTTTATTGCTATTAAGTTTTCAATGTATTTTCGGCACTCGATTACACGTTCCTGAATTTCTTTTATAACTTCATCATTTCGCTCAATATCAAAACATTTATATTTGTATTTATCTGGCACATCGCTAAAAGTCATGTTTTTTACAAATTTATTATAGATTTCTTCTGTAAATTCATAGCCATAATCATTGCAATAATACCTTGTTTCTCTTTCGATAAGATGTACGGGGCAATCAACAAGCGTATAAATTAGCTTTGCTTTTTTCTTTCCTGTTAATGCCATATAGCCCTGCAATTGCAAGACATTTCCCTTGTCCGGTATTGTTTCAAAAAGCGGAAATGTGTCAGAACTCCAACTGCATTTATTGTCAATTACTATGTCTTTTTGCAAAACATCTGGCGTGCCTATAAGAAAATCATTCTCGTAAAACTTTTCATTTTTTAATAACAAAGCAATATTAAGCTGTTTAGCAATTAAATCCAATCCATCCTGCTCCATTAAAATACCTTTTACCATTTGTTTGGTTCTTATTTCTTTTTGCTTATTCATTAATGTCCTATTTAACCACTTTTTTAAATAAGTTGCTGCGGTTTGACTAACCAAATCTGTCTTGTTTTTAGGATTCGTCATAATTTGAGAAATCGCTGAACACCTAATTTTGAATATTGGTATTTTCATAGTTATAGGTTTTTAACGTATTCAGTTTCTTGTTTTTCGATTTTAGTTAATTTCTCAAATTTTAAGGTAATATGAGCAGCCAACTCTTTTTTGTCTTTTTCATTTAATCCGGATTTTTTCTGTTCATCCAAAAATAATCTGCCTTTTTTTTGCAACTCATCGGCTTTTTCAAAATTGTCAATTTCAATCTTTGATTCAATGAGGAGTTGCGTGGATTCTTTAATGCTTAATTTTATCTCTTTTCGGGGCGTTTCCTTGCCATCTACATCATTATCTGCCGAACTGATACCCAATGCACCTATAAGCGTATAACGTTGCAAATAAGTCATTGTACTGCCTATTTGTTGGATGTCGTTTTTTGCGCCTGAATTATCTTTGCCTGCCATCATAGAATTTTGTTCTGAATGACCGTCCACATGGGAAACTATGCAAGTTATTGTTATTTTACCCTCGCTGTATTTTGTTTCCCACCGATAAGATAAACCGCACTCCATTAACAGTTCTTTAATTTGTGCTGTGATCTGTCCTAGAGGAATATATTTATATTGAACAGCGTTAAATTTGACAGTTTTTGATTTTTTCAATACCGGACACTTACTTTGAAATTCACTCATAGCTTTTAGAAATGCTTTTTTTGCTTGTTTATCCTCCCATTGTTGTTGTAATGCCATTAATTTTTCAAGTTTTTCAACGTCAAGATTTTTCTCAACTGCCAACGTTAATAAATCGGTTGGTGAAAAGCCGGTTGCAATGTTGTCTTTTTTTACGGTTTCTGTTTTCATGATTATTTTGAGTTTATAAAGTTAATAATTTTGTCGATTAATTCGCTAACTTGTTGCTGTTTTTTTTGGTATTTTTTTGACTTGAAAACATGCTTTGTTTTTAATGCTGATAAGTCATTCAGTAGTGATTGAAATTTATCTTTATCACCTTTTGATAACTCATTCTCAATGATTGCCTGTTTGACTTTTTCTGCCTGAATTTCTTTGTCTTTTCGGGCTTGTAATTCCTTTTCTAACTTTGCTTTTTCATCTGCCTCTTTTATCACTTTTTCCTCAAGTGCTTTCTGTTTGGTTTCGGTTGCCTCTTGTTCCTGTTTGGCTTTAATTTCATGTTCTTTATTACGTTTTGCCATTTCGTTTTTTATTGCGTTTGTTGTTTTCTCAAAATCATTGTCATTGAGCGTTTTTACTTCAACCATGCCAATATTAAAATCATCTTTTATAAATGATTGGTGTTCTTCCGACCATATCAAACTTAATTGATTTATTATTAATATTCTGCCCGCTTCTTTTTGTAAACGCTCATTCTCTTTACGGATTCGTTCCTGTTCTTCTTTTTCAGCTTTTTCTTTAGCAATACGGTCTGCCTCTGCCTTTCGCTCTTCCTCTTTTACTTTCTCATATTGTAATTTCACTCCACTAAAGTAATTTTCCCAAACTTCGACACTCATTTCGCTAAGTTGCAAATGTTCGGTTTCGGTTTCGAATTTTTCAAGTAATGCAATCCTTACTTGTTTGAGTTTCGCTTTCTTTTCAGCTTCTATTAACTCAAAGTGCTTTTCACCTTTCAGTAGCTGTTCTTCCATGCGGATATTTTCTTCACACTCTTTTCGCTTAATGGCATCAACAAATTGTCCGCCTCTCAAAAAGAACTCTTTATTAACCTTATGCCATGCCTCAATCCCTTTTGTTCGGTTATCCCGAACTTGCAAACGCAACTTTCTGAATGTCCCGATTGTTTCGCTTGTTATTTCCAACTTAATTACTTTAGCATATTGCCCTGAAAGAACATCACGCTCCTTTAAAATATTAGTAAGTCCCTTTGTTATACTGTTGGCTTTTTCAGTTTCAATCCCAAATTCTTCAGGATTAATTTTTACGATTTTTTGAGTTTCCATTTTTTTAGTTTTAGTGATTAAATTAAATTTGGGTGTTCAAATTTGTTGCCAATGATTTCGCCACCTTGCGGCATACCAAAATATGAAAACCGTTTTATTTTCTCAATTAATTCTCCTTCTCTATTAGATTTCCATAAATTTCTCCCTATCCATCCCCGCCCACAAGTTTCGCTTGTATTGTGAAATTCTATTACCTGAATATACCAATTATCTTGCCCTGACACTAATCGTATATCCCCTTCATAAATTTCTTTTCCGTCTTTATCCTTTAATCCGGTATATTGTCCGATTGTATTTTCGTCTACCCTGTCTTTAAACTCCATCGGGTAACCATCATAAGCATTGAATATTATAAATACTTTTTTAGCTTTATGATAAACTCTAAATTTTAATTCTCTTTTCATAATTATAATCAGTTAATTTTAAGGTTAATTGATTGTACTTGCTCTTTAGTTTAGATAATTTTTTCTTATTTGCAGCAACTTCACCCCCGACTTCTTCTTCAAAAAGATTATTGAAAAGACTTTTGTTTAACCAACGTTCTTGCTCTTTTATTACAGCTTCTTTGGTGGCTATTTCCTGTAATATGTTTTGAAGTGCGGTTAGTAGTTCTTTTTTCATTTGTTTAAGGTGTTTATATCAACAGCTAAATTGTTTTCAATAAGCGAAAAACAATCAATATGCCATTCATAAAATTTCTGCCATGCATCTAAAGTTAATGCAGTAGTTATTTTTCCATCTTTCACCCACGTTTTATAAATCTCTTCGACTCCGCCTAATATCTTAATCATATCAGGTTTAAATATTCGTTCTATCGGTACAAACTTTTCTCCATTATGTTCAATCTCTTTTGTGAGATCGGAGAGAGGGCGGAGAATTGGTTTCCATCCTTCTTGCTGAACCACTATAATATATTCTGTCAGCATTTTAAAAGATTCTTCGCCATCCCATAACATTAATTCATAAGGCAAATAAGGAGCAAGGTGTTTTAATTCAAGTGTTTTCATTTTGTATTAAGTTTTATGATTAATAATTTCATTTTGTAAACTTCGATTATATATCTTACATTCCGATTAGACAATTCCTGATTAAATACCTCTTTTGATATTCTCTTTAATTCAGGTATGGGGGTTGATAAAGTCATGATTTACTTTCTTTTATAGTTTGCTCCATATTGCCATAATTATATTCAACAATTTTTATTAGTTCATCTTTTGTATAAATAACTTTTGGCTTAAATTTTGTTGAATAACTACAAGCTGTATTTTCAATTATTAATGTTACTAATGCTTTAGGTGTTAAGTTTTTCATAATTATTTTTTAGTTGCTTTTAGCCATTAATTTTAATTTCATAAATGCACCATTATTTTTCAAAAACGTTCCCTCACATTCATAATTGGACATTTCAAGTTGGTCAACTATCTTTTGCAGAGTATCGTATTTATCCATTTCAATCTCTGCTCGTGTTTTAGGTTTTACGATTGGCTTCGGCTCTGCCAAGAAAAACAGTTTACCCTTACTACTACCTTCAACTGTCATTTGTTTAAATCCGTATTTATCAGATAAACCTTTCCAATATTTGTTAATACGTTCTTGTAAGTCCATCCCGGTAGTTATATTGCCGATTTGCATTATTGGCATTTGGTTTTTATTGATAGCAATAATGTCATTCA
>JADFPP010000108.1 GCA_022562275.1 Bacteroidota bacterium
ATCCTTGTTTTTTGACCACAGGATGATTTTTCAATATTTCTTTTTTTGAGCTGATGATCCCGACTTTGTCGGGATGACCTCATCCTTGTTTTTTGACCACAGGATGATTTTTCAATATTTCTTTTTTTGAGCTGATGATCCCGACTTTGTCGGGATGACCTCATCCTTGTTTTTTGACCACAGGATGATTTTTCAATATTTCTTTTTTGAGCTGACGACCGGGATTGAACCGGTGACCTCATCCTTACCAAGGATGTGCTCTACCAACTGAGCTACGTCAGCAGGGTTTAACGAGCGGGAGACGGGATTCGAACCCGCGACCAACAGCTTGGAAGGCTGTGACTCTAGCCAGCTGAGTTACTCCCGCATACCTTTCAATATTTTTTAAGAACTCTAATCTATTTTACTTTTCTATTTCGAACCCGCGTCCAATCCGGCGGTTTGCCGGATGAATCTAGCCAGCTGAGTTACTCCTGTCAGAAAATTTTATTAAAGATTTACAGTTTGAAATAGTTAGGCAACCAATTATGCTAACTTTTATTAAAATTTCTTTTATTTTCAATGTAAAAAAGAACAAAAAAATAAGGGAAGCATATAATCAATTAATTTCCCTAAAATAGATATCACTAAAACATCGGCAGTGGGCGGCGAGGGATTCGAACCCCCAAAGGCTTACGCCAACGGATTTACAGTCCGCCCCGGCTCTCCAACTCCGGCGTCCGCCCTAAAATATTAAAATCGAACATTTAATATATTTTTATTTGGAGATAAATGCAAACAAATGAGGATATCGTTCCAGCAAATCAGAAGGGTATAATAATTTCTGCATTACTTAATATTACCACAGTTTCTCATATAAATCGTACCGCTGTATGGTATGGATTATATATTGTATAAATCTTGAATTGCATCCAATTAATTGATATAATCAAATAAACTAGTCGAACTACATTATTTTTTTCTGCTGTAACCTTTGCTGAGTTTAATCAGCACAAACAATATAATTCATATTAAAATTTTAATGCTTCCACAACTCCCTATCCAGACTCCTGTATTGAATTGCTTCGCTTATATGTTGTGGCAGGATATTCTCCGAATTTTCTAAATCTGCAATGGTTCTGCTTACTTTTAATATTCGATCGTATGCTCTTGCTGATAATCCCAGTTTTGTCATCGCCATTTTCAATAATTCCTCTCCTGCAGAATCTAATTCACAATACTTCCTTACTTCCTTTGAACCCATATCTCCGTTATTATAAATATGATGGATTTCTTTATACCTGTCTAATTGAATTTCTCTCGCATTAATTACTCTTTCTCTTATTTTTTCTGATGATTCACTTTTTTCCTTTGCCGATAGATCTTTATATTTTACCGCAGGCACTTCAATATGAATATCAATTCTATCCAATAAAGGACCTGATATTTTAGCCATATATCTCTGAATTGATGGCGGGGCACAGGTACATTCTTTATTCGGATCAGTGTAATAACCACAGGGACAAGGATTCATAGCCGCAGCAAGCATAAAATTTGCCGGAAACTCTAACGATAATTTTGACCTGCTCACAGTTACTTTGCTATCTTCCAGCGGCTGCCGTAAAACCTCTAAAACATTTTTTTTAAACTCCGGCAACTCATCCAGGAAAAGAACTCCATAATGAGCAAACGAAACTTCGCCGGGACGCGGAAATGAACCGCCTCCCACTAACGCTGCATCTGAAATTGTATGATGCGGACTGCGGAAAGGTCTCTCGGTTACCAAAGCGGCATCTTTGGAAAGAATACCTGCGATTGAATGTATTTTTGTTGTTTCCAAAGCTTCTTCAAAAGTCATTGGAGGTAGAATTGATGGGAATCGTTTTGCAAGCATTGTTTTACCGGAGCCGGGCGGACCAATCATTAAAATATTATGCGCACCAGCCGCAGCAACTTCCAATGCTCGCTTCACATTTTCCTGTCCTTTAACATCGGAAAAATCGAAATGATATTTATTTATTAGTGAGAAAATTTCCCGCTTATCTGAAATTACCGGTTGGGCTGTTTCCTCCCCGTTAATAAATTTTACCACATCCGATAAATTTTCGATACCGTAAACATCAATGCCTTCAACTATCGAAGCTTCTTTTGATGAATCAACAGGGAGTATAATTCTTTTAATACCTTTCTTCTTCGCTTCAACAGTAATTGGCAATGCACCTTTCACATGTCTTAATCTACCGTCAAGAGAAAGCTCGCCTAAAAATACAGTGTTACTCAAATTGTTTTCAATAATTATTTCGGTTGCCGAAAGGAGTCCGATTGCAATTGGAAGATCGAAAGCACTGCCCTCTTTTTTTATATCGGCAGGTGCTAAATTAACGGTTATTTTTTTTGTAGGAAATTTCAATCCGCTGTTTTTTATCGCAGCCGTAACTCTTTCCCTGCTCTCCTTAACAGCGTTATCGGGTAACCCAACTATAGTAAAACCCGGGATTTGCGATTCAACATTCGTTTCTACTTCAACGAGATAAGCATCAATTCCGTATGTGGCACTGGAAAATATTCTGGAGAGCATATTAGTTTAAGTGATTATTGTATTCTGATTAAAAAACGATTTGGGCAAGTTATTTCGCCAATATCATTTTTTTAGTACGACTAAAATTTGGTGACGAGACTTTATAAAGATAAATACCTGAGGGAAGTTCACTGCCATCGAATTTAAATTGATATTTTCCTTTCGCTAAAAATCCATTGTGAAGAACACCAACTTCTTTACCTTCTAAACTGTAAACTAAAATTTCAAAATTTGAATCTACCAGAACTTCAATTGATATTTGTGTTGAAGGATTAAAAGGATTTGGAAAATTCTGATTAATAATAAATTCTTCTAATTCACCCTGACCAATCTTTACCTGAGATGAATAGACTACTGAACCATCCTTATTTATCTGTTTAACTCTATAATAAATAATCTCGAAATTTTTTCCCCTGTCTGTTATAAACGAAAACTTCTTATCTTTTAAATTATCAGCATCAATATTATATATTTCAACAAACGCATTTTCACCGTCCGATCTTTCAACAATGTAATGCTTTGCATTTTCAAAATCTCCACCACTCCAGGTTAACTCATAATAATTGTTAAATACTTCGATATTTAAACCGGGTGCACGTTCAAATATAGGTGCATCGGATGCTATGAGAACAACATTATCGAGAAAAAGAAATTCCTGGCTAAGTAAATCCGGCAGAGTGGTTTCGTTAAAACTAAATTGTACTTTTACTTCCGAACTGTCACTAATAAAATTCGAAAATGTTCTGTTTTTAAATGATGCAGTGATAGATTCATTATAATCAATAACACGTAATTGATCTATTTGAAAATTTGCAGCACCCTCATTTTTAAAAGAAAATCTTAAATCATTGGCAGAAAGATTTGATGGCATTTCAAATTCAGAGAATTTTTTTTCATTACAATAAAAATCAATTTTGCTTTCAGTAAAAGAAAATAAAATTGAAATATGATTCCAACCGTTATCCGGCATAAAATGAGGAGTCATACTTAGTTCATTATTGAAAGCAGATTCACAGGTTAATATCTGATATTCATTTGTTACGAGGCTATATTCAACCAGGTTTGTACTATTATTTTTTATTTCTAAAAACGGTTCTCTATTCTGAGTGAGGTTGATCCAATACTCAAACAGCATATTATTCTGAATATTCAGATCGGTGCGGATTGAGAATTCCGAATTGGGCTGTAGTAGAAGAGCTTTCTCCCGGATTCTGCTTTTGTAAAAATTTATTTTTATTCTATAATGATTTGGATAATCGGACATTAACTGCTTGCTTGTACTATTCAAATAATCTACAAGCCTGTTGTTCTTTCTGAACTCACCATAGAATTCAATTTCAGAGTAATCTACAAACTCACTTTTAAATCTCATTAATATTTGAAAAAAAGAACTGCCGTTTTCAAAAGCAGATTGAGTTAAATCGATTGAAAACATAACCGCATCATAAAGATACCCTTCAGTTGATGCACTTGTATATTCAATTTCCATTACCTGATTATCTATCTGCAGATAAAATGCATCCGGTTTTATTCCACTTTTGGGTATGATATACAGATCAAGCATATCAGCAATCTCAAATTCATTGGATGTAATGATAGATACTTCGAAGGATTTACCTTGATGAACTAAATCAGGATAGGCAAGTTTGAAGTTATCTCCAAATGATTGCCCGGTAACAATTGAAAACCAAACAAGAGAAATCCCTATGGTAAATATTTTAAACATCGCATATTCAATTAAGGCAATTTTTATGATATGTTCAACTACTTATATTGGCGTAGGAAATCTATTCTATCCTGTAATTGATCAACAGGAACCAGTAATTTATCCTTCCCATATATTGCCTCTTCCCGGCTCGAAAACGCAAGTTCGTAATCTTTGCTCATAACAATAGCTTCTTCGGGGCAAACTTCTTCACAAAAACCGCAAAAAATGCATCTTAGCATATCAATTTCAAATTTTTCAGGATATCTCTCCTTTTCCCGTTCTGTTTCAGCAGCCTGAACGTCAATTGCCAAAGCGGGGCAAACCCTAGAGCATAACCCACAAGCCACACAACGTTCTTCCCCGTTTTTTTCTTCAACAAGTACAGGTCTTCCTCTATATGACCCCGAAGGAATGAATTTTTCTTCAGGATACTCAAAAGTAAATTTTGGACGAATCATATTCCTGAAAGTGAGTGCTAATCCTTTCATGATTTCAGGAATATAAATCTTTTGCAAAAACGTTAAATCTTTTTTTCGTATTTTAGCTGCTTTTTTTTCCATAGAATTGTTATCTGGTTATAAAACTAAATCATTTCTTTAAAAATTAACAATTTAATATTTTTCTATAATCCAAAGATCATAATTAATAGTGCAACCCAAATTATGTTTATCAATGAGAGCGGGAACATTACTTTCCAACCAAGATTCATTAGCTGATCATATCTAAACCGTGGGATGCTCCATCTTACCCAAATAAAGAAAAACAGTAATGCAAAAAGTTTAAATATAAATGCACCTATCTGCAATATTACTAACAGCCATGAAGGCAGCTCTAATAGTTCAATATAAGGAATTTGCCAGCCGCCGAGATATAATGTAACGATTAAAGCACTTGCAATAATCATATTCGCATATTCTGCTAAGAAAAATCCCGCAAATTTCATGCTACTGTATTCAGTGTGGAATCCGCCAACCAACTCAGGTTCGGCTTCAGGCAAATCAAAAGGTAATCTACTGGTTTCTGCAAAAGCCGCTACAGTAAAAGTAATAAAGCCAATCGGCTGCACAACTGCATTCCACATCCATCCTGCCTGGGAATCTACTATTGCAATTGGTCTGAGTGATTCTGCTAAAAGTAAAACGCCTCCAACAGAAAAACCCATTGATATTTCATAAGAGATCATTTGAGCAGAAGAACGAATACCTCCCAGCAGAGAGTATTTACTACCGGAAGACCAACCGGCTAAGGTTAATGAATAAACTCCTAATGATGTTAGAGCCAGGACAAACAAAATACCAATATTTACATCTGCAACTACTAATTGGATATCATATCCGAAAAGATGAACATCAGGTCCAAATGGAATTACTGCAAATGTAGAGAAGGCAACAAACAAAGCTATTATCGGTGCAATCGTGTGAATCATTTTATTTGCTCGTTCAGGCACGATATCTTCTTTCAATAGCAATTTAAACACATCTGCAAACGGCTGTAATAATCCTTTCCACCCAACACGGTTCGGCCCGATTCTATTCTGAGCCCAGGCACTGATCTTTCTTTCAAAATAAGTTAGATAGGAAACCATTAACAGAAGCAGCCCAACAATAACTAATATTTTTACTGCACTTATTATTATTATTTCGCCGATTCCCATCAATAATTACTTTTTATTTAAGCCTTAACTTTTTGTTCAATAAACTGATAATTTAATTTTACTCCGCTATCTCCAACATCATCATAGTTTAATCCTTTAAATGCATCAATATTTTTTGCCATATCGGCAAATACTTCTTCAGCCATATTGAATTTCATCTTATGATCGAATAATCCGGAAAGAGAAACTAATATTTTCCAGCTTGCTTTTGCATCCACCTTTACACCGGTGGCCCACCTATCGAATTCGGTTCCAAACTTATCCAATCTGCTCATCTCCATTCCGTCGAGCGCCCTATCTGTATCAACTGTAGTAATTGCCGGTCTTATTCTCTGAACAATTTTATTAATATTCACAAAAGTTCCATTCTTTTCAGCATAAGCTGATGCAGGGAAAATTATATCTGCCAGTGCTGTTGTTTTGTTGTGATTAGTTGAATGAACAACAAGTAAATCTAACTTGGTAATAATATTTTCAAATTGTGGATCCTCAGTGATGATATCATCTTCCAAAATGTAAAGGGCTTTTACCTTTCCTTCTCGAATAGCTTTTTTAATACCATCTATATCTAAACCGGATTTGGATGGTGAGACACCTGTAAGTTTTGCACCCATTGCATTTGGTGCAACATCGTTCACTCTAAGTATATCATCACCAAATTCAGGATCGATGTGCTGAACAAAATCAATATTGCCGCATCCAATAACGGAACGTGCAAATTTTGCAAATATATAATTGTCTTCACAAGTTGCATGTGCCGAACCAACAAAGGCAATTTCATCTTTTGAAAATGATTTGATTCTGGAAACTGTTTCATCAAAGGCTTCTTCCCATTCTACCTTCCGCAGCTGCCCTTCTCCTCTAATTTGAGGACTATCAACTCTATCATCGGCATTAACATATTTAAATGTATTCAACCTTCCATCGTCGCACATCCAATAACTATTTACTTGTTCATTGTATCTTGGAGTTAATCTTAAGATTTCGTTATTCCTTACCCAAATATCTATATTGCATCCGCGTGAACAACCGGTGCAGATGGACTTTGTGGAAGACATATCCCAAACTCTTGCCTTAAAACGAAAATCTATATTTGTAAGCGCACCAACCGGGCAAATATCAATAGTATTCATTGAGTAAGGATTTACCATTGGTTGACCGGGATAAGTTGTTATCGTAACCCTGTCTCCTCTCTGGACAAATGTCAACTCCGGCTTCTTAGCAATTTCATCACAAAACCGAATACACCTTGAACAGGAGATGCACCTTTCTCCATCGAACATTACTCTCGGACCAAGTTCAACATGCTTTTGTTTACGGTTCTTTTCCTCAATGAACCGACTTTCACCCACACTGTAGTTGTATGCATAGTCCTGTAATTTACACTCGCCGGCTTCATCACAAATAGGACAATCTAAAGGATGGTTGATTAGAATAAATTCCATTACCGCATTTTGTGCATCAATTGTTTTTTCAGATTTTGTATGAACAACCATTCCCTCTGATGCAATTGTAGAACATGCAATCACCAGCTTTGGCATTTTATCAACTTCCACAAGACAAATTCTGCAATTGCCTGGTACAGACAGTTCAGGGTGCCAGCAGAAATGAGGTATCTCAATTCCATGATGCCTTGCAGCCTGTATTATCGTCTCCCCTGGTTGAAATTCTACCTCTTGTTCATCTATTATAATTGTAGGCATAATTTTACTTTTATCTGCTATGCAACTTTATGCATTTTATTTTCGTTTGATTTTAATATTACTTTAATCAGCTTATCTTCAGCAAACAATTCATTTGCAGTTTTAAGAAGATTCTCAGCAGTAATCGAATCAATATTTTTTAAAAATTCTTCAACACTAATCACACGGTTAAAATACAACATTGAACTTGCTATTCTCATCATGATGTTAGTTGTGTTTTCAAGATTTAATATTGTGCTGCCTTTTAAATATGCCTTAACTTTATTCAGTTCTTTTTCTTTTATTTTTTTCTCTCTTATCTTTTTAATTTCCTTCAGAACAATTTCCTGAACTTTAGCCGATTGTTTTTTGTTAGTAGAATAATAAACTCCAAATGAAGAAACATCCTTGTACGAATTAAGGAATGAAGATATTTGATATGTTATACCTAACTTCTCTCTAACTGCCAGAAATAATCTCGAGCTGCTTCCTTCCCCCAATAAGGTTGAAAGCAATTTAATTTTGACTCTTTTTTTGTTGTTCAAGCCAACTGTCGATCTTCCAATAATAACATGAACCTGATGAAAATCTTTTTCCAATATTAGATCATTTGCTTTGCGAGGAATAAATTTTTCTCTCCGCACTTTTGTTCGTGAAGTTTTTCTGCAAACATGCTTTTCAGCCAGCTTTACCAATTCATCGTGGTTTACTGATCCTGAAGCAACAACTAAAAGCTTGCTTATGTTATATCGCTTATTATGATACTTTTGAAGTTCATCTGAGTTAAACCTAAGAATATTCCCCTCTGTACCGATGACAGGCATACTCAATTTGTTTCCTTTAAAAACAACTTCTTCAAATTTATCAAATATCAGTTCTTCGGGATTATCATTCACATCATTCAATTCATCTATAATAACACCGGCTTCCCTCCGAACATGACTTTCCTTGAATAACGGATTCTGTATCATATCGGCAAGTACAGAAAAACTTCTTGCAAGATTTTCACTTAGCCCTTTTGTATAGTAACAGGTATGCTCTTTTGATGTAAATGCATTTAAATATCCCCCATACGATTCAATCTCTTCAGAAATTCTTTTTGCAGATCTTCTTTTTGTTCCTTTAAACAGCATATGCTCGATGAAGTGAGAAATACCATTATTTGAATTATTCTCATCCCTGGTTCCAACATTAAACCAAAAACCAAGTGAGAATGATTTCACATACGGAACAAATTCTGAAAGTACACGTGTACCATTAGGAAGAGTTGTAATTTTATAGTTGTTCAAAACAGTAATTTTTATTCACAAATTATTGAAAAACAAATATAAACAATACCATTTCGCTAATCAACAACCATTATCAGACGTTTGTAATATATATAAACATGGTATCCACCTAACAAAAATAAATAGGATAGATAGTAAAGGGCTGATCACTCTCAGAAGGGCAGTGGAGCGTAGCGGAACTGCCCTTCTGAGAGTTGGCAAAAAAAC
>JADFPP010000029.1 GCA_022562275.1 Bacteroidota bacterium
AAATTTTTAAGAGCTTTCTTGGAATAACTATTTTTTTCGAAGATTGAAGATATTTCCTTTATGTAACCAATAAACACATCATGTTTTTTTGATTTATTATTCATCTCTTGGAAACATTCCAAATATTTATCATAAATATCCTTTCTTGTTACTTTAACGGATGGTGAATCGTTAATATAGTTCTCAACAGCGATTTTAAAATCATATTCAAACGTGAAATAAGAATCTTGGATAAAAGCATATAAAAGCTGATGCATTTCCCACAATTTCTTGTTATTGAATAGATTATTCACACGGTGCAAAGCAATTGTAGGAAGCACCATTCTTCCCAAACCAAAATACTCTGTTATTGCTTTTTTACTGATCAAATCTTTTGGCAAATCTCTAACTTGTTTCAGAACAATGAAACTTAATTGCCAGTTATGATGATATGATGCCATTGCATTTTCATAATCATTAATTAATTTGTCAAATCCCTCATCTAAATATCTTTTTTGAACCAATTCATATTCTCTTTGTTTCTTAAATCGCCAAATACCTATAATAGCAACAATAACTGGTGTTAATATTGCAATTAGAATTTTCCAGAAATCTGCATCAGATAATATTTTATATAAAAAGTTAAACAACTCCATATTTTACTTTAACCAAATAACTAATACTTAACAGGATTATAGGATTCTCCTCTAATCCTGATAAAAATCTGTCTCGTTTTATAATAAAATAATTATTTCATGTTTTCCTCAACAATTTTAATCTCCTCATCAGTTAAGCCGTAAAGCTGGTAAACCATTTTGTCTATTCACTTGAATGATTTTGGAATAGAGACATAAGCCCCGTTCAATGATGAATTAATAATACATTATTAAAATAAGAGATTTCTGAAATAAACGCATCCTCATGTTTTGCAACTGCCAAAAGAGTCTGTATGATGTTAACACCTAAATTCAGAATCTGTTGCACTATAAGGATTTGTCATACTGATTCAGATTTATCGGGAGAAGTGTCTAATTTTTTTAGGAGGAGATTCTTCTCCCGCCAAGATTCTCTTTTACAGGTATAGCGGGATCAGAATGACATTTCATAGTTCTGCAACACTTACTAAAGTCGGGTGTTAATATGCGTTTAACTCAAGTAAATTTCAAATTACTTTTTCCCTCCTGTTTTCAATATAGACTTGAAAAAAGCCGCTTATAAATTTAGATTTCTAACTCACAATACAATTTCCTTGTTTGAAACCGGCTTATAAATTTATTTTAATCATATTTCTCGTTCTGCTCTTTAAGGCAGATCTGCATGCTCAAAATCAGTATAACACTGTTGTTGTAACTGATTCTATTCCTATAAGTTTTGATAATCATTATAATATTTCCGGCGTTTCAATAATTCCATTTACTGAAAGGATAGTATTACGGGATTCACTATTGCAGCGGTTTAAGGATTACAAGTTTATTTATTCAACTGCTACTTTTACAATTTCAGATTCACTTCCGTATTCAATATTCGATACTTTGTTTGTTACTTATCAAACTGTTAAACTTTCACTCAACAAAGAATATAAAAGAAGAAGTCTTGTAATCAGGTACAATGCTGAAACAGGTGATACAGTTCGTGTTACACAGCTTGAAGGAAGCGGATTTACACCTGAGGCAATATTTGGACCCAGAATTCAAAAAAGCGGTACTTTGATAAGAGGATTTACTGTAGGAACAACGAAGGATTTTTCACTTCAAAGCGGATTACGACTTCAAATATCCGGAAACTTATCGGATGATATTGAGATAGTTGCAGCACTAACTGATGAAAACACTCCAATCCAGCCGGAAGGAAATACCGAAAGACTTGAAGAGCTTGATAAAGTTTTTATACAAATAAAGCACCCTAACGCTATAGGCACTTTCGGAGATTATCAATTAGGAAAACGTATTGGAGAGTTTGGAGTAATCAACAGAAAACTCCAGGGGTTGATGGGTGAATTCTTTTTAAAAGATCAGGATGCTTATCTTTCTATCGGCAGCCCGCGTGGTAAATTTAATACAAATAATTTTCTTGGCACCGATGGAGTGCAGGGTCCGTATAGTCTTACGGGGATTAATGGTGAAAAAAATATTATTGTTATTGCCGGAACAGAAAAAGTTTTCATAGACGGTATTCAAATGACGCGCGGCGAAAATGCCGATTATATAATTGAATATTCTAATGCTACAGTTACTTTTACACCGCAAAGGTTAATAATTTCTGCCAGCAGGATAAGTGTTGATTTTGAATATACAAGCAGGCAGTTTAACCGTAATTTTCTTGGTGTTGGGGGTTCATCCAATTTTTTTAATAATAAATTAAATGTACAGTTCCAATATATGCAGGAAGGTGATGATGAAAATTCACCGATAGATATATCTTTAACAGAAGAAGATAAACAAATTATTTCGGATGCAGGTGATGATCAATTAAAAGCAACTAAATCAGGTGTATCGCTTGCTCCTGCGGATTCTCTTGGTAACAGGAAAGGTGTTTATTCTAAAATCGATACGGTGATTAACGGTGTGCAGGATTCAATTTATCTATACAATCCGGGGGACTCCACCGCTATTTACAATGTTTCGTTCACAAACGTTGGTGAAGGTAACGGAGATTATACGAGGCAAGCCATCGGTAATTTTAAATTTGTAGGAAGAAAAAATGGTCTTTACTTGCCAATTATTTTCCTGCCTATTCCGAAGGAAAACCGATTGGGAAATCTGGTTGTAAACGTAAATCCGTTTGAAAATACATTCATTGGATTGGAATATGCAGGCAGTATACTTGATCGGAATAAATTATCTGATTTTGATGATGGTGATAATTATGGTTATGCAACAAATGTTTTTTTTAGAATCAATCCCACCGAAGTGAGATTGGGCTCGTTAAATTTTGGTAAAATTGGTTTTAGTTATAAAGATCGGTTCATACAAGGTAAGTTTTTTACTGCTGATAGAATAAACGAAGTTGAATTCAACCGGGATTATAATATTACACCAACTTCAACAAAAGAGGATGAAAGTTTACGGGAAATAAGATTAAGCCTGCTACCTATTGATGAAATCAGTCTGCGGTCGTCTGTTGGGTTTTTAAGAAAGGGTGATAATTTTAAATCGGATAGATTTAACAATATCTTAAAAATAACTAACAACAATGATTACAGTATAGATTATAATTTTGATTACAATACGTCTGAAAACTTATTTGTAAATACAGATTGGTTGAGACAGGAGGGAAGCGGATATTGGATTTATTCTATTTTTAAACCGGGTGTAAACTTTCGTGCCGAAGATAAAAGAGTGAATGGAAAAAATAAAGATTCTCTTCTTACAGGAAGTTTAAAATATCTGGAAGTTCTTCCATTTCTTCAATTGATAAATCTTGATGGGTTAACTGTGAGTGCAAAATATTCACTGCGCGATGAGTATCTTCCCCTGGGCGGAATTTTGGAGAAGGAATCCCGTGCAACCACACAATTATTTGAATTTTCATACAGCGGTACAAAAGAGTTTAACACTATATTCAATCTAACTTTCAGGGATAAAGTATTCACCGATCCTTTTAAAGAACAAGGGAAACTTGATAATCAAACCATACTCATTCGTTCCAATTCTAAATTTAGGTTTTGGGATCCGATCCTAAATGGAAATTTATTTTATGAGGTATCAACAAAAAGATCTTCACGTTTGGAAAACGTATTTGTTCCGGTTAAAAAAGGAACCGGCAACTATATTTATTTAGGTGATTTAAATAATAATGGAGTTGCCGATGAAAATGAATTTAGTGCTACCTTGTTTGACGGCGATTTTATATTAGTAACAATTCCATCAGATGAGTTGTTCCCGGTAATTGAATTGAAAACGAGTACAAGATGGAAAATTAAATATGCAAAAATATTTGATAGGAAGAGTTTAGTAGGAAGCATTCTCAAACCTCTTTCCACAGAAACTGTATTAAGAGTAGAAGAAATTACACGAGAGGAGGATTTTTCTAAGATCTATCTGCTCAACTTTAATCACTTTCTGGTTGAAGGTACAACAATAAGGGGAGGAAATTTTATTCAGCAGGATATTTTCCTGAACGAAAACAGGCAGGAACTCTCATTCAGATTCAGGTATACTCAGAACCAAAGAATGAATGAATTTAATAGTGGTGTTGAACACGGCTATAATCGCGAACGAAGTTTAAGAATAAGATTCAGAATGGTTAGGGAATTTAGCAACCAAACAGATATCGTAAACATTACAAATAATGTTTCCGCACCCGAATCATCCACAAAAAACTTAACTGTAACCGATAACAGTATAACTTCGGATTTTTCTTACAGACCTGCCAGAACTCTTGAAGTTGGATTCGTATTAAAAGTAGGAAAAATTGAAGATTTCTTTCCGGAAAAACCAACCATTATTGATCTTAATTCTCAAAAGTTAAGATTTAATCTTTCTTTTATTGGCAAAGGAAGATTGAGAATAGAATTTGAGAGAAGTGAATTACTTGCGAACACAACAGATAATTTTATACCTTTTGAACTAACGGGAGGAAGTGCCCTGGGAAAAAATTATTTTTGGAGGGTAAATTTTGATTACAGAGTTGCATCATTTTTACAGATTACTGTGAATTATGATGGCAGATTGCAAGGAGAAAGTAAAGTTATACATACGGCACGTGCAGAAGTAAGAGCGTATTTTTAAATGAATACATGGATGCATGGTTGCATGAATGAATGTATGGATGTATGGAAGTATGGAAGTTTGGATGTGTGATTGATAAATGTTTTAGCATGCAATCATCCAACCATGCAATCATAAAATCATACAATTAAAAACATAAATAGAAAGTCGTTAAATATTTTTTTAAAAAGGTTAAAAGAATGAATATCATCTCAAATTTAGTAGAAGCACACATCTTCAGAGAGACTGAAAATGGGATTGAGTTTCTCTTGCTGAAGAGAGCAGCAGATCAGATCTATCCGGGCGTATGGCAAATGGTTTCCGGTAAAATTAATGATAACGAAAAAGCATTTGAAACTTCAGTTAGAGAAATTGAAGAAGAAACAGGATTAACACCGGAGAAGATGTGGGTCGCACCTAAAGTCAACTCATTTTATTCTGCAGTTTCAGACACGATTTGTTTAATCCCGGTGTTTGCTGCCCAGGTAGCAAAAGATTCGAATGTAATTATTAGTGCTGAGCATAGTGAATGCACATGGGTTAACCCACGTGAAGCAAAGGAATTACTGGCATGGGATGGACAGCGGAGAGCCATTGATCTTATTGAAGAATATTATTTGAATGAAAAAAGTTTATTAAAGTTTATTAAAATTGATCTTTAATCTATAATCTTTAAGAATAAAATAGTACCGGTTGGTTTATCCAATTGTACTTTAATTTTGCTTTTGTTTATGTTTATAGCTTAATTTCCTTACAATTTATCGGAGAAAATATTGGGTTTACTAGTAGTTGGATCACTTGCGTTAGATACAATTATTACTCCATTTGATAAAGTTGAAGATGCTCTCGGCGGCTCAGCAACTTACATTTCAATTGCGGCAAGTTATTTTGTTGGTCTTGTTAAATTAGTTGCTGTAATTGGCAGTGATTTTCCGGAAAAATATATTAGTTTGCTCGAGGAACATAATGTTGATCTGGAAGGAATGAAAATCGAACAAGGAAAAACATTTCGCTGGGGTGGTAAATATCATTATGATCTAAATGTACGTGATACGCTGTTTACGGAATTGAATGTATTTGAATCATTCAATCCAATTATTCCTGAGAATTTTAGAAAATCAAAATATGTTTGTCTTGGCAATATCGATCCTGTATTACAATTAAAAGTTTTAGAACAAATGAGTGATCCGCAGTTTGTAGTTTGTGATACTATGAATTATTGGATAGAAGGTAAGAGAGATGATTTGTTAAAATTGCTAGAGCAGGTGCATGTATTAATAATCAATGATTCAGAAGCACGTCTGCTGGCAAATGAACCAAATCTCATCAAAGCATCCAGGATGATAAGGGATTTAGGACCACAATCTTTGATAATTAAAAAAGGTGAACATGGTGCAATGTTATTTACAGATGATACGATATTCTCTGCACCGGCGTATCCAATGGAAATAATTATTGATCCAACCGGTGCAGGCGATACATTTGCCGGTGGATTTACTGGTTATCTTTTTAAAACGAGGGACCTTTCACCGAACAATTTAAAATGTGCTGTAATTTACGGCAGTTCGATGGCTTCATTCTGTGTTGAAAAATTCAGTACAGAAGGAATTGAAAATCTTTCATATCTGAAAATTCAGGATAGGTACAGAGAATTTTTGAATATATCAAGAATCGATGAAACAATTCCAGCTTGAGCAGGACGAGTTTCCCGATACGTTGGGATAAAAATAAAAAATTCCGCCGGAGGCGGATAATTGTAAACAGATGACGCAGAGTAATTACTTCTCACTTAAATTTATTAGGAAAGACTCCTCAAAAGAAAACGATAAGCTTACTTTCCTTGATCAGACAAAACTTCCCATCGAAGAAAATTATATACAAACAAATAGTTATGAAAGAATTGCTCAAGCAATCGAAAAATTGGAGATACGCGGAGCACCGCTGATCGGCATTGCCGCTGCGTATGCACTTGCCTTAGCTGTTAAGTCTCATACAAATAATGTTCAAGATAAATTTGATCTTGCTCTAAAAAGATTGAGTGAAACCAGACCGACTGCAGTAAATCTTTTCTTTGCCCTTAATACAATGAAAGATCATTTTTTGAACCTGGATAATCCCAATAATGCATATGAATCACTACTAAATAAAGCGAAAGAGATCCACAGAAAAGATGAAGAATACTGCAGTAAGATTGGTAAAAACGGGTTAGCCATATTTAAAAAGAAGTCAACCGTTCTTACTCATTGCAATACCGGTAAGTTGGCAACCGGGGGAGATGGTACGGCATTCAACGTAATAAAAACTGCTTTTGAAAATGACTTAGTTAATTTTGTTTATGCAAACGAAACCCGTCCATTACTACAGGGCTTAAGATTAACTGCTTTCGAACTTGAAAAATGTGGTATTCCGTTTGCACTTCAAACCGATTCCTCGGCAGCTTTTCTGATGAAACAGAATAAAATTGATCTTGTTGTTACAGGAGCGGACAGGATTGCTTTAAATGGCGATTCAGCAAATAAAATTGGCACGTACAATTTGGCTTTATTAAGTTATCATCATAATATCCCTTTCTATATTGCAGCTCCTTCTACTACTTTCGATCGCACTATTGCTTCCGGAAATGAAATTGAAATTGAATTTCGTAATAAATCAGAGTTAGTTTCAGTTTATAATACACCGGTAGCTTCTGAAAATTATGATGTGTTCAATCCTGCATTTGACATCACACCGTCGCATCTGATAACCGGTATTATTACTGAAGAAGGTTTGTTTAATTTTCCATATAACTTTCCTAAATGAGCAAAATAATAAAAACAGAAGCTATAGTCTTAAGTAAAATGAATTACAGGGATACAAGCATTATTACCATTGTATATACGGAAGAATTAGGAAAAATTTCTGCAATAGTAAAGGGAGGCAGAAGTCCAAGATCAAAATTTGGTATGATCATAGATCCACTGAACCATTTGCAAATAATTATTTACTTAAAGGAATCACGCGAAGTACAGTTGCTCTCTGATGCTGGTATAATTTCACATTTTCCAAAACTTAAAGAAAATTTGAAAGCAGTTAAATATTCTTACGCAGTAATTGAACTTGTGAATAAATTAATCCCCGGTGATGAACCAAATAAAAGAATCTTTAAAGGACTGGTAAGAATCCTCTCACTGCTTAATTCATCCGATCAGAGTCCCGAAATTCTCTTTGGTAGATTCTTCTTATTTTTAACAACGGAGATTGGTTACGAAATCCAATTAGATAAATGTTCTGTTTGTGGATCAACAGAACTTAATAATGGAGAACTTGGATTTAATTATGGCAGGGGTTTATTATGTACGAAATGTAAAAAGGAAAGCATTGACAATTACAAAATTAATTCGGAACTTTTTAGTTATATAATTTGTCTAAAGAACAATGAACAGGTAAATTCGTTAACCGAGACGACCATTAACAATGCAAATAATTTTTTCGAGTCTTATTTACAGTATCATATTTATAAATTTAAAGAAATTCAATCTCTAAAAACTTTGTAAAAAATAAGTGTATTATTCAGCAAAGAGTGCTATAATTGTAATTAAAAGTAAATTAATTAAAGGATAAATGATGAAAATAAAGGGAATTTTAAGCGCAGTAGTTCTTTTGGTTATCGGTGTTTTATTTGGTGCAATGCTGGTTTCAGGATTTGGTTTGGTTAGACCGTGATATGCCGATATAAAATTGGGGGCAGATAATCCGCCGGTATCTCTCGATGCAGATGCTTCTTCTTTTGGGCAGGCATTTATAGAAACGGCTGAAAAAGTTACTCCGTCAATTGTTCAAATTACTGTTATCTCGGAAAGAGGTAAAAGTCCGCATGATTTTTTCTCCTTCCCATTTAAAGATATGCCGAAAGACAAAAAAGGATCCGGAAGTGGTATTATTATTTCTGATGATGGATATATAGTAACTAACAATCATGTAGTTGAAAATGCAAAACAAGTATCAGTTGGGCTGTTTGATAAAAGAAGATTTGATGCAACTGTTATAGGCACGGATCCGTTAACCGATCTTGCTGTTATAAAAATTGATGTTGAAAACTTACCGGCTGCATTCCTGGGTGATTCAGATCAATTAAAAGTAGGGCAATGGGTTATGGCAATTGGCAATCCGCTTTCGTTATCCTCAACAGTAACTGCCGGAATAGTTAGTGCCATTGGAAGGGGACAGTTAGGTTTAATTAGAGACAGCTACGGTGTTGAAAATTATATTCAGACTGATGCTGCGATTAACCCCGGGAACAGTGGCGGAGCGTTAGTTGATCTTTCCGGTGCAGTTGTTGGCGTGAATTCAGCTATTGCATCATCCGGTACCGGTACTTATATAGGTTATGGATTTGCGATTCCCATAAACCTTGTTAAAGCAGTTGCCAAGGATCTTATTGCAAACGGAAAAGTTAACCGCGGATATATTGGTGTTAATATTGGCGAAGTAGATGATGCTATGGCGAAATCTCTTGGCTTGGATAGACCGAGAGGAATAATCATTCAGGGTATTTTGGATAATAGCGCTGCCGCAGAATCAGATATAAGAGAAGGTGATGTTATTCTTGAAGTTGATGGAAGAGAAGTTAACGCCCCAAATCAGTTACAGGGTTATGTAGCTTCTCAAACTGTCGGAACTACAATTACTTTAAAGATTTTTAGGAACGGTACTGAACTGGAGCGAAAAGTAACATTGAAAGCAAAAGATGACGATTCTAAATCTGAACCTGTTTCCAATAAATCGAAAGATAAATCGGAGAGTAAAAAGAATTTAAATACAGCAAACTTCGATGATATTGGTCTTACAGTAAAGAATCTAAGTGAGCGTGACTTATCTGATTTTAATGTTGATCATGGTGTTTTAATCACAGATGTAAAACCTTTTAGCAAAGCAGAAAACCAAAGATTATTTGCAGGGTTGGTTATAGTGGAAGCAGATAGAAAAAAAGTAAATAATGTTGATGAATATTCGGATATAGTTGAAAGTAAACGGGGCTCTGCACTTTTATTAAAAGTAATTGATAATAAAGGTAATACCAGGTTTGTTGGTTTAGAGATTCCCAAATAAAATAGAGATAATCTATTTTTATAAGACGCCCGAATTTTTACGGGCGTTTTTTTTATATTTAAACTTCATCAATCAAAAAATTATTTATGATAAGGTTTTTAACAGCAGGCGAGTCTCACGGAAAAGCAGTAACTGTTATTGCTGAAGGTTTCCCATCAAATCTTCCCATTAAAAAAAGTTATATAGATTTTCATCTTAAGCGAAGGCAACAGGGTTACGGCAGGGGTGGAAGAATGAAAATTGAATCTGATGCAGCAGAAATTTTAAGCGGGATAAGAAACGGCAAAACACTCGGTTCACCGATTTCCATGCTCATTAAAAATAAAGATTGGGTCAACTGGAAAGAAATAATGGATGCTGAGAAAATTCCAGGTGACACAGTTAAAATTAACATCCCGCGTCCCGGTCATGCAGATCTCGTTGGAATTTCGAAATATGATTTTGATGATATTAGAAACTCGATTGAGAGATCGAGCGCAAGAGAAACTGCTGCCCGTGTTGCTGCCGGAACAATTGCCCGTAAATATTTAGAGGAATTCGGAATAAATGTGGGAAGTTATGTTGAAAGTATCGGGGATATTTTTCCTAAAACAAATTTTACAGAATCCCTCCTGTTAAATAATATCAGAAAAGATTTTAATGCGTGGCATTTATCAAAAAGATCAGATCAAAGCGATGTACGTGTTTTAGATGATGAACATCAGAAAAAAATAATAAATAAAATTAAAACTGCTAAGAAAAGAGGGGACACATTAGGCGGCTCATTTATTGTTGTTGCAAGCGGTGTACCCGTTGGGCTTGGAACATTTATGCACTACGATAGAAGATTGGATGCTGGTATTGCCTCAGCTATTATGTCTATCAATGCTGTTAAGGGTGTTGAGATTGGGCAGGGTTTTCAGAATGCAAATGCCTTTGGTTCTCAGGTTCATGATGAAATTATAAAATCAGGACATGGTTTTACAAGAAAAACTAATCGTGCCGGCGGAATTGAGGGAGGAATAAGTACCGGGCTGCCAATAATTGTTCGTGCAGCGATGAAACCCATCGCAACTTTAATGAGTCCTATTGAGAGTGTAAATCTTTCAACAATGAGAAAAGTGGATGCAAGGCGCGAGAGAAGTGACTTTGTTGCTGTACCTGCTTGTGCAGTAATTGCAGAAAGTATGCTTGCCTGGGTAATCGCTGAACATTTTTCGGAGAAGTTTGGTGGAGATTCAATTAGAGAGACAAAAGATAATTATAATAATTACACAAGAAAATTATTCAGCCGCATGAAGAAGAATTTTAAGAAATAATTTCATGTTTTATGAAAATTAATAAATTCACATTCAATTCTTTTATGGAAAATACTTATGTTATTTGGGATGAAGAAACCAGTGAAGCCGCTGTAGTCGATCCCGGGATGTCCGATGCTAATGAAGAGCAGGAATTCATATCTTTTATAAAAGAAAAAAATTTAAAGCTAAAATATCAAATCAATACTCACTGCCATATTGATCATATTCTGGGCGTTGCTTTTGTTAAAGAAAAATACGACCCAGTATATTTAATCCCTGAAGAAGATTTGCTGCTTTTTGAAAATGCTGAAACACAAGGACAAATGTTTGGTGTTGCAGTTAACAAACTGCCGAAACCGGATAAATTTTTATCTGAAAATGAGAACATTATTTTAGGTAATGAATCTATCGTTAATCTATTTACACCGGGTCACTCTCCGGGAGAATTTTCACTATATGCAGAAGAAAGTAATTTTTGTATAACCGGTGATGTTCTTTTTAAGGAAGGTATCGGAAGAACAGACCTTCTTGGTGGGGATTATGAAACATTAATAAATTCAATTAGATCAAAACTTTTTACTTTACCGGATGAAGTGGTTATTTATCCAGGGCATGGAGATGATAGTACGATTGGATATGAAAAACTTCATAATCCGTTTCTTGTTTAACTGGTTATTGATTTATTAAAACTACAGTAGTTTGAAAAAATTATTTTTAATTTAGGTTTTAGTTATGAAAGAAAAAATTGAACAGCTAAAAAAATTAAAAGAACAAGCTAAATTAGGCGGTGGTAAAGCTAAAATTAAAATACAGCATGATAAAGGAAAGCTCACCGCAAGAGAAAGAATCGAGCTGTTGGTTGATGAAGGCAGCTTTGATGAAATAGATATGTTTGTTAAACATCGCTCCAAGGACTTTGGATTGGATAAGCAAATTTATCCTGGTGATGGGGTGGTTACCGGTTTTGCAAAAATTGATTGCAGACCCATCGCACTTTTCAGCCAGGATTTTACAGTGTTCGGTGGCTCATTATCTGAAACACATGCCGAGAAAATTGTTAAGATAATGAAAATGGCAATGAAAAATGGTATACCCGTAATTGGATTAAATGATTCGGGTGGTGCAAGAATTCAGGAGGGAGTTTCCAGTCTTGCTGGTTATGCAGATATATTTCTGCTCAATACACTTGCATCTGGTGTGATACCTCAAATTTCTGTGATTCTTGGTCCGTGTGCCGGAGGTGCTGTTTATTCACCCGCTATTACAGATTTTATTTTTATGGTAAAAAATACAAGCTATATGTTTGTTACCGGGCCAAATGTTGTAAAAACTGTTACAAATGAAGATGTAAGTTTGGAAGAACTTGGAGGAGCAGAAACTCATGCATCAAAAAGTGGAATTGCCCATTTCATTTATGAAAATGAAATTGAAACCTTGCTGAATGTTAGAAAGCTATTAAGTTTTCTTCCATTAAACTACAGAGATAAATCTCCGGAACTGAAGTTCAATCAAAGCGAAATAAAACCTGAACCAAAACTTGATAATATCATTCCCGATAATCCCAGCAAACCATACGATATGCGGAAGATCATTAATCTATTAGTTGATGATAATGATTTCTTTGAGGTGCATAAAAATTATGCAGAAAATATTTTATGCGGATTCTCAAGAATAGGTGGAATGGCAATTGGAATTATTGCAAATCAGCCCGCTGTATTGGCAGGAGTATTGGATATAAATGCATCTGTTAAAGCAGGAAGATTTGTAAGGTTTTGTGATTGCTTTGGTATTCCATTATTAGTGCTGGAAGATGTACCGGGATTTTTGCCCGGAACAGAACAGGAATGGAATGGGATAATCCGTCATGGTGCAAAACTTTTGTTTGCCTTTTGTGAAGCGACCGTACCAAAAATAACTGTGATCATCAGAAAAGCTTATGGCGGTGCTTATGATGTTATGAATTCAAAACATGTTAGAGGAGATTTTAACTATGCCTGGCCCTCTGCAGAAATTGCTGTGATGGGACCAAAAGGTGCAGTTGAGATAATCTTCAAAAAGGAAATAAGTAAATCAAAAGACCCGAAAAAAGAGTTGGAAAAGAAATTAAAGGAATTTAAAAAAAGGTTTGCTAACCCATATATCACTGCAGAAAGGGGTTTTGTGGATGATATAATTCTGCCATCAGAAACAAGGGGTAAACTAATTAATGCCTTCAATCTTCTTCGCACGAAAGTTGATATAAATCCAAAAAAGAAGCATGCGAACATTCCATTATAATTTTTAATGAGTAACTCGTTAATAAACAAAAAGTTATGAACATCATTTAATTTATTGCTTGATTAAACAAATTGTAAACTATATATTTGTAATTAAAGTTTCATTTTGGAGAATATATGAATCCATTTCTGAATAGAATGTGTTTACTCCTTGCGAGTACAATTCTTATCATTTCCTGCGGCGGAAATACTGAGATCACTGAAAATAAAAAATCTTCAACATATCAGAGGGAAATAAAAAAGAATAGTATTGTTGCCGAAATGCTTGAGCAGGCACGCCAAAATTATTTAACAGCTCTTGCAAAAAAAGAAGAGGGTGATGTTGCAGCAACTGTACAAAACTTTGAATCCGCTTTACATAATATAAATAACCTTAGTTACTTTCCGGGTATTGAACAAAATGATGCATACGTGGAATTATCAAATGCTATAACCGAGGATTACAGAGATTTTATTGATGGGTTAGGTGAGCTGCCTGACGGCGTTTCATTTGCTGCTTACGAGGAATGGATGAAAGAATCAGTAAATGAGATAGAATTAACATCCGGTTCCGGGAATGGGCACATCACAGAAGTTATTGCCGCAGATATTCCTCTGGAAGTTAATTCTTATGTGGAAAAATATATTGAATACTTTACAAATAATCCCAAGGGCAATGAGGTTATGTATCTCTGGATTTCTCGTTCAGGTAAATATTTTCCAATGATGAGTAAAGTTTTCTTCCGGGAGTCTGCACCTGATCAGCTAAAATATTTAAGCATGATGGAAAGCGGTTTAAATCCTAAATCAAGATCGTGGGCAAGCGCTGTGGGATTGTGGCAATTCATTAAATCGACCGGAAAAATTTATGGATTAGAAACCGATTTTTATGTTGATGAAAGAAGAGATCCGTACAAATCTTCTGTTGCAGCCGCAAGACATTTAAATGATTTATACGAATCTTTTGGGGATTGGTATTTAGCTTTAGCTGCTTATAACTCGGGTGAGGGAAGAATAAAGCGAGCGCTGCGTAGATCCGGGAGAGATGATTTTTGGGGAATCAGGAGATATCTGCCCAGAGAAACAAGAAACTACGTTCCGCAGTATATTGCTGTTTGTTTGATTGCTATGGATCCTGAAGCCTACGGATTTACTAATCTTCAATTTGAAGACCCCTATATATATGATACTTATAATATTAACGGAGCCATTGATCTCGGGTTCCTTTCGAGTAGCGCAGGAACCGATTTAGAAACATTGAGAAATATGAACCCTGAGTTAACACAATTGAGCACTCCACCTGATTATGCAGGTGGTTACGAATTAAAGATTCCTAAGGGCTCATTGGAATTATTCGCATCTAATATGAAAAATATTCCTGAATCAGCTAAACGTACATTCCTTGTTCATACAGTTAGAAGGGGAGAAAATTTAACAAGGATTGCTAAAAAATACAGCGTTACTGTTTACGATCTCGCGGATGCAAATAACATATCAACCAAATCAAAATTATACGCAGGTGTTAAATTAAAAATTCCGGTAATTGTTGATATGCAAACCAATGACTTTGCTTATAATACTGATACTCAGTTAGCTTTAGAAAATGGAAATAATTCTAATGAAAAATATACTTCACCATACGCTGACTTAAATGGAACAACTAAAACTGAGCAAAAGGAAACGGAAAATACAACTGTTGCAGTTTTTGAAGAAGATATAAAAAAATCAGAAACACCTGAAGAGCCAATCATATCTGCACCTGTTATACCGAAAGGATATGTTGCTGTTCAGTACAGCGTAAAGAAAGATGATAGTTTATTAGGTATTGCCGATAGATTTAATTCGCGAGTTAGTGATTTAAGAAATTGGAATAACATTGCTTATACAACTACTATCAGAGTTGGGCAAAAGATAAATATTTATGTTCCCATGGAAAATAAAGATTATTTTGCAAGTCTTGATAAAAGTACAAAAATAGAAGAGAAAGCAACTATTGAAAGTGCAATGGTTTATCACAAAATAAGAAGGGGAGAGAACCTTGGACTTATCGCTTCTCGTTACCGTGTAAAAATAAGTGATATTAAGGACTGGAATCATTTACGAAGTAACAAAATAATTGCCGGAAAAAGATTAAAAATTTATACTGATGGCAGTGCACCAACCACAAATTATACCAATACAAATAAGATTTATAAAAATTCTAAAGCAACCTTGTACAGATACAAAGTACGCAAAGGTGACGCTATTAGTAAAATAGCTGAGCAGTATGGTGTAAGAACCAGGGACATAAGAAGGTGGAACGGGCTTAAAAGTAATAGAATTATTGCCGGACAAACTTTAAAGATATTTTCAAACTATCCTTACGCACCGGATAATGAATCGTTCACTACTAATTCGAATACGAATGTAGTTTACTATAGAATAAAATCGGGCGATACAATTGGCGGGATTGCAGAACTTTATAATGTCCGGGCATCTGAAATACGAAAATGGAATGGTATATCGGGTAACAAAATTATTGCAGGTAAAACCATAAAAATTTATTCTGGTATTGAAGGAAGTAAAAAAGATAATAACACAGTAAAATCTAAATCATCTTCAGGCAATTATATTATATATAAAATTCACAAGGGAGATAACATTGCTAGGATCGCAGATAATTTTTACGTCACTGTTTCTGATATAAAGAAATGGAATAATTTATCGGGAAATAAAATAATAGCCGGCAAAACATTAAAGATTTATCCAAATTCGGCTGTAAAAAATAATGTTTCTAAAACAAAAACTGAGGAAAAATCTGGTAAGTATTTGTACCATACTGTAAAAAGAGGTGAGACCCTTAGCAGTATAGCTGTAAAATATCGTGTTCCAACTTCTTCAATCAGAAATTGGAACAGCTTATCAGGTAACAAAATAATTGCCGGTTCCAAACTCAAAATTAAAAAGGGGCAGACAGTTTTATCGGATGGTAAAAATAATTATCATCTTGTAACAAGGGGCGAGTCTCTTTATTCGATCGCAAAAAAATACAAAACAACTATTTCGCGGATTAGATCATTGAACAATCTTTCCGGCAGTAAAATAAAAGCAGGACAAAAACTTAAAGTAGGTTGACTTAGCAAGAACGAAATCTTAACTTTGTAACAAACAAAATATTTTTAAGCCGTTAGGGGTGTTAGCCCAAGCCATGGGATGACTGAGATAATACCCTTTAACCTGATCTGGATAATGCCAGCGTAGGGAAACGGGCTAAAATTGTGTATGTAAGAATAATTAAGATTTTAGCCGTTTCTCCGAAGTAATACTTCGGACACCAACGGCTGTTATAGTTTAAATGGAGGAATGCTATGAATAACTTAATTATTCTTTTTCTGTTTTTAAATGTCTTTGTTTTTGGGCAGAAGCAAAGCTTTAACGGAAACGTTAGAGATGCCGAAACAGATAAACCATTGCCCAATGCCAACGTACTTTTAATTGGGGAAACAACTACGGGAACTATCACTAATGAAAATGGGGATTTCACTATTCTTCGGGAATTTAAAGAAGGTGATAAACTTGTAATTACTTATGTTGGTTATGAAGATTGGAATATTTCTTTTGAAGATATTCCAAAACTCCAAACCAAAACCGCCGAAGACGGGAAAACAATTTATCTCTTTTATCTTAGTTCAAAAATTCTTTCATCGCAAACAGTTCTTGTGGAAGCAACTATAGGCAAGCAAGGAATCACACCAATCACATTCGATCAGATAAAACGAAAAGATATTGAAAACAATTATACTGTATATGATATTCCAAAATATCTGAGCGACCTTCCTTCAACAACATTTTATTCTGAAAGTGGAAATGCAATTGGTTATAACTACATCAGCATCCGTGGATTTGATCAACGAAGAATTTCCGTTTCAATAAATGGTATTCCACAAAACGATCCCGAAGATCATAATGTTTACTGGCTGGATTTTCCTGATCTGCTTGCAAGCACAGAATTAATCCAGGTTCAAAGAGGTGCGGGTTCCGGGGTTTTTGGTTACCCTGCAATTGGCGGTTCAATTAATATTATCACCTCTTCATTTTCAAATAGACCTAAACTTGAATTATCCGCATCTTACGGTTCTTATGTAACACGCAAATACTCTGCTGCATTTTCCAGCGGATTGATCGATAATAAATATTCTGTTTATGCCAAACTCGGACAGATACTCAGCTCTGGTTATAAAGATTTAACATGGGTTAATTTTAAATCTTATTTCCTATCTGCTGTCAGATACGATAAGAACTTTACAACACAGTTTAACTTTTACGGCGGACCAGTTGCAGATGGATTGGGATATACGGGTGTGGCAAAGTTTGCTGTAAAGGATAGAAATTTGAGAAGACAGAATTTTTCCTTCTGGGTTGCTGATGATAACCAATACACATTTACTCTTGAAAGAAGACCTGAAGAGATTGAGAATTTCTCTCAGCCGCATTTTGAACTTTTGAATGAATGGCAGATAAATAATGATTTAATATTTAATTCAGCATTATTCCTTGTGAAAGGGGACGGTTTTTTTGATTTTGATGGATCATGGTCGGTTTTCTTTGATGATTATTTCAGATTGAAAGAAAATGGGTTTGACTCAAGTTTTATTCCTACAAATGCATTAATCAGAGCTAAGGTGGAAAATACTCAGTATGGATGGATACCAAGATTTAGTTTAAACCATGATAACGGTGTATTATTTTTCGGTGCAGAGCTTAGAAATCACAAATCAATTCACTGGGGAAGTATAAATTTTGCAGAGAACCTTCCTCCGGGAGTTACAAAGGAATATCGTTATTACTCTTACCGCGGTGGAAAAGATATTGCGAGTGTATTTGTGAACGAATCATATACTTTAAATGAACATTGGAATCTGCTTGGCGAGTTTCAGTTGGCTTATCATAAATATAAACTGTACGATGAAAAGTTTGTTGGGACAGATTTTGCAATAAGTGATTTATTCTTTAATCCCAGGATAGGAATTAATTTCAAGCCAATAAGCCCGCTAAATATTTACTTTTCGTTTGCCCGTGTTTCGCGTGAACCACGATTAAAAAACTATTACGATGCCGCTGAATCAAGCGGAGGAGACATTCCTCAGTTCGAACAAAATCCTGATGGCTCCTTTGATTTTTCAAAACCGCTTGTACAGCCGGAAACAATGAATAACATTGAACTTGGTGCTGCACTTAACGGAGAAGATTACTCGTTAACATTAAATCTCTACTATATGCTTTTTAATGATGAAATTGTTAAGAACGGTCAGTTGGATAGATTCGGGCAGCCGGTTACGGGCAACGTTGATAAAACTGTGCACGCCGGAGTTGAGCTTTCATTTATCTACAGATTTTTTAAGGATCGATTTAAATTATTCGGTAACGGGACTTTCAGCCGAAACACAATTGAGGTTGGGAGATATTTTATGGATGAAGAAAACTTTATCGATCTAAGCGGAAACAGAATTAGCGGTTTCCCGGATTATATGGCTAATTTAGGTTTGGCTTTTAATTACAACGGTTGGTATTTCAGATGGAGCGGAAAATACGTCGGCGAATTCTTCTCAGATAATTATGATAACAATCTGAGAAATTATTTGCAGACTTTTCCCGGTTTTGTTAGTTACTCAGATAATGTAAACGATGCGTACTTTGTTTCCGATATTTTTGCAAGCTATGAATTTCCTGTTGTCAACGCTTTAACTCCGTGGAAACTTTATATTCAGGTAAATAATATTTTTGATAATTTGTACTCAGCTAATGCAATTGGCAAGGAATTCTTCCCCGCTGCGGAAAGGAATTTTATAGCTGGAATACAGATTGGGTTGTAATTATCAAGATAGATATGCCAGATTTTTAAAATCTGGCATATCTAAGCCCTAATAAATTAGAGAGAATACAATTTGAAAAAATGCATAATACTTGCAAATGGCAAATCACCCCGAAAAAGTGTAATCACATTCTTCCAAAAGAATGGGTTTGATACAATAATTTGCGCAGATGGTGGTGCAGACTCTGCTTTGAGATTGGGTTTAACTCCTGATTTTATTATCGGTGATCTTGATTCAATAAGTAAAGAAGCAATTAAAAAATTCAAAAGCACCTCAAAGATTTTGCAGTATAAAAGACAAAACGATACCGATGTTGAAAAGTGTTTGAAGTTTGCAATAAAAAATAAATTTGATGAAGCATTATTAATTGGTGTAACGGGTAACAGGTTAGATCACACAATATGCAACCTTGGAATTGTATTAAAGTTTTTCAGCAAAATAAAACTCTCATTAGTGGCTGAGAATTCTTATCTCAAACCTTATACTGGAGATTTTCGTTTAAAAACACAAAAAGGTGAAATTATTTCACTTTATGGTTTTGATAAAAAAACTAAAATAACTTCCAAAGGATTAAAGTATTCGTTAAAAAATATTTCACTTCCTTTTGGTGAAAAAGAAAGTACAAGCAACATATCAACATCAGGTATTGTTCAACTTAAAATTAAAAATGGGATTATATTTGTTATCAGGGATTTTAACTTTATAAAAAAATATGATCTCTTTCAGTTCGATTGATATTGTTATAATTCTTACCTTCTTTTCTTCAATTTTGTTTATTGGATTCTATACAGGGAGAAAAACCGGTTCGGAGGCAAATGATTACTTGCTGAGTGGAAGAAAAGTCGGATTGTTTCTCTTTGTGCTTACCACCGTTTCAACATGGTACGGCGGCATACTTGGAGTTGGTGAATTTACTTATCGTTACGGAGTAGTTAGCTGGATAACACAAGGACTGCCCTATTACATATTTGCTTTTCTGTTTGCCATTTTCTTTGCTAAAAAAATCCACAGTGCTTCTCTCTTTACAATTCCGGATAAGTTAACTGAAGTTTA
Organism: Bacteroidota bacterium; assembly: GCA_022562275.1. GTDB lineage: Bacteria > Bacteroidota > Ignavibacteria > Ignavibacteriales > Ignavibacteriaceae > BMS3ABIN03. The sequence continues at coordinate 20,217 of JADFPP010000029.1, forward strand.
CGGAAAGAAGGTAGGTTTGCTTTCGGCTGTTATAGTATTTGTTTTAGTATCACCCGCTCCTTACCTGTTAATGACGGCAGGACTTCTCTCTTTACTTTTTGATATCAGTATTTTTCCTGCTTTGATTATTGCACTCATATTATCAATAGCGTATTTGATCAAAGGAGGTTTCCGTGCGAATATTTATGCAGATGCGTTGCAGTTCTTTGTTATGTTTGCCGGATTTATTTTAATAGTAATTTTTTCAGTCGATTCTTTTGGTGATGTTTCATTTCTATCTCAAAATTTACCGAAAGATCATTTAACATTAACGGGAAACACCTCAATCACTTTTATTATAGTTTGGTTTTTAATTGCTTTATGGACATTTGCCGATCCTGGATTTCATCAAAGATGTTATGCAGCAAAATCCGGCAATGTTGCAGTAAAAGGAATAATCATCTCAATTTTCTTTTGGGCTTTGTTTGATTTTCTAACAACAACCACAGGACTTTTTTCCAAAGCCGTAATACCTAATCTCGATAATCCTATTCTCGCATTTCCGTTATTGGCTGAAAAGGTATTACCATCAGGAGTGAAGGGAATCTTTTATGCTGCATTGTTTGCAACTATTCTTTCTACGTTAAACAGCTTTTTATTCTTAAGCGGAACAACTATTGGAAGAGATTTTATATATCGGGGCGTAGTCCCGCTGAGCGGGACGAAGCCTGATATGTCCAAACCTGGTGATGAAAGCAAACTAAAAAACTATACAATAATCGGATTGATCATTTCAGGAATACTTGCAATAGTCCTTGCATTACTTATTCCATCCGTAATTGAAATATGGTACACGATAGGTTCACTTCTTATTCCTGCAATTATACTTCCGGTTATTAGCGCTTACTATCCAAAAATAAGGATTGAGAATAATCTTGTTTTAATTGAAATGATTACCGCCATTACGTTAAGCAGCATTTGGCTTTTTATAAGAAATGAATTTGCAAGCGTCTCTATTCTTAACGAAGTTGAACCGATGTTAGTGGGGATGGTTGTTGCTTTTCTAATCCATCTTATTTCTCTTGCTATTATAAAATTAAAAATCTAATTTAAAACAGATTAATTATAAACGTATCAAACAAATTACAAGTTCTATCATGCTTCGTCAAATAATTTATAGTTCAATTCTTTTCATCTTCTTGTTTACTTCTTCAAATTACTCACAATGGTTTTGGCAGAATCCGTTGCCGCAGGGAAATAATTTAAGTGATATTTATGTGTTTGATGAGAACAAAGCTATTGCTGTTGGCGCTATAGGTACTGTTATAAAAACTACAGACGGCGGAACGAGTTGGAATTCTCAAACAAGTGGAACGACAGTGTTGTTGGAATCAGTCCATTTCACAGACAATAATACAGGATCAGAGATTGTTGAAGCTGCTGTTGATTGGCTTGAAGGGCAAATAAATATAGATGCAGAGATATTAGAGTTAAAATGTACTAACAGATATAGTCCCGGTAACTGCGAATGGAATGTTTCTGACCAACATAAACTTTTTTCCTTTTTTCCCGATAACTTTTGTGGAATTGAAATTACTGATTCTGCTCGAATGACTACGATAAAATTTATGAGTGGGATAATTGGTTTAAGTGAAAATGTAAAGAAGAAAACAGATACATGTAACATATGTTCCATGGTGAATTTCTATATAAGATTGCAGGAGTATGAATAAGAAATGTTTTCGGATAACCAACTTGCGGATCTAAAACATCGGGCTATTGAGGTACTTAAATTAAACAATCATAAACACTTCACTAAACCATCTTCAAAACTATATCCCCACCAGTGGAACTGGGACTCAGCATTTATTGCTATTGGATTATCTCACATCGACCAAGAACGAGCACAAAAGGAAATATATTCATTGTTAAATGGGCAATGGACTAATGGGATGCTCCCTCATATAATTTACTCTCAAAATAATAATGATTATTTGCCAAACTTAGATTTTTGGGAATCAAAAAATATTGAAAATTCACCTGCGAATATCAGTACGTCTGGTATAACTCAGCCTCCTGTTTTAACTTTTGCTGCATTGAACGTCTATGAAAATTCAAAAGATAAATACAACGCTCAAAAATTTTTAAATAATATCTATCCCAAACTTCTTTCTTACCATAGATTCTTACATGAAGATAGAGACTTAGTTGGAGATGGCTTAATATGTATTTTACATCCCTGGGAAAGTGGTTTAGATAACTCTCCTCGCTGGGATAAGATTTTGCAAAATATTCAAAGTAAAAATCTTAGCAGAATCAATCGTATCGATAATAAGTTAATAGCAAAACATCAAAGACCAACCGACAAAGACTATGAGCTATACTTTTTTATTGCCGAAAAATTAAAAGCACAGGACTTCCAGATTAATAATTTTCTAAATCTGCCTTTTGCTGTAAAAGATATAATGTTTAATTCACTAGCTTTACTGTCTCTTGAATCGTTGATACATATTTGTGAATTAATCCAACAAGATTCATCGTTACTAAATAAATGGTACAACAATCTCAGCAATGCAATAATTACAAAACTTTGGAGTGAAGAGAATAATCAGTTTTGTGATTGGGATATTATTTCAGACAAAGTAATTGATAAGCTAACCATTGCTAATTGTATCCCTCTTATTTTGAATACATTAGCAAAAGAACAAATTGAATCAATTGTTAAGCTTGTAAAAAAGAATGGTGAATTCTGGAGTGAAACTGGATTCCCATTATCATCAATTTCATTAACATCCCCAGAATTCAATTCTCAGAATTATTGGCGTGGTCCTGTGTGGATAAATATGAATTGGCTAATTATTCAAGGTCTTGAAAAACATGAATTTAATGAGTTGGCAATTGATTTATCCTTTGAGACAATTCGTTTAATATCGGAAAGCGGATTTTACGAATATTTTGATCCACTTACCGGCGAAGGATGCGGCTCGCAAAATTTTTCATGGACTGCTGCATTAATTATTGATATTATAACTAAACTTCAAAAAAAACTTTAACTTAATTAGTTAATGTTTTCATAGCATTTTTGATTTGGCAGATATGTTCAGGTGCAGTTCCTCAGCATTTACCGATTATTGACATACCATCGTTAATTGATGCTCCTATTCAATTAACAAAGTATCCGGGTGTTTCCGGATAAGTCAGATTTCCATCAACAATACTTTGCAAATCGGCATTCGCTTGAATCATTAATGGATGATCTGAAAAAATCATAAGATATTAAAACGTCGAGGATATACAATTCGAGGAAAAACAATTATATAATAAATTATCCTTTCAAGACTTATTATTCAAAAAGAGAATCTCAATTAATTGTTTCCATTTAATAAATCATTCTTGGATCAAACCAGTGCTGGGGTGAATTAGCTTGGTATTTTATGACTCGGGAATATCTTATATCAATAAATTTGGCAATGGTAAAGCATAATATCGCTTGACAAATAGTCCTAAAAGTTATATTTTCCATATGTTCAAACATATGGACATAATATTAGGCTATAAAATTGAATCTTACAATCGATCATAATTCAGCAATTCCTTTACACTCTCAGGTTGAACAAATACTTCGGGAGCTAATACAACAACCGGAATATCGTAACGGCAAGCTGTTTCCAAAGGAAGTTAACCTTGCTAAAAGATTAGGTGTTTCCAGAAATACCGTTCGGCATGCTGCAAACAAGCTAGTACTGGAAGGACACCTATTACGAAAGAAAGGTGTTGGGACAAAAGTAATCAACAAAACAGTTACAACTAAATTGGATTCCTGGTTCAGCTTTGCACATGAAATGCACGAGAAAGGGATACAATTTAAAACATGGGAAATCTCATCCGAGTGGGTTTTACCTGATCGGGAAGTAGCTCAATTTATTGGAATTTCTAGGAACAAAAAAGTGCTTAAGATGTGCAGACTTAGAGGTGTTGGTCATGGACCTGTAGTTTATTTTGTCTCATACTTTCATCCGAGAGTTGGGTTAACGGGTAACGAAGATTTTTCTAAACCGCTTTATGAAATGTTAGATAAAGAATATCATACAGTGGTTGCGATTTCAAAAGAAGAGATCAGCGTTATTAAATCTGATAAACTTGTAGCAGGAAAATTAAAATTAAGAAAAGGCTCTCCGATATTATTAAGAAAAAGATTAGTTTATGATCCCGGTGAACGTCCGGTCGAATTTAACCTTGGATTCTATAACCCGGATAGTTTTACATACTCGATAGAAATTAGAAGAGAGGGATATTAATATTAAAAAGCAGATAAAAAATTCAAAATTATTTATTGTTAGGTAAGTGAGAAAGCATATAGCAAAAATTTTACTCCTTCCCCTTGCAGCATATTTAATGTATGCACTGTTCGCCTCACCGCATACTGTGGTGGATGATGGAAAAATACACGTCAGATATTGGTTTGTTTCGGGACCAGAGGAAGTAATCCCGTATCGCGTAACTCAATTCAATAAAATGCATGATGATATTTTTGTTGATGCAACACCTATCCCATGGAATGAACACGAAAAAAAGGTTCTTACTGCAATTCTTAGTGGTAACCCGCCCGATGTAGTAAGCTTAATTGCACCAGTGCAGCAATGGGCTTCCAGAATGTCACTAAGACCTCTCGATAAATTAATTGAGCAAGACGATTTCGACACATCATATGTGTTCCCTGCTTTGTGGGAAGAAGTTAATTACGAAGGACACATTTTTGCAATTCCAACACATACGGCTTCGTATGCATTCTTTTATAATAAAAAATTATTCAGAGAAGCCGGTCTCGATCCTGAAAATCCTCCGAATACCTGGGATGAGGTAAGAGGGTATTCAAAAATACTGACCAGGATGGAAAATGAAGATTACACTCAAATAGGTTTTATACCTGTCTACGGAAATCTTCAAGTATCTGTTTTATTAGCTAATGAACTTGGCGCTAAGTTTTTATCAGAGGATGGTAAAACAGTTCATCTGGACAATGAACAAATGGTAAAGAGTCTCGAATGGATTCTGAACTATTATAGTGATTATGATTTTGATAAATTAATTTCATTTCAATCCGGTTTCGGTTATGCAGATCAACATGGATTTCTGGCAGAAAAGGTTGCTATGATGATCCTGGATCATACGTTTTTAGATGGAATAGATATTTACAAACCAGAATTAGATTTTGGTGTTTCAGCTATACCCTCGTTTGAAGGTTATGAAACATCATCATCAACGGGTAACTGGTGGATGGCAATGCCTAGGGGTGCAAAAAATGTTAAGGCAGCGTGGGAGTTTATGCAATTTGCTGTTAGTTACGAGGTGCAGGTAAAAGAAGCTACCTTAATGAAACAGAGGCTGATGCCCGCAAATATAAATGCGGCAAAAGATACAGCGTTAACGAACAATAAAAAATTCTACGATGTACTTATAGAGCAGATGCAATATGCTAAAACTCCATCAATTGTTCCTCTCGTTAACGGTACTTTTTGGAGAGAATTTACTTTTGCCCAGGAGAGGGTCATCCGTCATATTCAACCACCCCGGCAATCACTTGCACAAGGCAACAAAGTTATTCAAGCCGAACTGATCAGGGCAAAAGAATATGATATTTATGTGAGGCAGAATATGGAGCTTGAAGAATATCAATGACGAATATTCTCGAATATATTAAACATCCACTCAAAAGAAGACAGGCCTTGGCGGGTTATTTATTTATCTCCCCATGGATCATAGGTTTTCTTGTATTTGGTATTTATCCTATTTGCATGTCCGTCTACTATAGCCTCTGTCAATATGATGTGTTAAGAATCCCACAATTCATTGGCTTTAGGAATTACAGCGACCTGCTTTTTAACGATAATTACTTTTGGGGATCAATTTGGAATACACTCTTCTTTACAGTTATTCGGGTACCACTTGTAATTATTGGTTCACTGTTATTAGCAGTATTAGTAAACAATGCAATTAAGGGTGTAAAAATTTTCAGAACGATCTATTTTATTCCCTCAATTATTACAGGGGTAATTCTTTCTTCTCTTTGGTTGTGGATGTTAAATCCTCAGTACGGTTTAATTAATTCAATGCTGGCATATATTGGAATTGACGGACCTCTTTGGTTGAATGATCCAAATTGGTCAAAGCCATCAATAATTATGATGAGTCTTTGGTCAATCGGTGGCGTTAGAATGCTTGTATTCCTTGCAGCACTTCAAAGTGTACCTCAGCATTTGTATGAATCTGTTGAGCTTGAAGGCGGCAACTGGTGGCATAAATTCAAACACATTACGCTGCCATTAATTTCGCCCATAATATTTTTATGGTCGATATTGGAAGTGATTGTCTCAATGCAAGTATTTATAGAGGCATATATAATGACCAAGGGTGGTCCGCTTAACTCAACCCTGTTTTACAATTTGTATTTATACAACAAAGCATTTGACGATTTTGAAATGGGGTATGCATCGGCGATGGCGTGGATATTATTTATAATTACTATGATCATTACCGTAATACAGTTCAAAGGCAGTAAACGATGGGTTTACTACGAAGGTGAGGGGGCAAAGTAATAGAATTGTAATGACCCAAAAAAAGTTAAAAAATATAATGATATTCTCTCTTCTTACTCTTTTAGCGGTAATGTTTATCATTCCGTTTCTCTGGATATTATCAACATCTCTAAAACCGGAATCAGCAGTGTTTTCATTTCAATGGCTGCCTGAAACATGGAAATTTGATAATTATCTGAAAGTGTTTGAGAAAATTCCTTTTCTTCTATATATGAAAAATTCGATTGTAATTTCACTCATTACAATAATCGGTACTGTACTTTCAAGTTCGATTGTTGCTTATGCTTTTGGATGCTTGGAATGGCCCGGAAGAAACACTATTTTCATTTTTGTCATTGCCACAATGATGCTACCCTTGCAAGTTATTATGATTCCATTGTTTATCATGTTCAAGGAACTTGGCTGGTTAAATACTATCAAGCCATTAACTATTCCTGCATTCTTTGGTGGCGGCGCATTCAATATATTTTTATTAAGACAATTTTTTAAGTCGATTCCAAAAAGCTTACTTGATGCAGCAAGGATTGACGGTTGTTCAGAGTTCCGTATCTATTGGTCTATTGTAATACCATTGGCAAAACCGGCATTGGCTACCGTAGCTATATTAACTTTTATGTTTACGTGGAATGACTTTTTAGGACCGTTGATTTATTTATCGGAAAAAGCACAAGGAACTTTAGCTTTGGGTATTGCTCAATATGCAGGACAAATGAATCCTGAGTATTCGGTTTTGATGGCAGCTTCAGTTTTAATGATGCTCCCAGTCATAATAATATTTTTCTTGTTCCAGAGATACTTTATTCAAGCATTTACTATGAGTGGAATTAAAGAGTAATGAGAAGAAAAAACATAATTCTATTTAATGATGGTGGGAAGATGAAATCTTGTGTCTCTTCAATAATTAAATTATCTATAATTTTGTTATTTTCAATTTCATTCCACACTTTTGCCGGTTCACACGGTAAAATAAAAGGAAGTGTAATTGACAAAGCTACCGGAGAACCTATACCCGGAGTAAACGTGCTTGTGATGGGCTCAACACTCGGAGCAGCCGCTGATGTTAACGGTGACTATTTCATTTTTCAGGTTCCTCCTGGCGAGTACGAATTGAAATTTTCAATGATTGGTTATCAATCCATTACTTTTAAGAACGTAAAAGTTATGGCTGATCTTACAACAACAATTGACACTGAACTCCAGGACCAGACAATCGAACTGGAGGAACAAGTGATTGTTTCTGCTAAGCGGCAGGTTGTACGGAAAGATATTACCTCAAGTATTCAAATTCTTGATTTAGAGAATTTAGAAGCGTACCCGGTTATCAGTGCCATTGATGCTGTGGTGCTTCAGACCGGGGTTTATCTCGATCCAATTCCGGTTGCGGGAGGCTTAGGATCTGCAGGAAAAGGTGAAATAAGATATTCAATTAGAGGTGGTGAGCAAATTCAAATTGCCTGGTACCTGGATGGAACAAGAACATCGACCTTAGTAGCCGGCAGAGTTGATTGGGGAAGCGCTTTTACAAATGTAAATATAAATTCTGTTCAGGAAATTCAAGTTAATACCGGTGGATTTCCTGCAGAATATGGAAATGTGCAAGCTGCAATTATTAATACAGTTACAAGAAGCGGAACCGATGATTATCACGGTTCAGTAGAATATATTTATGGAATACCGGGGCAGCATCATTTCGGAAATTATTTGTTCGATCAAAGCACTCAGAAAGAATTTATCGATAACACGTTACCTGATGGTTCTTTGGATCCCAATTGGTGGACACCCTTCAGACAAAACCAGGTATATGATTACACAACGATCCCGGATAATACACTTTACTTAAGTTTTAATGGACCTATTCCGTTTGTATTAATTGATGGTTTACCAATAAGGTTTTTTCTTTCTTCCAAAATTGATCAAAAGGCATATGTGTTACCGCATCCAAGAGATTCCCGCAACAGCGAGAACTTTTTCGCAAAGTTTTCTTACGATCGTCCAGGGATGAGTCTGAGATTAGGTGGATTTTATGATCACGATGCTCATACCACGTTACAAGAAAACGGAGACTTTACTAATCAAGCAAAGTTCTACCGTGGTTGGGGTTCTGTGACTGATAAATATACCTATGAAGCGAATTTACAATGGACCCATGTGTTAAACCCGCGTCTCTTTTACGATTTAAAGTTAAGTTCATTCTTCGTGAATTTTATAGAAGGGACAAGCGAACATTTTGTTGAAGGAAAAAGTGAAAATCCAACTTTGTTCGGATTCCAACGCTACGACGGATTTGAGAATGAACCGTTTGATCAATATACACCCTCTTTGCAAGGTGATTACTTTACAGGGGATGTATCCTTAGTAGGAAGTATGAACTGGCAAATTGATAATGCGAACTTGATAAAGTCGGGTTTTGAACTCCGCTATAACACTTACGATGAGAGAAAAAATTATCGCTTTCCTTCATTTACATCGGATCCACAGTACTGGATTAACAAAGGCTTAGGAGAAAGTTTCAATCCATTACAAATCTCAGTGTACTTGCAGGATAAAATGGAATTTGAAAGTATGGTGCTGAACATCGGTGTTAGATTCGATTACTTTAATCCAAATATAAATTGGTTCGATCAAACAAATTTGTTCAATCCTTCAATCGATCCGCTATATGATCCAAGTGCAGACCCGGATGGGAACTTTATCGATTCATCCGGAAGGTTTAAATATTCGTTTGATAATGTTCTTGCACAACCCAGATCGAGTGCAAGAAGTTATAATTTTATCAGTCCCCGAATCGGTGTTTCATTTCCCATAACTGAAAATACTCTTCTTCATTTTAATTATGGGCATTATATTCAAATGCCGCCTGTAGATCAATTGTACGAGTTTATTTATTTTCGTCCTGTTTATATTGTTGAAGGGATGATTGAAAACAATACCGATTACTTTCCTTCAACCGATGGGGATCCGGAGAGAGTTGTTGCTTACACCACCGAACCATTGAAACCCGGTAAGACAATAATGTTCGAAGTCGGTGTGAAACATAATTTCTGGGATTTTGCTGTATTAGATGTGACGGCATTTTATAAGGACTTTTTCGATCAAACACAGGAAAGGATTGGACTATTTGATCATTTTGTACATGGATATGATCCATTTAGAGGTGAAATTACACCTAATGTTTTTTATTCTGCATATTTAACTGGTGATTATGCTGATGCAAGGGGGTTTGAAACCACGTTGCGCTCTTTATTTAGTAGAAATTTTCTGTTCGATATAAATTATAGTTTTTCTACTTCAACTCAAGGAAGGTCAACACCACGCAGAGTTTTTATTGATCAGGATGGTACAACAACTTATGAGTGGGATATACAAGTAAATAAACGTATTGGAATCGAGAAAAGTTTTAGCAGACCTCACATTGTCCGTGCTAATTTTATGCTAAGTTATCCGGAAAATTGGAGTTCCGGTATTGCAGGTACGATATTCGAAAACACCAGTATCAGTTTTCTTTACCAATACATAAGCGGTCAGGCATTTACATATTTACAGCCGGACGACCCGCCTGATACGTATAATAATCACAGATTCCCTGCAACACAGTTTGTAAACCTCCGGTTTGATAAGTTGTTCAACTTATTCGGCACGCAAACACTCGATTTATTTATTCAAGTGACAAATCTCTTTGATAAAAAGAACCTGCGATCATACGGAGATGTAATCTTTGATGCAGAAGCGACGAAGAAATTTGTTGAGGAAGGTATAATTAGTACAGTTGATGGAGCAGGTTATGATATTAGCTGGCAAACATATTATGATCGGAGAAGGATCTGGTTAGGCGCGAAGTACAATTTTTAATCAACAATAAAATATGAAAAATAAAATAATATACATATCGTTTTGTTTTATACTGGTCTTTACGCAATCCCACTTTGCTCAGGTAAGAATCGCTGATTTTATGATCCATGATAGAGGTAATCTTTGGGAAACAATGAAGGATGATGGAACAATTGGTCCTGCAAATCCAACTAATAGATTCGAAACATATCCTTCCATGGATTGGCCCGGAGGTCCGGCAAAATTGGCTAAAGACGATCAAAGATCATATTCATTTGCATCGGGATTTTGGCTTGGAGGTAAGCGAGGAGATGGCACAACTTTTTTAATTGAGAATGGACCATTAAACTTTGTGGATTTAGGCACATTTAATGATCTCATTATGGAAGAAAATTTTGTGGGCTCAAATAATTATAATCCTAACGAGCCTGAGCAAAAGATTATTGCTGAATGGACAAACAGTGAAAATATTACAATAAAACGTACTAGCAATGTTTGGAGTTTTAATAATCTTAATAACTTCGTAATAATTGATTATGAAATTACCAGCAATAAAAGTGAAACCTTAACAGATGTATATGTTGGCTTTCCAAGTCTGATTCGCCCCAGCTACCAGGATTTCGTTGTTCACAACGGATGGGGCGATGATTTTAACCGCACTGATGAGTTAGTTGATTACGATACAACAAACGGTATCCTCTATGCTTATGATGATACACCAAATTTTAGCCTGCCAAATGATGTTGGTAATTACTGGGATTTTAATGATTTGAACGAGATGAGGACTCCGGGTTATGCAGGTTATAAAATTCTGTACGCAGATGAAACAACAGATCAGCAGCTTCAGCCTGCAACTGTATTTTTTGCACAGTTATTAAATAATCAGGATCAATTATCAACTGTTAGCAATAGTCAGGAAAATGTTTATAATATACTTTCCGGAGAAGATCAAAGTCTTCAAGTTGATAATACTACACATATAACTCCTTTTATGCTTTTAGGTGTCGGTCCCTACAATTTAGCTCCCGGCGCAACTATTAGAATATCAGTTGTTGAAGCCGTTAATGGTCTTCCGATCGAAGAGGCAATAAAAGGATTAGAAGTACAACCGGATCTACCTGCGGGATTAGATTCTCTGAGAAACACTATCGCAAACGCTCAAATTCTTTTTGATAACAATTTTCAGTTAACAAGCATTCCTCCTCCCTCACCTAAGATTGACATTATACCAATCCCGAAAGATCAAACAATAACAATTTTGTGGGACCCCCTAGATCAAACCTGGATCGATCCCATTAGCGGTATTACTGAAATTAGTGAATTTAAAATTTACAGAGCCGACAGAAGTTTTATTGGTCCATATAAGTTTCTTAAAAGGATCAGACCAGGACGAGATACTGACCGGACAAGGTTTTTTGATGAAGATATTAATAAATGGGTGTATGAAGATCAAAGCATAAGCCTGGGTGCCGGGTATTTTTATACTGTAACTTCATTAGACGCTGAAGGTGATGAAAGCTGGTTTACAAACCGCAACACCGAACCTGTGTTTGCTGCCAGTGATGCAGCCCCTGATGCTCTTAACGTTAGAGTCTTTCCAAATCCGTTTAAGGAAATTTCAGGCTTTCCAACTTCCGGGTCTGAAGATTCAATCGTTTGGATAAACCTTCCGGGACGCTGCACAATTAGAATATATACGAGCAGTGGTGAACTTGTTAAAACTATGGAACATGATAATCCAGACCTCGGTGAAGAAGTTTGGGATCAACTATCCGACGCCAGGCAGCAAACAGCACCTGGTATTTACTTTTGGACTGTAGTATCTGCCGTCGGTAATGCTAAAGGCACTTTATTAATACTTAAATAAAATCAGATTCAAATGAAACAATTTCTATATATCGTATTAGTTTTTTCATTATTATTTACATCGAATGTTTTTGCACAGTTCGATTTTGGATTTGATTTTTCTAAAGCAGGTTCTGCTGGATTACAATCATTAAAAATTGAGTCAGGTGCAAGAGAAAGAGCTCTGGGTGGTGCTGTATCGAGTATTGTTAACGATGCTAACGCGATTTTTTGGAATGTTGCAGGAATTGGTTATGTAAAGGATTTTCAACTATTTGCGTCACATTCAAATTGGCTGGTTGATAGTAAGCATATTACATTTGCCGCTGCTTACCCGGTAGGGCCAGTCGTAATTGGTCTTAGTTTAATGTCTATGCAAATTAATGATTTTGAGGAAACAACTGCACTTTTTCCGCAAGGTACCGGAAGAATGGTGAGTGCAGGAGATATCTCGATAGGGATTGGTGTAGCCAGGCAGTTTACTGATAAGCTTTTAATAGGTGGACAGATAAAGTATGTTATAGAAACACTTGATGATAAATCGTTCGATAATATTTTATTTGACATCGGAACAATTTATAACACCGGATGGCGAAATTTGCGCCTCGGTTTTGCGTTACTGCATTTTGGACCAGATATGAATTTCATCAATAAAACAGTTAGAACTCCACTACTTTTTAGGGTGAGTGCTGCTGACGATATTATTTCTTCAGAGAACTTTTTGGCTACCTTGATGATTGAACTTGTACATCCAACAGACAACGACGAATGGCTTAGCATAGGGAGTGAGTTTGTTTTACTTAATACTTTGAAATTAAGAGCAGGATATAGATTCGTTAATGATGAAGGCAACTCTAGAGTCGATATTGATATAGGCACCATAGGTAAAAATGATGTGGGCAACTTAAGCTTTGGAGCAGGTGTCCAGTCTCCAGTACTCGGTATTTCGAATATTAAAGTAGATTATGCATTTACATCCTATACGCAGGTGTTTAATGATATCCATACAATTACAGTGGGTATCGAATTTTAAATTAAAATATTCTTAAAATGTTCAAAAGGAAAAATCAGTTAATAAAAATTTTACTTCTGGTGATAATGAGTTTTCTTGTAACGCAGTGTAAATTTACATTTATTAATCAGCCGAAACAGGCTGAACCAAACGAAACAATCAAGATAACGCTTCAGATTGAGGATACATTTGTACCCGAACCCAATCCGCATAAAGGTGTGATCTGTATTCTAACACCTGCCGATTGGCAGTATGTTTCGGGCAACTATAGTTTCTCTTTAGGGGAAGGAATTATAGAACTATCGGAAGAATGGGCAGATTCTGCAAGTAGATGTTTTCCACCCGACGATTTTGGAGAGAACATGAAATGGATCGGATTGATATCCGATTCAGGGTTCTCTTATACCGATCCTATTGCTATCGATGTCTCCATCTATCTGAAAGTAGGTGAGATGGAAGGCTGCTTTAATCTTGCGTATCTCACAACAAAAGCAACTGGAGGATTAATTTGTTCAGGTAATCCGGGTTGGGTTGCATTCTCATATCCCCACAGAATTGGGGTGCCGGATTCTGCACTTTGTGAACCTGAACTTACGGCACTACCCGCACCGGAGTGGGACGACTTATTTACCAGAACAAATGGCTGGACAGGTGCTGATGGTATTTATTCAATTCCTCTTTCTGGATTAGAAATACCTCAAACTGGAACTTCGGCATTAGATGAAATCTTCGTGTTCAGCGATACATTTATTGGTGAGGTTGATACAAATAATCAGCGCCAGAATGCAGATCTAATTAATAACACTTTAGGATTTATGAAGGGACATAGACCGATAGAAGAAAATATTAACTTCTTTTGGGAAACAAATAACCAAAACGAACCGGAAGCAGTATTTATACCTAACACTCCTGAATCGAAGCCAGGTGATTGGTATTGGTTGATGGATGGTATTGCTCTAAATGATAAAGTTTATGTGTACGCCTTGAGACTTGAAAGAGGAGATGGTGGATTTTTTAATTTCAGACTAATTGGTGTTAACCTTATTAGTTTTGATGCTCAACCGGGAGGTTCTATATCAAATGTTGTTCAAATGGATACACCATTGTTGTACTTAAATGAATCTGAAAACATAAATATTGCATTCGGACAAGCAATAATGCCGATGACTGAGGAATCTGGTAACCCCGGAAGTGATGGATATATCTATATATACGGTCCGAAGAACAGTGCATCAGGTAAGGAACTAACTGTTGGAAGATTTTTACCTCAGAATATAGAAATCTTTTCCGAATATGAATTTTGGAACGGCATACAATGGACTAATAATATTGAAGACGTTCAGATAATAAACAATAATACATCACAAGAACTCAGTGTTACCCCTCTGGCTGATGGTTCGTTTCTATTGGTTTATCTATCAGGTAGCACTGTATTTATCAGCGTTGGAGAATCACCGGTGGGTCCATTTGCATATCCTGAGGGAATATATAACTGTCCTGAACCACAACAGATTCCAAGTACATTTGTA
>JADFPP010000109.1 GCA_022562275.1 Bacteroidota bacterium
AATTTAATTTAAAAATCCTAAAGAAAATATATATGTTTTAACACATATATCTTTCCATTATACTAACTGTATAAAATGGTTAGAATAAAAATTAAGTTGCGAAGCCCTCGAACGGATAAATAGTTTAGAATACAAAGACAGTTATTACTGTATACACAGTAAATTTACGCAGCTTGATCATTCTCTCCTTTAAGTACCACAAATTGAAATATAAAAACTTAATGATTTATATATGTTCTAAAACACACATAAATCCCTTGTATAAAGAACAAAAATCTGTTAGAATAAAAGTGTATTTAAGAAGCCCTCAAGTGGAATCAGTTGTAAAAGCCTAACTTCCTGACACACGAACGCATTATAATAATGCTAAAATTCTATAACTTCGTTTTAATATACGAAATTCGCAGGTAATGTCAAGAAGATTTATATGTTTTTTCTAATTTATTTTAGGAAAGTCATCTTACGAAGACCAATAAAATCGGGGGTTTCAAGCCTATAGACGTAAATTCCACTCGAAAGGTAAGAGGCGTCAAAGGTGACGGAACAGCAGCCTGATTCTTTTTCTTCATTAATAATTTCAGATACTAATTGCCCTATCAAATTATGAACTTTAAGAGAGATAAACTGTTTTTCAGGTATTGTGAAATCAATTCTCGTTTCAGGATTAAACGGATTTGGATAGTTTTGACTCAGATAGAAATTATCGGGAAACCCAACTTCAACAGTTACGACATCTGAATACTCGAAGGTACCATCATTATCAATCTGTTTTAATCTGTAAAAATATCTGTCTGATCTTCCAATATTAGAATCACTAAAACTATATTCCTTTGGTGAATTCGAGTTGCCGTGCCCCTCAATAAAACCAATTGTAACCCACTCCTCATCCTGAGTCCCACCTACTGCTGGATAAACTAAGCGAAGGATGTCAAATCCGTAGTTGTTTACTTCCGATTTAGATCTCCAGCGCAATTCAACTTGATTTCCGTTTATTGTGCCCGCGAAGAATGCAAGCTCAACCGGCAGAGCTCCATTGCCTATACTGGAAGTTAAATCCCGTATGCCAATTCTTGAATTAATTCCCGTCCAATTATTTGGATCAATCAGTGCAGCACGCGTAAAATCAGCATTACCATTTACGGTACCACTAAAATAATAATTATCTAATGTGCCTAATTCAATATCCGAAGGAGTTCCCGGTGCCTGCGAGTTACTAGGACCAGTTAACCATCCATCATTACCCCAGATTATTCCGGCAATGTAAGTTGGTACAGCTGCTGAGCCGGTATATGCAATTAATTGATCTCCCGTTAAGCCTGTATATAATGTGGGAATGGTGGTCCCGGCACCATCATATTTTATTATTCGATCACTATGATCGTTATCGTTAGTCAGATCAGATCCAAGCCTTACGAAAGTACCGGAAGGAATGTCTGTCCAGGACGTATTGCTTAAATCGAATGTCCCATCACCATTTACTAATTTGCCGCTTGAGTTAACTTCACTATTAGTGATTCTCAATTCTGTCAAGTTCATTCTAACCAAGGTCATGAATTCAAGAACATCGTTGTTATCTGCTCCAACTTGTGTAAATACAATCCCACCAGGAGTCGGAGAATCAACAATTACAGAACCAAAATAGAAATCAGCATAGATCGGAAGGTGATCGGATGCCATATATAAAGCATCTGCAACTTCAACGGGCACTGCATTGTTTGGCTGATCATTTATATCCTTATTACTATGATCACCGTCATTTCCATAGTTTACAAATGAACCGGATTTATATGTAATTCCACAAGGGTTTGCAACACTTTGAGAGTTAATTAGAAGATCAAACCGTTCATCTAATCCTGAGTACGTGCTGCCGCCCAAATAGTTACCGGGTCCTTCTCGTGTATTGTAGGTGTTATACTCTGTTAGTCCGGAACTACTCCAATTACTATATCCCTATAAATTGAGAGGATCAATAAAGTAACCGTTATTAGTTTGATCCAGAAGAGTATCAAATGCAGTTTCAGTTCCACAAAATGTATTAAAATCACCCATTGCTATAAAGTACGCACTGTCTGAGTAAGTACCAGTCCTTACCCGAATTGCATCATCATCAACTTTTCTAGCTGCCATATCCCCACTACCTAACCCGGATGTGAGATGAGTATTAAGAATAATGAGAGTATCTCCAGTTTGCTCATGGTAGAGAATGTATTCAATTGTAGGATGACCCTCGCTTGATCGATCACTAAATAAGAACTGATCAAATTAAATTTATCAGCTTTAAAATAAATAGGGTTATTATCACCTGCAGTTCCATGCCATCCCATCTCATAAGTTTCACCATATGAATTCATCACGTTTGTTAAGAAAGCTGTAGCGTCCACCCCTCGTACCATTTCCTGCAATAAAGCTATATCAGGATTCACGGAACTGAATATTGTGCGAAGGTAAGGGTTTCTTCCCGTTGTATTTGCAACCATGATGCTGTCATTTCCTGGAACGTTCGGTTAATTAAGAATATTGTATGACATTATTCTAATCTGTTCTTGTCCAAACGCATTAAATGAAAGTAACAAAAATGTTATCATTACCTGATATAGAATATAAAATTTCATTTTCAGTTTATTTGTATGAATTTTAGTTCGTTGATTTCCATGTTCATATACTCTTTTAATAATAATTGAAAGAAATTAAATAATAATTTCTCAAAGCTTTACTGTAATTTTTTCCCCCGGGGGAGTATCTGAATAAAAATAATTAGGAATAGGGTTTTTAGACATTTACTTGTGTGTAAACAACTATTGGGTATAACCTACTATTAAGCCAATTTCTTTAATTTGCTTTTAATAATTAACCAATCTCTTGCTTGTAAAAGTAGTATCCAAAAGTTTGTTTATCATCCATGATGACAACATTCTATTAATTTTTGATGGGAAATTTTCCATATAAATCTTTTTCAAAAAGTAAACAAATTTATCTTTTTATTATGTTTATAGAAATAAGAGAATGTGTCTTAAAACGAAGCGATTAGATTTGTAAAATAAAACTTTATGATTCTTAAAAGTTAACTCATTTTCACCCAGTGTGTTTTATACCTATAGATTTAATTCAAGGAATATTAGAGATTAGAATCTTCAGAATGGTTAGAGTTACAAATGCCTAGCATTAGAAACAATTTATTAACTGAGATATTATCTAAGAAGTATCATTTTTTTAACAGCAGTAAATCGAGGAGATTCTAACTTGTAAATATAAATACCACTAGCTAACCCATAGGAATGAAATTTAATTGTGTAATTGCCGGCTTCTCTTTCTTCATTAATAATCTCTTTTACAAGTTCACCCAGAATGTTATATATTTTTAGCGATATCATTTGTTTTTCAGGTAACGCAAAGTCAATTCTGGTTTCCGGATTGAATGGATTTGGATAATTCTGGCTTAAGGAGTAATGATCCGGTATTCCAACATCAACTGTTACCAGTTCCGAATATTCAAATGTACCATCATTATCTATTTGTTTTAACCTGTAATAGTATTTACCGGAATTACTGATGTCAAAATCAATATAATTATACTCCTTTGGAGAATTTGAATTACCATTACCTTCAATAAAAACCAATTGCTCCCAGTTCAGTTTATCTGCGGAACGTTCAACATCAAATCCATAATTATTTACCTCGGTTTCGGTTCTCCATCTTAATTCTACATTATTTCCATTTGGCGTAGCAGTAAAAAAAGAAAGTTCAACGGGGAGTGGATCACCATTAAAAGTTGCAAGCGTATATTCAGTTCCGGTTTGGCCGGTTTTTGTTAAAGTATTAGCTACATCATCTAATGAAGCAGCCACATCCGTCCAAGAGGGATCAGATATATTAGAACGATAAACTAATTTTAACGCAGATTCATCAGTAATGCCGGCGTGTCCGCCATAGTTATAAGTAATCGTATATGTTGGTGTTCCGGTACCAAATACTCTAATACCCCAATACCTATTAGTATCGAAAGTATAATTTTCCGGGCCAACAGAGTTTGATCTCATAGAGTTTGCATCAACTCTGTAAACTTGTAAGCCTGTAATAGTTCCCGAAGTGGTGGTTACTGAAATTGAGTCTCCATCAGTATGACTTATTGATGCGCTATATGTACCAGCATTACCTACATAGTCAAAAGCACTATCATCACCAATGTTACCACCGGACCATACATAGTTAAAAGCGTTCATATTATGCAACGTACCATCGTTGTTATTTGATGTTAGATCTGAAACATTAGTACCAGAAACATTATCGAATCGCCAGTACCCAACAAGTCCGGTTTCAGACCCCGTTAGTTTTTTGCACATTGTTGCTCGAATATCATCTGCACTTCTGGCAACATTCCAAATTCTAACCTCATCAATTGCACCATCAAATAAACCTGAGGTAGAATCAGCAGCATTTGTTCCTATTACCAGATTATTACTGTTTGTTTTTATCGAATCCAGAGCAGTTGGATCAGTACCCTCAGCAACTCCGTTGATATAAATAGTTAATTCCGTTCCATCATAGGTTGCAGCAATATGCATCCAGGTATTACCATCATGCGGATATAGGGAAGTAGAGTTAGCACGCCAACTATTACTACCGTTTAGTCTGAAGAATACATTGCCGTTACTTGATAAGCTCAATTCATATCCGGAACCAGAACCGTTCTTCTTTATAATTGATTGCGTTGCTTCGAATTTATCAGATTTAATCCATGCCTCAAGTGTGATAAATTCCGTAATATTAACTGAACTGCTATTCCCACAGTCAATAAAATCATCAGTCCCATCAAAATCTAAGGCATAACCGGCTCCGTTACTTACTGTAACAGGAACTGTGGGAGACCAGGCTGTTTGCAGATCACTAATCTCCGTTGAACTAAGTGCATAATTATAAATTCGAAGATCATCTAATGAACCTTTAAAAAAATCAGTTTCATCAGCATCAGCTCCAATAGTTAAATCATCGTTAGTTATCCCAATATCAAACTCTGTGGTTAGTGTATTTTCTTCAACTCCGTTTATATACAAACGGATGGTTGTTCCATCATAGGTTGCTGCAATATGCATCCATGTATCACCTGTCCCAGTATATTTAGTAATTGAGTTTACCCTTATTAAATTACTGTTATTAAATCTAATTGAAATAGTCGAGTCTATACCTAAGAATAAAGAATATCCTAAATTGTTAGTTCCGTCAACCTTTCTTATTATTCTTTGAGTGGCATATTTCCCCGGTTTAACCCACGCAGCTATGGTGATAGCACTTGAGATGTTCAAAGTTGGATCATTGGGTACTATACAATAATCAATTGTTCCATTTAAATTTAAGGCTAATCCTCTCTTACCTTCAACCCAGCTAGGTCCCTCAATAATACTTGCATTATTCTTGGATGATGAAGAGTCAATCAGAGCAGCACCACCATTTTCTTCCATAGCCCAATGAGCAACTAATGCAGGTCTGTTTGAAGGTTTTGCCAAATTTTTAATGTTGGATAAAGAAAGTGCATCATGAATGATTTTAACTTCATCCAATAATCCCATAAATTTTTTACTTCCATCAGAATATGAACCAATTGATAATACCTCAGAATTAGTTCCGATTGTAAACGAGGCTGCAAGACTATCATCAGGGAGACCATTGACATACGTACGAATTTTTGAACCATCATACGTAGCAGCAAAATGGACCCATTTGTCTAACCGATTTGAATAGATTGATGACGTGTTTACTCTTTTTGTCTCATCACCATTAAATCTCACAGAAAATGAACCGGAACTATTAAGGAAAATTGAATAACCGGTACTTGCATTCTCTTTTTCGAGTATAACTTGCTCTCCGGTTTTCTCTGCTCTTATCCAGGCTGCTAATGTAATTTTATCAGAAATGTCTAAAGTATTATCGTCGGGAACAGTTGTGTAATCGTTTATTCCATCTGATTTTAAACCAAGGCTATCTATAGCTGTTTCCCATGTCGGTGTTCCAAAAACATTTCCATCATTTTCATGGTTCGAGGCATCTACTAAAGTACCACCGCTTCCTTCATCCATATTGTAGTAAGCTGCAAATTTATTTTCAGCTAAGACTCCTCTCCATCTATAATCCTGAGATGCTATTTTATCAGAAAAAACCACCAGAAATTCATCAGTATATAACTGTTTAAAACCCGATACATCATCCCAGTTCGTATTACCTCTCCTTAAATAAGAACTTTGACTTGGAAAGGAAATTGATGTTAATTTCGATTCCTTATAAACAATATCATTTCCACCAATATCTTCAATATATATAACCGTTATTACACCGAGAAATTCACTTAATAAAACAATAGGTCTCGTACCCTCATTTAATAAAACTTTTTCTTCAACCTCGTAAAGATCATCCCAGGTTCCCGCGGGTCTCCTGACCAACAAACTCAAATTTGTATGTCCTACAGTATTATAACCGGTTTTAGATGCGACATATATTGTTCCATCACTCCCCGTAGCAATATTCAGATGATCATCTGCCATTCCGGCCCCAACATTATCAATTGCTGATTGTGATGCCGGAACTTCATCGGCTGACCAGGTTGTTGCCGGATTTCCGTCTATATGATATTTAAATCCGTATCTTTTAATGGTTTGGTTGGACCAGATCACTCCAATTTTACCATCGAACGAAGTCACTGCACAAATATCATCTGTTTTTACACCTGATTCCAGAACTTTTGGTCCGTTCCAAACACTATAGGGCGAATCACTCCACCTGACTAAAATATTATGAAGAGTGTCAACTGAATTGTTTCCGTCTGAGGCTAACCACATTCTGCCATTGCCATCAATATCGATAGTTGCAGTTTCAACTAGGGTGTCTAATGGAATTGTAACTTCTGTATTTCGTGTTGACCACAGAGCATAAGATGGTGGAGAGCCGGAAACAAATTCAGCAGAAACTAATATTGAAGTTGCATCTGTAACAATTAATATATGTGTCGTATCCACGTTAACTTTCACATCAGCATTGCCAATAGTAGTTGAAAGCTGCAGAATATTAGTCCAGTCACTTCCATCTAGTCTCCATAAATGAGTGCCAGTTGATGTAGGTAATGCCGCCCACCAATATCCCCCGTGTTTCCAAACCTTCGACTGGGGTTTTTCTCCCGCATCGCTGGCAATTGATGATAACGAATTTATCTGAATAGTATGCGAAAACCCCTGACTCAAAGTAGAGGGAGAATTCAGAAGCACTGATAGTAGTATAACAATGAGATATAATCTCTTCCTTATTATATTTTCAAATGGGATTTCTATGCGGAACATATCGTATTAATTTAAGAAAAAAATATAATCATAATATTTTCTGAGCATTTAAATTTTAGCTCGATTAACTATTTGCGAACCAATTTAGTGTTTATGACCATGTGAGTATAGTCCCTAATCGATTATTTCTCGCTAAAAAGTGTATCATCCATCGAATGCCAACTAGTGTGCCAATTTGAATTTTTGTTAAAAATAGGGCTCTATTGAAAAGATTTGGTATCATATCAAGACAATTTCTTAATTAAGAACTTTTATAAGCCAGATTGATAAATAACAAACAATAAGTTTGTTTATCGTTCTTAATTATAATATTCTTGTATTTCAGGTTTGAAAAAGGTTACACATATTTTTTTCCCAAGAATGGATAATCAGGATACTCTTAGAATTGCTTTTAGGTATGAGCTGAGTATTTTAGAATGATTCAAAACACAGTTAAAATATATATTTATATTAAATCATTTTTTCGTTGTTTTTGAAACCTAAGGCATAAAATTTGATTATATGAACTTTTTTTCGTTAGGTTAAATCCCTATAAAATTCTTTTCCTACTCAATAAATAGAAAGTGTACTTATGGATCTTATTGAAAAAATTAAAAACAAATCAGCAAATATTGGTATAATTGGTCTTGGCTATGTTGGTTTGCCCCTTGGCTTAGAGTTCGCAAATAAAGGATTTAACGTTTTAGGATTTGATGTTGATGAAAATAAAATAAAATATTTAATGAGGGGTGAAAGTTATATAAAACATATAGGCAGTGAAAAAATTAAAAAAACAGTATCTGAAGGTAAATTTGGTGCCACTTCCGATTTTTCAAAAATTACTGATATGGATGCAATAATTATATGTGTTCCCACTCCTCTAAATGAATATCGGGAACCTGACATGTCTTATGTTGTTGGTACCGCAGATACGATATCCAAATATTTGCATAAAGATCAGATTGTTATTTTAGAATCAACAACTTATCCCGGAACCACAAAAGAAATTCTGCTGCCACTTTTTGAAAAGGCTAAACCTTCGGGCAATGGTAAATTCAAAGTTGGTAAGGATTTTTACTTAGCATTTAGTCCTGAACGAGAGGACCCGAATAATTCAAAGTACTCAACCTCAACAATTCCAAAAGTTGTGGGAGGTATGACGGAAGAATGTTTAAAGATTGCAACTGCTCTTTACGAACAAGTTATAGTTAAAACTGTTCCTGTGTCTTCTCCAAGTGTTGCCGAAGCAACGAAACTACTGGAAAATATCTACCGCTCAGTTAATATTGCTTTGGTTAATGAACTAAAGATGGTTTTTGATAGAATGGATATAGATATTTGGGAAGTAATAGCTGCTGCATCAACCAAACCATTTGGTTATACAGCTTTTTATCCCGGGCCGGGATTAGGCGGACACTGTATCCCGATAGATCCATTTTATTTAACCTGGAAAGCCAGAGAATATGAAATCAACACAAAATTTATTGAATTAGCTGGAGAAATAAATACATATCAACCTTATTATGTGGTTGAAAAAGCAATAGAGGTATTAAACAAAATTAAGCTGCCTTTAAATGGATCGAGAGTGTTGATACTGGGTGCTTCCTATAAAAAAGATATTGATGATATGCGTGAATCTCCCTCTTTGAAATTAATTGAATTGTTTATTAAG
>JADFPP010000110.1 GCA_022562275.1 Bacteroidota bacterium
CTTTTTAAGAGAAGGGGTTGGGGATGAGTTCTTAAATTTGACATATAATGATCACACAGTCTATTAATCCGCCAGCGGCGGAGTGGGTTACTCAAGAAAAAATGAAATAATTAACCGTTTTAACAGTTTCCAAAACTAGCGGTTAGGTTGAGTAAATAAAAATATTATTGTCTTATGAATAAACAGGTTTATTTTTTTACCGGTGATACTTGCATACCAATTCCCAAATCCTCTTTAAATAGCAGATACGATTTAACAATTAATAAAGTAAATATATAAAACCAGATCATCACCAAAAGTGATTTGAAATTAATTACAACTATTGTGTTCAGTGCAACAAAGCAGCAGATAAATATAACAGCAGTTACTATTAAAAATGAAAAAGCAACAAGCTTGTGTTTTTCCGTTTCTGCAACTTTAAATAGGTATGCATTTACCGGAAAATGAAAAATAACATAAGCAGTATAACCGGAAATCATTAATGGAAATATTATAAGGAACTGGGATGCATTTACAGATCCCGGCAGCAATGAAGGAAATAAATTTACCATAGAAAGTGCCAGGAGGGAATACAATACAACAAGCGGTATGTTAATAAAAAATCCTTTTTTCAATAAATGGTAATCATCTCCTTTCTTTTCCGAGTAAAGAAGTTTTTCAACAATGTTACCAATGTAAAATAAAGGTGCAGTTAGACCCCAGGCAAATGTGTAAGCATTAGCAATTTCGATATCAAAAAATCTGTTCACAATAAATTTATCCAATACTAATGCAAGCGGAATTGAAGAATTAATTATAAATGCAGAGAAACCGATCTTATAAAAATTAAATAAAGACTCTGATCCTGATTTGCTGCTTTTAAGATAGAAGGGGAGTCCAATAAAAAACCAGGTCGCAGAGATCAACGGTAGAAGAATATATAAATTTACATCATAAATGTTAATCATTGGTATAATTAAAAGATGTAAAAAAGAATAGGTGAGAGTCAGGGTAACAAATCTGAAATAACTTCCGCTAAAGAGTAATTGAAACACATATATTGATCCAAGTACGGCAAAAATACTGTAGATCATAAGAGATAATGTTTCAGCAGTAGTGTTTATTGATTCTACAAAGATGTTCAGTATTGCAAATGCCGCTATTATATTAACAATAACTGCAGCAACCAAAAATATTTTACGCAGTGAGATCCTTGTTATAGCAATATTAAATCCCAACCCGCCAAACAGCATCAGTAGTGATGCGGTATAATATGCCTGGTTAAATCTATTGTAAGTCAGTTCATCAAAGAAGTAAGCAATTAACAGGAGAACTGATTTGGCGGAAATAATTGAAGTACCAATAAGAAAAAGTTTTTTAATATCTGCTGATCGGAATAGATTCATAAGTTATAAATGAAAAATGATTCCGTCTGCGTCCGGCAACTGCCGGACTACGCCGAGACAAGTAATTATAAACCAGTTTGCAATAAGCAATGTAGTATAAGAAAAAAGATTAAATGATAAATTTTACTTGAGTTAGTTAATTATTTCGTTTTATCGATTTGGAGCTGATGTAACTTCCGGAAAAATGGAATGTTGGAAAATTGGAATTTTTCATCCATCGAGGAAGGAGTCTTGCCAATCGCCATTCCTCTGTTTGCTTTGTAATGATTTTATTAAAGAGATTAATTCATTTTCAACCTGGTAATGTAACTCATCAAATTTTTCGAAATCATCCTCTGTAATTTTTTTTATTTCTTTAAAGGAATACATACCGGAAAATAATTCACCAGCAGAGCCTAAAGCAATATTAAGAAAATTCAAATACTCTTTGAGATTTCTTCTACAATAACCCTCTGCGATATTCCTGAGAATACTGTTGGATGCATCCAAAATATTATTTCTTGATTTAGTCAAATCATAGGAGAAAATTTTAGTCATTTCAAAGACCAAAGAAAATAATTCAATCGCGTGCTCCCAAACTCTTAGTTTAGTAAAACCCCGATTAATATTTTTTCTTTTTAATTCCATTCAAAATTTTTTTTTATAAATTCCTCACTGCCATTTCATTATTCCAATCATCCATTTATTGTAATATTCCACTATTCCATATTTCCAGCTAATCGTATTTCACAGGGTGGAACCTCCCAAAGAATGGAATGTTGCACCGAAGGTACTCATTTGGAGGAAGATTGCGCCGAAGGCACTCCTTTGGAGGAAATGGGAATATTTCATTGTTTGATAAAAGAGTCTTGCCAATCGCTATTCCTTTGTTTGTCCAGCAAGGCGGGATGTCGCAAGCTCCATTTTTGTTGTAATGAATTTATTAAGGAGATTAAAATTTTTCCTTTTTAATTCCATACAATGTATATATTTTATCTCTTATTCCATCCTTCCATTATTCTATCTAAACCTTCATCCATAAGTCAATTATAAATGATTCCGTCTGCGCTTCGCTATGCCGGGATAAGAAATCATTCCGTCTTCACTTCGTTTCACCGGGACAGGTCCGTCTGCGCTTCGCTACGCCGGGATAAGAAATCATTCCGTCTTCACTTCGTTTCGCCGGGACAGGTCCGTCTTCGCTACGCTACGCCGAGACCAGCAATTATCAATCAGTTGGCAATCATTTCAGTCATTGGTTGTAAAAGGAACCCGCTACTGCGAAGAGGGCGCACAGAGTTTATAATGTATTAGAAGCCTTTGCAAAACTTCTAAAAGGGGGGCGTAGCATAGCAAAAATGTTCTAATACAATAATTATTGTCGATCTTAAATAGTTTTTTTTAATTAAACAAGGTTTCGCGAAGCCTCCTATTAACTTAGGAAGAGTGAATTTTCTCTGCCGTATAGAATATCATCAGCTATCTGAGTGATATCCTGCTTAAAAATATTCGGATCGGGCTTATCAATCCATTTTATTAAATCAAGTTTATCTACCGGAAAGGTGCTTAATATTTCGAATATTGCCACGGGATCAACCCCGACTTCTTTACTCTTCGCTTCTTTAATGATTTCTCTGAATTTACATTTATAATTTTTACAAATTATCCAAATATCTACAACATCTTTTGCTTCAAATCGGAAAAGAGCCGAAAATTTGTTAGATAGTATATTTCTTAAACTATCTATTTTTCCTAGTCTATCATCAAATAAAAACTCACCATACTGTGCGGCAATATCATTTACTAAGTCTATTTTAAGGTTAGCAGTTTCTTTAGATAAAAATATTTGCATATAATTATTAGATTTAGTCACATTCTGTTTGTCGATAATAAAGCCTTCCTTTACTTGTCTTTCGTCTAAAGTTTTAAAAAATAGTTCTACAAAATTTTCGAAATTACTATCGCTATTTACAAATAGATCGAGATCATCCGAATAGCGATGGCTGAAATAGTACCGGCTAAGAAGCATATCACCGGTAAGATAAAAGGGTTGTCCTAATTCTCTTAATATATTCAGGATCCCATCCTGAAAGGGATAAAGGTTCTTTAAATAATATTCGTCTAATTCTTTCATATCTTTCCTTTAATTCGTTACTTCTTAACCGTTTGATTGTATCCTGGCTCAGTATTTTTTTTAATTGCTCAATACCTAAAATGTCTATAATATCATACCAGTTTAATCTCTCCAGCATACGTGTTACTACTAAATTATAAACATATTCATCAATATCGTCAGTCTCCATTTTAATAAAATTATCCAATGGGAGAAATTCAACATTATAATCCCAAAAAATTTTTTTTAGGGTACCATATTTTTCTTTTCTAGTCATATATATTTTGCCTTGCAAATGAAAAATTAACAATCCCTCCAAAGGCGGGCAGGCCATACCTATGTTTCACTTCGGCAGGCAGGCATCCAATCATCTTTATATTGGTTAATTTAGTAATTGGGTAATTTGGTTATTAGTCGTAAATTATCAATCAGTTGGCAGTAAGCAATCCGCCACGGCGGACAAATTCAACAATTTTCATACAATCCCGTCAGAAGCCGGGCAGGCATACAGCCATTCAGTAATTCAATCAATCATCAATAATCAATCTTCAATAGACAATGGAAGTTGGCAGTAAGCAATGTACAGTTGGCAATCCCGTCAAAAGCCGGGCAAGTATACAGGCATTCATTCAGGTAGTCATTGGGAAGAAATACTTTTATCGTTTTACTGTAGTCTTTTGTCTCTCTTTCAATATTACCACCGTTAAGCAGTTTGCTTTATATCAGATTTAACAGAAGGTGGTTTATTTAGATGACCTAGCAGGTTTAAATTTTGCAATAATCTTTAATGATTTTTAGGAAATTTCTAAAATCGGGTATACGATTATTAACGATATCAACTAAAATATCCAAATCCAAACCAAGATAATCGTGGCTTAAACGATTTCTGAAACCTGCCATCTGAACTAATAAGCTTCTTTCGCTTTCATTAATCAAATTTTCATTAAATAGCAGTTCCGGAATATCTGAATATTGTTCCCATTTTAAGTTGAAGTCCGCCGATGCAATATGCGCCATCATATCGAATAAGTTTTGAATAGAAAGATAAATACCCCTCTCTAATATCCAGAGAGGTCAGTGTCTTTAGCTAAATCTTCTCTTGTAATATTTTTATGTTTTTCAAGATTTTTTAAATCACTTAACAACGCACTTAAATGTTTTTTTATTCTTTCTATATCAGGCATTATTGAATTTTTTCTTTAATATAAAATTCTTTAATTTTTCTTAAGTGTTCCGAATCGATATATTCTTTTCGTATTCGATTTTCAAAATAAATCCGTCCAAAAATATCGCGGTCAAACAATAATAATCCCTTATTCACAATTCTATTTAGTATTAATAAGCCTGCATCATTCATTACAACCATATCTACTTTTTTGTACTTAATAATTCTTAATATCTCACCTGAAAGTAAACTTGCATATCCGAATGGATATAGATTAAAATTCTTATAGTTAAATCTGCTTTTAATGTAAACGGCAATGTCTATATCATCATAGTAATCTTTTTTAGTAAATGAACCAAATATATATGCATAATCTATTTCAGATTTTTGGAAAAGGTAATTTCTTATCTTTTCTATGATATCCTGTTTATTCATTTCTTTCATCAGTTTCTACCTGTCCGCCTGCGGCGGAATCTTAATATTTGTGATGTCATTCTCTTTCCCGAAATCACTTTGTGCTTCAAGTAATTTTTCAGCTACATCCCTGGCGATTTCAATCGTTTCAGTAACAGTTCTTCCTTGTGCAACTAATCCTTGAATATCCTTTGATGCAGCTAGATATACACCTTCGTTAACTTTTCGATATGAATATTAATAATACTTTCCAATTGCAGCTCCATTTTTTGGAATATGATTATAATATATAATTTTTTATTAAATCATCAATAGATCAATTATAAATGATTCCGTCTGCACTTCGCTATGCCGAGACAAGCAATCAACAATTATCAATCAATCAGCAGTTGGCAGCCGGTAATTTCATTCAACCTGTCCGGCGTAATCCAGCAGTCCGTCAGACTTCGGCTCGCTTTATTTCAAGTCTGCCGAGACGAGTTGCCGGACGAAGACGGATCATTGGGTCATTGGTAACTTAGTGTGTGGTTCGTCGATTTTTTATTTGTCTTTAAGGTAATTCGGGCTTATTTCTTATATGGTTGACTAAATAAAGACTATTCTCACAACTCTATCATCTAAACCAATAATAAGCATTAGTGGAATTTTTTAATATTCTGCTTTCAGTAATTTCCTAATATTTGAATAAAATGTTTTTGCAAAATCCAAAAAAGATTTTGCTTCTCCAATGTTAGGTTTTCCATCCGGAAGCAATCCGGTATCACCTGGATAACGTGAATCCAAATATAATTTATCCAGTTTTAACACAATTTGATTATCAATATCAAAGTCAATTTTATCAATAAGTTTTTCAATTAATGTTTCTAAACTGTGGATTTTTGAGAATGGAATTTCATACTCCTCCATCATTGCTTTAATTGATTTTTCAACACATTGCTGAGCGTGAAATGCAACGATATTCGTAAGATGCTCTTCTGTAATTAATTCTTCTATCGTATCTAAATCATCTTTAGCAGCTTTTAGCCATTCCCCGAAGGGACAAGCATTTAGTTATATCTTTCATACAACACCTTACCATTCTTTAAAATCTCTTTAGAAAACATACTCCCTAGTTCAATGAAACATTTATGCATCGGAATTGTATGAACAATCAAATCTATTGGAATTTCTTTTTTAAATTGACTGAATATTGTTGAAATATTTAAATACGTTTCCATTTTTTCCTTATAATTTTTTGGGTAGTGATTATCATTAGTTACAACTAATAAATCGATATCACTATCTTTTGAAGAATTTCCATAAGCATATGAGCCAAACAAAATTATTTTAAATGGATTTATAGATTCCTTTAACTTATCGATAATCAAATCCAATTTAATATTACTTGCAATTTCTTTATCCATTTTATTATTCTTTTGTTTACAACGATGTTAACCAAATTTTTCTAATAATAGTTAGAAAGCAAAACTTGCCAGCCGGGTAGCCAGAAAGCACAAATGAAAACTCTGGAACCATGGAATATTGGAAAACTGGAACTTTTATTATGCCAATTTCTATACATACTTCAAAATGTAATTAAAAAAGCTAGTCTTCACTTTTTCTTAGTTCTTCAAGGTCAGCCAGGTCTTTTGGTCTTCCCGATGCTGCTTTGTTTTCTATCAAATCTGCTTTCGAAATGAAATTTGCTTTTTCTGTTCCGAATGATGCAACATTCTTTTTTGCATAGGCTTTATTAAACTCAATACCATCTATAGAATTAAGCAAATCAATTCTAACCGGACTCACCCCAAGCTGCACTACTCTTCCTTCTTTCAGAAAATCATCTTTATTTATATCAGGCAGTTTAAATCCAAATTCTTTCAGAACATTTATAATGAGCCCGGCATTTTTTTCTGTTCTGTTTATTAATATATCTATATCACCGGTGTTACGCGGGCGGGCGTACAAGCCGAATGCGTAAGCACCAATAATTAGATATTCAACATTATTTTTGTTCAATAACTCTATAAACTCTTCGAAGTCTTTTTCTACTCTCATTGTATTCTTTTTCTTTATTCATAACTTGAATGAATTGTTCCCGCAGAAATTGTATTGCAGATAATTTTTCTTCTGCAGTTTTTGAACGCCAAAAATTAATATCTAATATTTCTTCGTCTTTACGGTCAATTATTTTAATTGTTTTATTCATTTGTTTACAACGATGTTAACCAAATTTATTTAATAGTGACAAGAATACAAAAACTAACGTGTAGCATTGTAAATTTAGAAACCTGTTCGCAGGGTGGAATCTGTGAAACAGATAATCCAATCTTCCATACAATCATACATTCATGCATCCATCCATTCAAAGCAGTCATTGGTCATTGGTCATTGTTCAGAACTCAGGATACAGGATGCTGAATGCTGGATTTGTTTTTTTATTTAACACTGTTAATTATCAATCGCCAATCCTCAATCCCTCCAAAGGCGGGCAGGCAACAATCGCAAATTTATTTACAGCGAAGTGCCCATTTTAAAACGGATGTTGATAAATATAGAGGTGAAACCGAGACTACCGTAGTTCCTCGTACCTAAAATACCGCTCGGTCCAACAGAGACAGAACTGAATACCCAGAATCTGAATATCTTCTGTATAAGAATATCCATCACATACTGCACTTGTCTAACAGGGCTGCTAACCATTGCATCAAATCGAAAATCAAAAACACTTCCGGTTAATGCAAGCTCTCTGCCTGTGTAACCCAAGTGTCACTCATCAAGAAATTTAGAAGTGTAAAACTTACCTCTTGTAGATCCCAACAGCCTCAACGGATTTCTCAGTTCATATGTAGTAAAAATTCCTTCAGCCAGTTACAGCTTCGCCAGGTGAGTCACAGTGAAATATGATCATTGCAATTGGGCAAAAAAATTTTCTATTTTCTCAATGAATAGAATATCTATAAATCTTAACAATTATTTTCACCTCTCCCAAACCCTCTGCTCAAAGGAGAAGGAGAAAACGGAAACCCCGGGCACAGCCTCGAGGAATTCTTTAGATTAAAAATACAGAATGAACATTGATTGTAAACTAAATTTCAATGGTATGCCTCTAAAAAATTGACGAATTAACGTTCAATGTGCTACATAATAATATACCGTCATTTATATTGAAATACACAGTTACTGAGCATAATACCGGTAATCATATTTTACCTAATTCATAACAATGAAATCTTTTAGCCACAACGGTTAAATTATTTATTAGACAAAGCTATAAAAACATTTATTTAAAATGAATATAGCAGACTTTAAAAAAATTTGAAGTGGCAATTATAATTCATAAATTTCTTATATTTATTAATTCTTATTATTACTTATGAAGTATTTTTGCTTAATATCATTCATTTTACTTATTATTCTTCCATCACAATTAATTGCCCAGGATGAGGATATTCAAATTGGATTGAATCCTAATTTCAGCGGGCGAAACGTGGGTGGTTATTATGACTATTCTGATCCGGACGGAATAAATATTAAAGTGGCTGTATGGGGTTATGTTAAATATCCCGGCAGATATGTAATACCTATCAGGAGCGATATTATTAGTTTACTATCATATGCAGGAGGCATAAATGATAACGCATACCTTGATAAGCTGAGAATTTACAGGATAAATAAGGATTCAACACAACGGATGATCAAATTTAATTATGATGATCTCTGGTGGAATGATAATTTGAGTAAAAACCTGAAATTATCAAAAATGCAGGCAAGTGATGTATTGATAGTGCCCGGGAGAGATAGATTGTACTGGGAGAATTATTTAACTTTAATTTTATCATCATTCGGATTTCTTATT
>JADFPP010000111.1 GCA_022562275.1 Bacteroidota bacterium
GGGGAAACTGTTGCATTATTGGTAGATGAAATTAAAGAAGCAGGAGTGCATACAATAAATTTTAATGCTTCGGATTTAAACAGCGGTATTTATTTCTATAAACTGGAAGCGGATAATTTTGTTAAAATAAGGAAAATGAGCCTAATTAAGTGATTTGAAAAAAATAAAAAAAACTTTAATAATTGTGTATTTTATCAAAAGGATTTCATATATTGATTCTAAACATTTCATTAACAATAAACCGAGAGGGCTATTATGAAAAAAAACCTACTAATCAATCTTTTCTTAATTCTTGTTTTTGCTTTTAGCACTAATGTTATTGCGCAAGTGCTGCTCGATGAGAATTTCGATTATACTGCGGGAGATATACTCACCGATCATGGATGGGTAGCTCACAGTGGAGCAGGATCAAATCCGATGGCGGTTGTTTCTCCTGGCTTAGTGTTTCCGGGTCAACCTGGTTCAGGTGTTGGTAATGCTGCCTGGATGGCTAATACTGGTGAGGATGTGAATAAGTTATTTACTTCTGTAACTTCCGGAGCAGTTTACACATCAATTATGGTGGTTGTAAACGCTAGTGGATCAGCAAGCTATTTTATGCATTATGCTCCAAATCCACATGCCTTCGACTACCGAGGAAGAGTATGGGTTGATGATGATGCTTCTAAGGCCGCATTTGGTTTAAGTTTTAGTAGCAGTGGTCAGGTTTATACAGGTTTCAATTATAATTTTGGAGAAACTTACTTACTCATCCTCAAATATGAAATTGTTGCTGGAGCAGATAATGATATGGTTAGCCTCTATGTATTTGATTCTGCTACCCCTCCAACAAATACCGAACCCGCCGTACCTACCTTAGGTCCATTTTCAGCAGGTGGGGCGTCAGAAATTGAGCCGGGCTCTCTTAACTTTCGCCAATTTAATTCAGCAACGGATTTAATTTTTGATGGTATATTAATATCTTCAGTCTGGACGGAGGTTGTTGGAAGTGGCGGAACAATAACAATTGCTGAAGCAATTGAAGATTTAAATGGTGATTTTGTACCTGATAGATTAGGACAAACAGTTACTGTTCAGGGTGTAGTATTTTCTCCAAACTTTCAATCATCTAACAATTCATTTTATATTGATGACGGTACAGCTGGTACAGACATTTTTATGTTTGGTCCTCCCGTCTTCAGTTGGGCAATGGGTGATGAGCTCGAAATTACTGGAACAGTTGATCAGTTTAACGGTATGACTGAAATCATTCCAGCAGATTCATCAGGATGGGTGTTAGTTAGTTCTGGAAATCCCACTCCAAATTTAATAGAACTAACTTTAGCACAATATAAAGCAGATCCTGAAGCTTATGAAGGCTCTCTTCTCGGATTCATTTCATTAACTTTGGTTGGTGGAACCTGGCCAACAAGTGGTAGCACAAACCTTCAGTTTAGTGATGGAATAGATACTGTCACATTCCGTATAGATTCTGACACCGATATCCCCGGACAGACTGAACCAACCTGGCCACAGGATATTCTTGGTATTGGAAGTCAGTTTGACGGAAGTCCACCTTTTAATAGTGGATATCAAATATTCCCGAGATTCTATGCTACTGATTTCTTACCTCCTGGTACAATTCCAGTCGAATTAACATCATTCACTGCATCTGTAAGTGGGAACGATGTTACACTTAATTGGATTACAGCAACTGAAGTAAATAACAGAGGTTTTGATGTTCTCCGTTCAACTGTAGAGGATGTATGGGAGAAAATTGGATTTGTTGCGGGCTTCGGTACAACAACAGAAATACATAGTTATTCATTTGTTGACGAAAACCTGGCTTCAGGTAAATATGCTTATAGATTAAAACAATTTGATTTTGATGGAACCGTTGAGTTATTGAATGTGGTTAATGTTGAGGTAACAAATCCGGTTAAATATGATCTGTCACAAAATTATCCGAATCCGTTTAATCCCAGCACTGCAATTAAATTCACATTGGCAAAAGGTGGAAATGTAACACTTAAAATTTATAATACTTTAGGTGAAGAAGTTGCACTTTTGGTGAATCAGGTTATGGAAAGCGGTAATCACGAAGTAAATTTCGATGCCTTTAATCTGGGCAGTGGAATATACTTCTACCGTATTGAAGCCGGTGATTTTTCACAGGTTAAGAAGATGACTTTACTGAAATAATTTTATAAAGTATCATCAAATTTAAACCCCTCTCTGAATAAGTGAGGGGTTTTTTATTGCTCTGATATTACAAGATTTATACTTACCAATTTGGGTGTCTCAAACTGCTATAAAAAATTCTACAAATTTCAATTGCTTTCGTCTTCGTAAAAAAACTATACTAAACATAAAAATCATTAGTTAGTAGTAATCTTATTTCTCTGATTAATCAACGGATAACTTGTCCGGCGTAGTTTTTTTAACGAAGACGGAATCCGTTGGTTAATGAAACCTATAGTGAAATGTTTTGCTATCATATTTACAGCTAAAATATTTCTGTTACCCAGTATTATTCGTATAGAGCCTAAAAATCTCTAAATAAAGGGGCAGTATTTTTGTATCATCCTAACCGGTTAAATCATGCTATTAACTTCAATTTTATATATTTTTGCTTTGCCAAAAATTATAATAGACTAAATGAATAAAAATAAAGTATATATAGAAACCTATGGCTGTCAAATGAATCTGGCAGATACCGAAATAGTGCTTGGAATTTTGGGAGATAAAGGATACGATTTAACTAAATCGGTAAATGATGCAGATGTAGTTTTGATTAACACTTGCAGTATAAGGGAAAAAGCAGAGCAGCGCATTTATGGAAGGCTTGGATACTTTAAAAATATGAAGAATGATAAGCCCGAACTGATTGTGGGAATACTTGGCTGCATGGCAGAACGTTTACGAAAAGACCTGATGGAAAAGAAAAGCATTGTCGATCTAGTTGTTGGTCCGGATGAATATCGTCGTTTACCTGAATTAATTGATGCTGCATATAATGGTGATAAAGGAATAGGTGTTAAACTTTCCCGAACAGAAACTTATGATGATATTATTCCTCACCGCGAAGACGGGTTACAAGCATGGCTATCGGTAATGCGCGGCTGTGATAAGTTTTGTACATTTTGTGTAGTCCCTTTCACACGTGGTAGAGAAAGAAGCAGGGCGATAAACTCTGTTGTGGATGAGATCAAGCAATTATCCCAAAGAGGATTTAAGGAAGTAACTCTACTTGGGCAAAATGTTAATTCTTATTTAGATAATGATAAAGATTTTGCCGACCTGCTGAGTGCTTGTGCCGAAGTTGACAGATCATTCAGAATCCGGTTTACCACATCACATCCGCAGGATCTTTCTGATAAGTTGTTGTACACAATAGCGGGAAACCAAAACATTTGTAATTATATTCATCTGCCCGTGCAATCCGGTTCAGATAGAATTTTAAAACTTATGAACAGGACATATACTATTGATCACTACATTAAGCTGATTGAAAAAGCAAGAAGGATCATTCCGGGTGTTAGTTTTTCAACAGATATTATTTCAGGCTTCCCAACAGAAACTTATGAGGATCATGTAAAAACTTTAGAAGTAATGCGTGAAGTTAAATATGATGGAGCATATATGTTTAAGTATTCTCCAAGAGAGGGAACAAAAGCTTATAGAATGAAAGATGATATTACCGAAGAAACTAAATCAAAAAGATTACATGAAATAATCGATCTTCAGCAGCAGATATCTTACCAAATAAACCAGACTTTAATTGGCAAGGATGAAATAGTGTTGGTTGAAGGCTCAAGCAGGAAATCGGATAAATTTTTTGCAGGCAGGACTGATACTAATAAGGTTGTAATCTTTCCTGTAAATGATGATATAAAGGTTGGAAGTTATGTTACGCTGAAGATTAATAAAGCAACACACGCAACATTATTTGGTGATTTTGTTGAGCAGGAAAATGTAACGAATAACAATCTTGCATTAATTGCATAAGTTGGCATGAAGAAAAATTTTCTGAATAATAATATCCGGCGCCATAAAGCTACCGGCGAAAAAAATGATTTTTTATAGTTTTAAAATAACCGCATTTCTGATATTAATTATCCTGGTATCCCCTCTTTTTTTATATTCCCAGGATGTCGACATAGTTCAGTACTTAAAACAGATTGAGAGAGGAAGAGTAGACGAAGTAAAGAGCGAACTTACAGATTTAAAAATTGAGTACCCGGAAAGCCCTTCAATTATGTTTCTTGATGGAGTTCTCACCGAAAATGGACAGACAGCAGTTGTGATCTATCAAAAAATTGTTGATGCATATCCGAATAGCAAGTATGCCGATGCCGCACTTTACAGAATATATTCATATTACTACGCTCTGGGTCTGTATGAATCGGCTGATAAAAAATTGATTCAACTAATAAATAATTATCCCGAATCTCCATACATAAAAGTAGCAAAACAAAATAAACTTCCAATTAATCCGGATATTGAAAAAGAAGACTATGAAGTAACTCGTACAAATTCTGTTCAAACAACTGTGGAAAAACCCGGATTGGATTATAAGTTTACAATTCAGGCAGGAGCTTTTTCAAATATAGAAAATGCCAAATCTCTTAAGGATAAGTTTGAAAATTCCGGGATATTCTCTGAAATAAAAGAAAAACAAGTAGCCGGTAGTGTTTTTCATATTGTTTATGTTGGAAAATTTGTGACCGATAATGATGCAGAAAGTTTCCTGAAAACAATAAATGAAAAGTTTGATCTTAACGGAAGAGTCATAACGATCCCCAAATAACCAAATGGCTGAATTAGTTTTTATAGGAACCGGTTCAGGAAAAGTTTCATTAAACCGATTTCACTCATCGTTTCTAATTTCAACATCCCGCTATAATTTACTTATCGATGCCGGTGATGGTATTTCGAAAGCCTTGTTAGCCGGGGAAATCAATTTCTCTTCAATTGATGGAATTCTAATAACGCATCTTCATCCCGATCATTACACCGGTTTAGCTGCTTTAATTGTGCAAATGAAAATGTGTGAAAGAAAAAAACATCTTGATATATTTATTAACACAAAACTTGCAAATGTTATTCAAAAATTTATAATTAATTCTTACTTGTTTCCTGAAAGAATGGGATTTACAATTAACTATAAATCTTATATTAATGATGAATTATTTAAAGTAAACAATGAGATCAGTTTTATACCCCGTCAAAATTCACATCTTGCTCCTGTTTCGGGTTTAGAGAAATATAAGTTACAAAGTTTTTCTTGCAGCAGTTTTCTTCTAAACATTGAAAATAAAAAAATTCATTACACCGGGGATATCGGCAGTAAAGATGATCTTCTGTTATTTTCAGATAACACAATTGATTACCTGATAAGTGAAGTTACTCATATCAAACCAGATGATATTTTAAACTCTTATCCTAATGATGCCTTACCTCAAAAAATTATTTTGACCCACATCACTGATGAGGATATAAATAACTTAAAAGAATTTATTGTTAACCTGCAGGTTGATCTGAAAGAAAAATTCATCCTTGCGTATGACGGACTAAAAATCGCACTCTGACAATATTACTACTTTATGATATTCTTTGAGTGAAAAAAATTAGTATATTTGACCTTTCAAAAGATTTGATATTATTTGTGTGCGACAATATGTCATCACACCAATGCTTTAAGAAATGAATAAATAAAATGACAATAGAAGAATTTAAAGAAAACAATGGTATAATTGGCAACTCTCGTGAGATAAATGATCTCGTTGAAGTAGTAATGCAAGTAGCACCATCAGATATAACGGTGCTCATATACGGAGAAAGTGGTGTTGGAAAAGAAATATTTGCTTCAGCAATTCATAACGCCAGTAAGCGCGCCGCTAAAAAAATGGTAATTGTTAACTGCGGTGCTATTCCGGAAGGAATTCTTGAGAGTGAATTATTCGGACACCAAAAAGGCTCTTTTACAGGAGCCGTAGATCATCGCCGGGGTTACTTTGAAATTGCGGATGGCGGGACTCTTTTTCTGGATGAAATTGCTGAAATGCCGTTAACAACCCAGGTAAAAGTTTTGCGTTCAGTGGAGAATAAAGAATTTATGAGAATCGGTGCAGAGACAGTTACTAACGTAGATGTAAGATTTATTGCCGCCACAAATAAAAATCTTCAAAATGAAGTTGATGAAAACAGATTTAGGGAAGATCTTTTTTTTAGATTAAAAGCAGTTACACTTAATGTACCTCCTTTAAGAAAGCGCAAGGGAGATATTGAATTATTGGTGAACTATTTTATTCGTAAATGGGTTTCGGATAAAGGTATTAAAGTGCCGGAACTTTCCAGCGATGCATTAAAATTATTAATGGAGTACAACTGGCCCGGCAATGTTAGAGAATTGAAAAATACTTTAGAGACTGCCATAACTTTAAATAATAGAAACGAAGTCCTTGATGTTAATTCCTTTAGCTCTCTATTAATCGATCAAAATAAATATGAAGAAACCAGGAATCTCCCCATCTTTTTAAGAAAAACTCCTGAAGAGGCTGATAGGGAATTACTTTACAGAGCTTTGTTCGAGATAAAAAAAGATTTGATTGACTTAAAAGATTTAATTATACATCAGCAAAGCGAAGTTTTTGCAACAAATAAAAGTGGCGGTGATGAAGAAATTATTCCTTTAAATGAAATGGAAAAAGAAGCGATAAAAAATGCTCTGGACAAAACGCGCGGAAGTAAAAGGAAAGCTGCTAAACTGTTAAATATCAGCGAAAGAACATTATACAGAAAAATAAAAGAGTACGAGTTACAGTAAAATCAAATACTAAACAAAATTGGCTTTAAACACACTTACACTTTGTTGGGGCTGAAGCCTCTAATTCGTTGGTTTTGTTTCTATAAACCGTTCGCTGAAGCGAATGGGAATAAATAAGTTTGCTTTTTATTTTGTTCTATAAATCGAACGGGAATGGATATCTTGTTTAAGCTTTTAAAAAACAAATAAGTTTTTTTATTATACATCACTTGCCGTCTGCTTCAGCAGACGGTATAATATTTACAGTTTATTTGACTTTAGTCACATTAATTAACTTCCTTTAATATAAACCCAACCATATCTTTTCATAAATAATTCTACTTCTTCCCGGAAAGGCTTTACTCTGTGATGTTCTTCTTGATTATAAATATATTTTCTAACTTTTGCAATGTGACTTTCACTCACACTTACTGCCCAATAATCATCCTGCCACTTAAATTTGTGTTTAATCAAGTTGTTTTTATTAATCCAATTTGATGATTCACCTTTAATTAATTGAACAGTTTTGCTGATTGACATATCTTTATTCAGGGATATTAAACAATGAGCGTGATCAGAGAAACCATTAACACAATCTATCCAGTTACCTTTTTCTTTAGCATTTTCTTTGATGTGTTTGAATATAGTTTTTCTTAAATCCGATGAGTTCATAGAAGGATAGGCATTTTTTGTTGAGAAGACTACTTACTCGAACTTATAGGACCGCCTCGCAATTTGAATTCGCTGTTCGAAGGCGATAAGGGAGCCTATGGAGAAGACCTGGATCGCCATCCATATAGACCCTAACGGCTTCGGCATGTGATTGAAGGTGCGCGTTCACCGGGTTGATTGTGCTGTAGATTGCGGCACCTATGTCAATCCGGACCGTGTGAAAACGCAGATGGAAGGATCGGTCGTTTTTGGCCTTACACTCGCACTGCATGGCAACATCACTGCGAGTAACGGCGCCGTGCAGCAGAGCAACTTCCATGATTATCCGCTTCTCCGCCTCGATGAAACACCGGAAATACATGTTCACATTGTTGAGAACGAGTCCCCGCCCGGTGGCGTTGGGGAACCTGGTGTGCCGCCAGTGGCTCCAGCCCTGACCAATGCGATTCTCAGGATCACGGGGAAGCCGATTCGTGAATTACCCCATCAGGCTAAGTGACTAAGTCAGGAACAGGATCGATTCCTTCCTTGCTGCGTTTAGCCAGATTGTTTGGTTTGGAAAGTTAGATAACAACGCTACCAACCTGTTAAAAATACGACCGGTTTTTAGAGTTTATTGAAGTTATTTTAATCTTTTTTCAGGTTATTCCTACCGTTATTGGAATGAATTAAATAATTTCTTTGCCAAGTCGTTAAAAAATGATCCAAAGAAATATCTTGACATTCGCCGCCAATATTGTATTTAATGGTAACCATTAAAATGAGTGGGTGTTCTTTTCAACCAACCGGGACGATTGCGGCCTTGGGTTTGATAATGTGTGGAAGATATTGGATAAGCACGGCGGGAAAATTAGAGTAGAAAGTCAACCCGGTAAGACGACCTTCAGTGTTTACTTGCCCGCTGACCAAAATAAAAAGCAGGAAAAATAGGTTATGACAAAACAGGTCTTCTTTATAGGTTTTATCCTAATCGGCCTGGGGACAGGATTCGGACAAGCACAAGAAGTTAAAACACCTGAAGCGCTCGCTGAGCTGCCCAACAGCGAGTACGCGACGCTACTGGCCGGTTCCTTGATGACATTCAGTATGTCCGCCGACGCTGGCGAATATCGCGTTCGGCTAGCAGCTCAGACATATAACCGGCCAGTGCGGCGGTATCGCCGACGGGATATAAATAGCCGCTAACGCCGTGCTCGATAAGTTCCGTATTGCCACCAGTATCGCTGCATATCACCGGTTTACCGGCCTGCATGTATTCGATGTAGTACGCGCTCGCGTGAGTCGCGAGCTGCGCATCGTAGACGAGGGAACGATAGAGACGGCTCGATCGCCCACCGGACAAAA